>NZ_JAOWDD010000035.1:0-2488 GCF_030336655.1 Citrobacter sp. Cb041 | reverse complement strand
CCCCTGGTACAAACGTCTCTTCAACTCACCGGACACAACCAAAGCCGCAGCGGCGGCAGGAATAGCGACAACGACCGGGATAACTACGGGTGCAGCGACCGAAGCCGGATATACAGCATTGCAAAAAATCGGGGGAAATCTTTCTGCTGCTGGCCGTTGGATAGTCCCCAACCCCACCACCGTTTTTCTGTTTGGCATATTCTACTCGCCAAAACTCAACAGCGGCGAACAGGACTACATCGATAAAATGCGGCTTGAGCAGGCCGCACGGAATAAAGAAGATGTTCCAACGCGCGTTCGCTTTCGCTGGGAAGCAGAGCAAAACGGGATGATAAGGCCGAAAGGTTTTCATGTCAGCGCCGGAGGTGGGCAGGACAAAGTTCCGGTTCGAATGCTTCAGAAGAACAGTACCACCGGGAACTATGAGTTCTGGGAGGATGGCGCAAGTAAGCCAACGATTGTTTGGACACCAGACGATCCTGGGTATGAATCTCCTTCCAATACCGGGAATTGGGACAATGTATACGTCCCTCCGAGTGTGCTGGTTTACCCTGAAAGTGAAATCAACAGCCCGTGGTCAACGGAAACGCCAGCACCGGGAGAACGCCCATTCAGGGATTATATTCTGGTACACCCTGCCGGGACGTTTGACCCGATTTATGTTTATCTGAATGCAGATCATAAGTATCACGTGGCTCCACGTGGTACACCGCCATTACCCGCATTTCCGGACGCTAAAACGGCGAAGAAAAGAACACCAGTAAAAGGTGGGGGAACGTTACGTTCAAGATGGAAGGATTCTAAAGGGCGTATTTTTGAGTGGGATTCACAGCACGGTACAGTTGAAATGTATGATCGCTCAGGTCGTAACCATCTCGGGGAATTTGATCCTGTATCAGGGGAGCAGACGAAACCAGCAGATCCAACAAGAAGGGTAGAAAAATGACAATTATTTATACTGTTGATGCATTTGATCGTGTAGATGAGCTACTTATTTTTGAGGTTGAAGTGCCTAAAGAAAAACTTCCTGAAGTTAGCCACGTTATGGAGTGGAGTGAAGAAGACTATAACGACTTTGTTGCTGGGCTTGGGGGATGGAATCTAACCGAACAAAAAGTTAGAGCCATTGAAAGGATTTTAGGTAAAGAATTCTACCAGGACGATCTTGACTACCAGATTTCAGGTGGCGAGGTTTGAAAATGATGGAGCTGGTACACTCTTGCCCTTGCTGTGGACAATATGAATTTCCCGAAGAAGGGAGCTATGAGATTTGCCCCGTTTGCACATGGGAAGATGATCCTATTCAAACAGAAGAGCCTGACTACAAAGGGGGAGCAAATGTTATGAGTTTGAACGAAGCGCGTGAAGCATTCCGACAAGGCCGAAAAGTAAGTTAACATTGCCTTGAGCATGAATATGTAGATTCCATCGGCTGGGCTTTAGTCTGGACAGTTTCAGCAGTTGCCCTTACAAGGCAAAAATTATTCCGCAAATAATGGTGCAAACCTACGAAACACGCAGAGGGGCTGGAACCAGAACATCGAACACAGCAATGGGTGCAGTTGTTCCGAGTTCATCTTCCCCGTAATCTTCCGCCATTGTTGCGCCTTTGCCTGTTGCAGTTTACGCGAAATCCTGTCTTCGTGGTGAAGGCTGCACCGATGCTGGTACTGAGCAAGAGCGACTCGATAATTTTGGTCATGCAGGCTATTACCGTGCTGCGCCTCAGACAGAACAAACAAAGGAAGAGCCTGTTCAGCACGCGCAGGTAGCAAAGAAACACAAACCAGACGAACCAACCCCACCACTGGAAGATAATCGCCCCTGGTACAAACGTCTCTTCAACTCACCGGACACAACCAAAGCCGCAGCGGCGGCAGGAATAGCGACAACGACCGGGATAACTACGGGTGCAGCGACCGAAGCCGGATATACAGCATTGCAAAAAATCGGGGGAAATCTTTCTGCTGCTGGCCGTTGGATAGTCCCCAACCCCACCACCGTTTTTCTGTTTGGCATATTCTACTCGCCAAAACTCAACAGCGGCGAACAGGACTACATCGATAAAATGCGGCTTGAGCAGGCCGCACGGAATAAAGAAGATGTTCCAACGCGCGTTCGCTTTCGCTGGGAAGCAGAGCAAAACGGGATGATAAGGCCGAAAGGTTTTCATGTCAGCGCCGGAGGTGGGCAGGACAAAGTTCCGGTTCGAATGCTTCAGAAGAACAGTACCACCGGGAACTATGAGTTCTGGGAGGATGGCGCAAGTAAGCCAACGATTGTTTGGACACCAGACGATCCTGGGTATGAATCTCCTTCCAATACCGGGAATTGGGACAATGTATACGTCCCTCCGAGTGTGCTGGTTTACCCTGAAAGTGAAATCAACAGCCCGTGGTCAACGGAAACGCCAGCACCGGGAGAACGCCCATTCAGGGATTATATTCTGGTACACCCTGCCGGGACGTTTGACCCGATTTATGTTTAT
>NZ_JAOWDD010000034.1:0-220560 GCF_030336655.1 Citrobacter sp. Cb041 | reverse complement strand
CGTCCCTGCAAAACGCGCCCTGAACCCGCATCCCTGCGGGTTCTCCCGGCCTTACGGAAACACGTCGGCAATTTTCAGCCAGACCAGCCCACACCTGACCCCCTGCGTTTTTTATCTGAACAGCAAAACAGATTTAACTGAAAGTCAGTGCGTTGCAGCGATGACCCCGTTCCGGCTGAAAATCGATGAGGCGTTGACGGCTGACCGGGTCTGCCCCCAGGGATGCGGGCAGAGGGGACGGCCTGCAGGGACGCAGGCCCGGCCCCGACCCGACAGGCAGACGGCATAAGACGAATGAATCGCGCAGCGACGATTTCCCCGCCGGGAGCCTGGGTTGCAAGGGAGGAGGCGGTGAGCCTCCCTTGCGCGTTCACGGGTATCTGAGCCTCATAGAATTGATACCACAGAGGTGAACGGAACCCTGAGCCAAAATCACATGTTCTCCATAATGATTAACTGACGGGCATAACCTCTGCGGAGGCCGTTTTTTTTTAATACTTCGCTATTCATGATTACCACTCATAAACCCATACGGTTTTAGCCGTCTAATCACCGTAAAACGCCGTGTATATTCATTCTTTATTGAGATCGCTCAGCAACACTGCAATGCTTTGACCACCGTTGGTTTGCTCAAGCGCGATTTTCACGATGATGGTCAGCGGCACAGAAAGCAGCATCCCGACAGGCCCCAGTAACCAGCCCCAGAAGATTAACGACAGAAACACCACCAGTGTAGACAACCCAAGTCCACGCCCCATGATCCGCGGTTCGAGGATATTCCCGAACACCAGGTTAATGACCAGATAACCTGCGAAAACCACCAGGGCGTCATAAAGGCCGCTAAATACCAGCACCTGAGCAATAGGGGGAATGGCGGCCAGCACTGAACCGATATTAGGAATATAGTTGAGCGCAAACGCCAGCAGTCCCCAGACAAAGGCGAAACGCACGTCGAGTGCGGCGAGCATGCCCCAGGCCACCAGCCCGGTCACAATGCTGATCGCCGTTTTGAGCACCAGATAGTGGGAAACGCTGTCGATGGCGCGTTGAATCGCTGCCATTCCCTCAATGGGACGACTCATCATTTGTTTGAGTTTGTTGGGTAAGTGCGGTACTTCCAGCAGCATAAAAACCACCGTTAACAGCAGTAAAAATATCGATGACATGGCATTAGACAGCTGTGCCAGTAAATTGGTCACCAGCGTCATTGCCGCGTTCGGATCGATATATTTGACGAGTTCATCCACGGAAACGCCGATCCCTGCGCGCTGTAACCACGGCTCAAGGTTTTTGAGTGGGATAACCAGTGAAGAGCGATACTGCGGCAGCGTTCGCGCAAGCTCATTTAAGGATGTACCTAAATACGCTAATAGCAACACCATTAGCATCACAATAATAACAATGAGTAATGATACCGCTATTACGCGCGGTATGCGAAGTTTGACCATCCGCTGCACCACGGGGTTAAGCACGACGGCAATAAATAACGCCAGAATAAATGGGACGATGATATCTGCGGCAACGCGGATGCCGCTCAGGATGATAACCAGCATGCCCAGCATAATGACTATTTTTAGGCCGTTAAGCGTGATGATCGGTTTCGCCATGTGTATTCCTGCATTTTTCATTTTTGAATCTGAATAATAATGTGATTTGCGTCGAGCCGTTATAACAAAAATCAAATGGGGCAGGTAAAGAAGTGAAAAGACTTTGAGTTCGCATTGAAGCTATGGTACAAATCATCTGTGTTTAACTACCGAGGACAATTATCATCCGCGATGATGAGAAGCAACACTGCGGATAATTGTAATATTATGGACAATATGTTCAGGATGTTTTTGCGTTTACCTTCACTTCTTCGTACCTCCTCCACTTTCTTGCTTACGGGTGAGCAACACTGGCGCAACGCGCTTTAGTCCCTTCTTCTGCCTGAGCTGGCGCTGTGCGCTGAGCTAACTAATTTTATTTTTTGGTTTACTGCATGCAGTAGGCCCAAAGGACTATATTCTCAAGCAGGAGAAGCATTATGTTTTACTGGATATTATTAGGTCTGGCCATCGCGGCTGAAATTACTGGTACGCTGTCAATGAAATGGGCAAGCGTCGGCCATGGTAATTCGGGCTTTATTTTAATGCTGGTAATGATTGCCTTATCGTATATTTTTCTCAGTTTTGCCGTTAAAAAAATTGCCCTTGGTGTGGCCTATGCCTTATGGGAAGGTATCGGTATTTTATTTATTACGCTGTTCAGCGTGCTGTTATTTGACGAAACCTTGTCCACGATGAAGGTGGCTGGACTGGTCTCGCTGGTGTTAGGTATTGTGCTGATTAAATCCGGTACACGAAAACCGACAAAGGCGGGCAGAGAGGTGAGCCATGCAGCAGTTTGAGTGGGTTCACGGCGCATGGCTTGGCATAGCCATTGTGCTCGAAATCGTCGCTAACGTCTTTTTGAAATTTTCAGATGGGTTTCGCCGCAAGACTTATGGCGTGCTGTCGCTGGCAGCCGTGTTAGCGGCCTTTAGCGCGCTGTCCCAGGCGGTAAAAGGTATCGACCTTTCTGTTGCCTACGCCTTGTGGGGCGGCTTTGGGATTGCTGCGACGTTAGCGGCAGGTTGGGTATTGTTTGGTCAGCGCCTGAATCATAAAGGCTGGATCGGTTTGGCGCTGCTGCTTGCCGGAATGGTAATGATTAAACTTGCCTGATCTCAGTGCTGCCCGTTACTACGGGCAGCATAGGTTATTCCTTCGCCAACTCATCCAGCTTATCGCGAAACCCGGTCACGGATATGGCGCGATTATCGGCCCGCCAGCGATCTTTCGCCGCCGGAGCGGAGCTTTGTACGCCAATCAACTGCCAGCCAGTATCTGTCTTCAACATCAATGGTGAACCGCTGTCGCCCGGGAGTGTGTCGCACTGGTGCGACAAAACGGTATTCTGCGCCCAACCGGTCACCACGCAATCCTGATGCGTGTACAAGTCATCGAGATGATCTTCCGGGTAGCCCGACTGCGTAACTTTACGATCTGCGGTTTTCAGCGCCGCGGTTAATGCCGCTTTATCACCTTCAAATAATGGCAGCGGTGTGATGCCAGAAGGTGGGTAACGCAGCACCACCAGACCAAAATCCCACGGGGCCGCGGAAGGCGGCACAATCCAGCCATCGCCATCGGCTTTTAAACGTTTTCCGAGCGAGGGATCAACCCGTCCTTCAATGCCGTGGATCTCGTAGCGCCAGACACCCTTTTTCGACACGAAGCGTAATGCCACGGCTTTATCCGGCTTGCCTTTCGGGGGGGTGAGTAAGCAGTGTCCGGCAGTCAGTGCCAGTCGTGGTGAAATGAGCGTGGCAGTACACAGGTTACCGCTGGCGGTTTCCAGTTGCCCGATAGCGTCCCAAGGAGATTGCGTTGGGTCAGTCACTTTTATGCGATCGTCATGACCAAAAAACAGCGTTTTTACGTTTTCTGCTTCAGCGCTGGCCGTTGCAGGCTGGTCCGCATGCGCCACGACAGGAAGTAAACAAATTGAACCCAGTAACACAGCAATGGTTTTATGCATATCACACTCTGGTGGGGAATTATGATTTTTAACAGCAAACCCTCAGTTAATACTATAGACGGGACGGCGGGAAAGTGGGAGTAAAATCAGATAACTACACTCAGGATAGATAAAAATGCATGGCAATGAGGGCGCAAATTATCAGGGTAATAAGAATGAGCTCAAAGCGGTAATGTGACACCATTTTACCCTCCAAAAGGCGGCGCTAAATCAGGTCGATTTAGCACCGTATGCTATGGCGTGGGGGACGCCATAGTAACTACAAATGTGTTATGCAGCTGGTTGAGCAGCGGGTTTAGCGGTGTCGTGTTTTACGGCTTTTTTGGTGTGTTTTTTTGCTGCCTGAGCTTTCTGCTCTGGTGCTTTTTGTTCTGCAGCGGGTTTGGTCGCTGCTTTTTTGGTGTGTTTTTTAGCTGCCTGTGCTTTCTGCTCTGGCGCTTTCTGTTCTACAGCCGGTTTTGTGGCGGATTTTTTAGCGTGTTTCTTAGCTGCCTGCGCTTTCTGCGGCGCTGCTTTGTGCTGTTTTTTATGATGAGTGGTTTTTGCCGGAGCTGCTTTGGTGGTTGCAGCAGCAGCCGGAGCGGTGGTAGCAGTTGTTTCAGCAGCAAATGCAGCAGAAGACAGACCCATAGCAGCGGCAACAACCAGAGCTAATACTTTTTTCATTCTCATACCCTCGATTTGGTTTTTTCATTCAACCCCACTGCGGGGCCGTTGAAATAACTATATCGCTGTAATCACAGGGCTTCCGTGAGTCATTGGTTTCGGCGTGTAACGATATGTACAATGACTCACGGTATGAGATTACAAATAGCGGGCTTCCAGATGAGCGCGGAAATAACGGCTGCTGAGCGGCTCTCCGGTGGCCTGGGTAATAAGCTGTTCAGTGGTGAAACGGCTGCCATGCTGCCAGATATTCTGACGTAACCAGTCAAACAGGGCACCAAACTCACCTTGCGCAATAGACTGCTCTAAATCAGGCAATGCGCGCTTAGCGGCACTGAATAACTGCGCCGCATACATGGCGCCTAAAGTATAAGAAGGGAAGTAGCCAAAGCCGCCATCGGTCCAGTGAATATCCTGCATACAACCGTTACGATAGTTGCCGATGGTTGACAGCCCCAGCCAGGACTGCATTTTCTCATTCCACAATGCCGGGATATCATCCACTTCAATATCGCCATTAATGAGCGCGCGTTCGATTTCATAACGCAGGATAACGTGAGCAGGATAGCTCACCTCGTCGGCATCAACACGGATAAAACCGGGTTTAACCTGCTGGTTCCAGGCGATGAAATTGCTTTCTTCAAACGCAGCCTGATCGCCAAAGTGGCGCGTCACAGCAGGAATTAACCGCGTCAGAAATGCTTTACTGCGCCCCAGTTGCATCTCAAAGAACAGACTCTGGGACTCATGAATAGCGGTTGAGCGTGCCAGGGCGATAGGTTGCCCTGACCAACTGTGCGGCAGATTTTGCTCATAGCGGGCGTGACCGGTTTCATGGATCACGCCAAACAGCGCGCTAAGTAATTCGTTTTCATCATAGCGGGTGGTGATACGCACATCTTCAGGTACGCCACCACAGAAGGGGTGCGCACTGATATCCAGTCGACCAGCCGTAAAATCGAATCCCAACTGCGCCATCGTTTCAAGGCCCAACTCTCGCTGGATTGCGGTTGGGAAAGGACCAACCGGGGCGATGAGCGACTGCTGAGACTGCTTTGCCACCACCTTGTTGAGCAGATCCGGTAACCAGCTCTTAACGTCTGCAAACAGGACATCCAATTGGGCACTGGTCATCCCTGGTTCGAAAATGTCCAGTAGCGCGTCATAAGGCGAACAGCCTGTGGCTTCGGCACGCAGCCGGGCTTCTTCACGACTGTGCTTCACGACCTCTTTCAGGTTTTCGGAAAATCCCTCCCAGTCATTGGCTGGTCGCTGGCTGCGCCAGGCATGCTCGCAGCGGCTACCCGCGAGTGATTTCGCTTCTACCAACGATTCAGGTAGTAAGGATGCCTGATGATGCAGTCGCGACATTTCGCGCAGGTTGGCCTGCTCAACATCGTTAAGGTCTTCCTGTTGGGCTGCGGCGATCCACGTTGCCACCTTCGGGTCGGTTAACAACTGGTGCTCAAGCACGCTCAGCTCGGCCAGTGCTTCGCCGCGAGCTTTGCTGCCGCCAGATGGCATCATGGTAAACATGTCCCAACTGGCGATTGCCGAGAGGTGGGAGAAGCGAGAGAGCCGCTGGAACGTGCGGGTGAGCTGATGGTAATTATCATTGTTACTCATTTTTTGTTCTCGTTCTGTTTAGGTGTGATGAGAAGTTTACCGTGATTCATTCACTTTTCATAAACACACCTTTGTACCCGACTTTGCGTAACAGCTTTTTATAGCGAAAAGCCAGTAGCACGAGAAAACAGAGGGCATAAATAATGGGGAGCGGTGATAACACTTTTACCGACCACAGATAATGCAGCGGAAGCAAAACGGCCGCCAGGTAGACGTAGTTGTGCAACGTTTGCCAGCGTTTGCCCATTTTACGCTGCGCGGCTTGCGTGGAGGTCAGCGTCAGCAGGAATAAGATTATCCAACCAGTCATGCCCAACGTTAGCCATGGGCGTGAAACCAGTTCACGTCCCAATAATCCCAGATTTTGTATACCCAACTCCAGCAGCGCATAGCTGGTCATATGCAGCGAGGCCCATGCAAAACACCATAACCCTAATAATCGACGGGTGCGATACAACAACGGCTGCTTTGCGTAGCGGGCAAGCGGTGACACCAGCAGGGTAGCAAGCAGAAACTTCAGCGCGGTGATGCCCGTAAAGTGCTGGATATCTTTACCCGGGTCGGCCCCCAACTCACCATGCTGTGCGGCCCAGAAGAGCCATAGCAGGGGTAATAAACCGGCGAGATGCAGTAGTACTTTCAGGCCGGTTATCTGTTTTGCGGTTAACCTCACTTAAAAATACTCCCGTAGATCCATGCCCTGATATAAAGAAGCCACCTCATCGGCATAACCATTAAAAGGCAACGTGGGCTGTCGCTGTACATCGAGAATGCCACCCGAACCGATAAAACGTTCCGTGGCCTGAGACCAGCGGGGGTGATCGACTTGCGGATTTACGTTGGCGTAAAAACCGTATTCGTTAGGTGCCGACATATTCCAGGTCGTCGGCGGCTGTTCACGCGTCAGCTTAATACTGACTATCGATTTAATGCCCTTGAAGCCGTACTTCCAGGGTACGGTCAGGCGTATTGGCGCTCCGTTTTGCGGCGGCAACGCTTTGCCATACACGCCCACGGTCAGAAGGGTAAGCGGGTGCATGGCCTCATCCAGACGTAAACCTTCAACATAGGGATACTTCAACCCGCCACCAATGAAGCGATCTTTCTGGCCGGGCATTTCATCAGGTGCGTAGCGTGTTTCAAAGGCGACGTATTTGGCGTGGCTGGTGGGTTCAACCAGCGCCAATAATTTATGCAAAGGAAAGCCGACCCACGGTACAACCATCGACCACGCCTCAACGCAACGCATCCGGTAAATACGCTCTTCTAATGGAAAACGAGTCGTCAGCGCATCATGATCCAACGTTAAAGGTTTGTTCACTTCACCGCTGATGGTTAACGTCCAGGGATCGGTTTTCAGGCTACCGGCATTCGCGGCAGGATCGGCTTTATCCAGACCAAATTCGTAGTAATTGTTGTAGCCCGTGACCTTGTCTTCCGGCGTCAAGGGCAGATTGTTTTGCCAGATCTCGGGTTTTGTGAACTCGAGCGGTTTGCCCGCCGGTGCAGACGGGCGATCGTTGCCTTTAAACCAATTCAGCAGACCGGCCTGTGTCGGGGAAGAGATCGAAGCCGCCGCCGCACCTATCCCAAGAGCTTTGAGGATCTGTCGTCGTTGCATAAAAAAAACGGACTCGGCGGTAACATCAGCTTCCCGAAGTGGATGTTTTTTCTGCATAACTTTTCCTTTTTATTTTCATGTTAAGGAAAACAAATCGACGTTTCCCTGTTGATGCCTGACCTATCTATAACGACATACTGGACGCATGCGTATCCCTGGATCCTCACGAAAAGTTAAAAATTTTGTGATAACTTCCGCCCCTTGCCTGAGGTAAGCTTTCAGCATGACGAGAGGGGGATGACACTGATGGCAGGCGCAAAAAAGATATTTTTGGTGGAAGATGACAGCGATATTGCCTCACTTTTGCAACTTAGCCTGAAGGATGAGGGGTACGAAATTATTCATGAGGCTGATGGGGCACGAGCGGTCGAGCTACTGGAGAAGCACGTCTGGGATGCCGTTATCCTCGATTTAATGCTGCCGGGCGCGGACGGTCTGGAAATTTGTCGTCGCATTCGGCAAATGAGTTTCTATCTACCTGTCATTATTATCAGCGCTCGCACCAGTGAAACTCACCGCGTACTGGGGCTGGAAATGGGCGCCGATGATTATTTAGCCAAACCTTTCTCGGTGCTGGAATTGATGGCCCGGGTGAAGGCGTTGTTTCGCCGTCAGGAGGCGATGAGTCAGAACCTGCGTATGGAGGCGGGGATTATCTCCGTCCATGGTGTGGAGATTGATCCATTAGCCCGGGAAGTCCGCCTGCAGGGTAAATCCCTCGATTTAACGCCGCGTGAATTCGATCTGCTCTATTTTTTCGCCCGCCATCCCGGCGAGGTCTTTTCGCGTCAGGCGTTGTTAGACCAGGTGTGGGGCTACCAGCACGAAGGATATGAGCATACGGTGAACAGTCATATCAATCGCCTGCGCACCAAAATTGAAAAAGATGCTGCGGAGCCGGAAATTATTCTTACCGTGTGGGGACGAGGCTATAAGCTTGCTGCGGTTAACGCGGAGCATCAACCATGATTTATCGATTGTCGCTGAGCCAGCGTCTGACCCTGGTCTTTACCGCTATTATGTTGATTTGCGCGGTTGCTGTCAGCGTTGTCCAGATCCGCAGCAGTAAACAGTATGGCGACGCCATGGTGCAAAGGCTCTCGCTGGAATTGGCAAGCAAGATTGTCAAAAGTGAGCCGCTTATTGATGCCAGCGGGCAAGTAAATCGGCAGACTTTAAAAGGACTGTTTAATCACCTGATGACGCTAAACCCAAGCGTGGAGCTGTATCTGGTTTCACCGTCAGGCGAGATACTTGCTGATGCCGCTCCGCCTGGGCATATTCAGCGCCAGAACATTAGCGTACAGCCGATCCAGGTTTTCCTTAATTCGGACGAGCTGCCCGTCTATGGCAATGATCCGCGCAGCAGCCAGCAAAAGGTATTCAGCGCTGCGCCAGTTTTATTTAACGGCAAGCTGCATGGCTATTTGTACATTATTCTCCAGGGCGAAGATCTCAATATACTGGCGAATACCGCCTGGCAAAAAACGCTTTGGAACACCGTGACCGGGACGTTAATACTGGTTTTATTAGCCGGTGCAATCGCGGGGTACCTGGTGTGGAGATGGGTGACGAATCCGGTGAAAAGGCTGACCGGTCAGGTGGTTAATCTGGAGCTGGACAGCATTAGCGTCATCAAACAGCTGGCGCAGAAAAAGCCTGATTTGGCCCCGGCGAATGAAATTGCGTTGCTGAACAATGCATTTATCGAGTTAGCACAGAAAATTGCCCACCAATGGGATTTATTAGCTGACAGCGATCGTCAGCGCAGAGAGTTTATCGCCAATATTTCGCACGATTTACGTACGCCGCTCACTTCACTGCTGGGGTATCTGGAAATGCTGTCGCTGAAAGCCGATACGATGACGCCGGAGGAAAACCGGCATTATCTAAGCATTGCACTGCGCCAGGGGCATAAGGTTCGCCATCTGTCACAACAGCTTTTTGAGCTGGCGAGACTTGAGCATGGCGGCATAAAACCACAGCGTGAACGTTTTGCTATTGGCGAGCTGATCCAGGATGTGGCACAGAAATTTGATCTACCCGTTGCCACGCGTCATTTGCAGTTGCACCTTGACGTAATTGGTCCGTTACCGCTGGTGAATGCCGATTTATCGATGATGGAAAGAATCGTCACGAATTTGCTGGATAACGCTATCCGTCATACGCCTGACGGGGGCGAAGTGTGGCTAAAAGTCTGGCGTGATGAAGACCGCTTGTTAGCAGAAGTGCAGGACAGCGGGCCTGGCGTCGAAGAGGCTGTTCGCGAAGTATTATTTCAGCGCCCGACGGCGTTACTACCCCGTGAGCAGCGGGCTGAGCGTGGTGGTCTGGGCTTACTGATCGTGCGCAGAATGCTCGAACTGCATGGGGGAGATATCCGCCTGATTAATTCAACGGCAGGGGCCTGTTTCCGTTTTTCGTTGCCGCTGGCGGATTCTCCACTGAGTAGCTGATGAGAATGTTCCGCTGAAAAGAGTCTGTAACGCTATACACGTTGTAAACCGTGGGCATTGCGTAAAAGTTGGTAGGTTGTCAGTGATAATGAGAATTTTTATCATATATTGATAATTCATCAAGTTATCTTTGATAAGCGCAAGGAGATCGTATGTCACAGGATGCCGACAACCTGTATATCGTCAGGACCAAAGCGGTTGCTGGCTGTTTTACCATGTTTTTGCTGATGTTTGGCCTCACGTTTATTCCGTTGTTTTTCCCCGCCAGCCAGGTTCTGCTTGCCAAAGGGCTACTTTTTCCGCTGCTGTTTGCGCTGGAATTTGTTGTGCTGGTCCCGCTGTATTACTTCTTCTTCAGAAAAAGAGAGGGGCTGGGAAAGGGAATTTTCAACGCCAGGTGGTTTGCCATTTTGTTCGTGGCGCTGCTGTTTATTCAGCTTATCCTGCCATGGTTTCTGGGCCTCAGACAAACCGAAGCGTGGGTGACCAGCCAGATATCCCTAAACAGCTACGCGCTGTGGTTATCTACTCTGACCCTGATATTTATTGCGCCAGTGTATGAAGAGATTGTTTTCAGGGGCTGTTTATTCAACGCATTCCAGTATTGGTTCAATAATAAAACCTGGCTGTCGTCGGTGGTGGTATCGGTCATTTTTGCCATCATGCATACGCAGTATGTGGATCTGCGCACGTTGCTGATGCTGTTTCTTGTGTCGCAGGTTTTGATCATCGCCAGACTGAAAAGCAACGGCCTGCTGATGCCGGTTATGCTGCATATAGCGATGAACGGGACGGTTATTGCCCTGCAAATGGGGGCTCAGACGTTACAGCCTGGTTGATGAAGGCGATGCCCGGAACCCGGGCATCGTGGATTATACGTGCAGACGATGGTGCAGACGTGCACCGACCAGCAACGCCAGCACCAGCATCAGGGCGATAAATCCGCCCACGCCGTTCCAGCCGTAGCTGTGCCAGAATACGCCACCCAGCGTACCGGCAATACTGGAACCCAGATAATAGCTGAACAGATACAGGGAAGATGCCTGGCCTTTAGCGCGTTTTGCCCGTGGTCCAATCCAACTGCTTGCCACGGAGTGCGCGGCAAAGAACCCGGCTGAAAAGAGCAGCATCCCGGCGAAGATCAGCCACAGTGATGTGAACAGGGTCATCAACAGTCCAACCAGCATCACGCCGGTTGAAAAGAGCATTACCGGACCACGTCCATAGCGGGTGGTCATCGACCCCGCTTTCGGTGAGCTCCAGGTCCCGGTCAGATAGGCCACGGACAACAGACCGACAACCGCCTGGCTGAGTTCCCACGGCGAGAGCATCAGACGGTAGCCGATGTAATTAAACAGCGTGACAAACGACCCCATCAGTAAAAAACCTTCCGCAAACAGCAGCGGCAACCCTTTGTCGCGCCAGTGCAAACGAAAGTTGATAAACAGCGTTTTCGGTCGCAGCGACGTTGGTCTGAAATGACGAGATTCCGGCAAGATTTTCCAGAACATCAGCGCGGAGGCGAGGGCAAAACAACCGATCGCCGCCAGCGCGATACGCCAGTTAAAAAAGTCGGTAAACACGCCGCTTATTAAACGGCCACTCATACCACCAATCGAGTTACCGCTGATATATAAGCCCATTGAGAAGGCGACGAAGCTGGGATGTATTTCCTCGCTCAGATAGGTCATTCCCACTGCCGCCACGCCGCTGAGCGAAAGACCTATCAGCGCACGCATGATTAAAATACCGTGCCAGCTGGTCATCATCGTCGAAAGCAACGTACAACAGGACGCGAGCAGCAGGGCGGTAACCATCACCGGCTTGCGGCCTATCGCATCGGAAAGTGGACCGGTAAACAGTAAACCGATCGCGAGCATCGCCGTTGAGATGGAAAGCGAAATACTGCTGCTGGCGGGAGAGACCCCAAACTCGTGCGAGAGCACTGGCAGTATGGGTTGCACGCAATAGAGGAGAGCAAATGTCGCCAGTCCGGCAGAAAACAGCGCCAGCGTGACGCGCATAAATGGGGATGTTCCGCGTTTGATAAAACTATCCGGCGGGGTAACTCTCTGTTCATCAACATCGCTTGTCGGCGCGGTATCGACAGTGGTTGTACGGCTCACTTGTAATCCTTGCTCAATCAATTACCTCTACATGACTAGCATTAAGAGTATGAAAATTGCATTATTCTGTCTAATATATTAATAATCTCAAATGATATCTTAAAAATATGAATATCGAGCTGCGTCATTTACGCTACTTTGTAGCGGTTGCCGAAGAATTGCATTTTGGCCGGGCGGCGGCACGGCTGAATATTTCGCAACCGCCGCTGAGCCAGCAAATCCAGATCCTCGAGCAGCAGGTCGGCGCCCGACTTCTGGTGCGCACTAACCGCAGCGTGGCGCTGACCGCTGCCGGAAAGCAATTTCTGGCAGACAGTCGGCAGATCCTGGGGCTGGTTAATGAGGCCGCTGCCAGGGCTGAGCGTCTGCATCTGGGAGAAGCGGGGGAATTGCGTATCGGCTTTACGTCATCGGCACCGTTTATCAAAGCGGTTTCAGATACGTTATCCCTCTTTCGCCAGAGCTACCCCGCTGTACATATGCAAACCCGTGAAATGAACACGCGCGAGCAAATTGCTCCGCTCAATGAAGGAACGCTGGATTTGGGACTTCTGCGCAACACGCAGCTTCCGGAAACGCTGGAGCGTGAAATCATTCTGCATGAGCCGCTGATGGCGATGATCCCGCGCACGCATCCATTGGCGCAAAAGCCGGTGGTCACATTGGCGGAGTTGGCTAATGAGCCATTTGTCTTTTTTGATCCGCATGTGGGGACGGGGTTGTATGACGATATTCTTGGCCTCATGCATCGCTATGGACTGAAGCCGACTATCACTCAGGAGGTTGGTGAGGCGATGACTATCATCGGGCTGGTGGCCGCAGGGTTAGGCGTTTCCATTCTTCCCGCTTCCTTTAAACGGGTGCAATTGTATGAAATGTGTTGGATCCCGATAGCGGAAGAAGATGCCGTTTCGGAAATGTGGCTAGTGTGGCCAAAACATCATGAGCAAAGTCACGCCGCGCAACGCTTTCGCGAGCAACTGCTGGCGGCCGTTCAGGCGATTAATTTAGTTTAAAAATGGGCGAAAATGTGCAGTAAATCACAAGGCTAAGTAAAAAGTTGACGGAAGCCATTGAAGTGCTTCACCATAGCCCGCAGATTATTTCGGAGCGCGAAAATAAAGGGAGTAAGTGGTGGTTGCTGATAGTCAGCCTGGGCATATCGATCAAATTAAGCAGACCAATGCGGGCGCGGTTTATCGCCTGATTGATCAGCTGGGTCCGGTATCGCGTATTGATCTCTCTCGCCTGGCACAATTGGCGCCTGCCAGTATTACTAAAATTGTCCGCGAAATGCTCGAAGCGCACCTGGTGCAAGAGTTGGAAATCAAGGAAGCGGGCAGCCGAGGACGTCCGGCCGTTGGGCTGGTTGTGGAAACGGAAGCCTGGCACTATCTATCCATTCGTATCAGTCGCGGCGAGATCTTTCTGGCGCTGCGCGATCTGAGCAGCAAACTGGTGGTTGAAGATTGTCTTGAAATGGCGCTGGTCAGTGAAACACCATTGCTGGAACGCGTTATTACCCAGGTCGATCAGTTTTTCATCCGCCACCAGCAAAAGCTGGAGCGCTTAACCTCCATCGCCATTACCTTACCCGGCATTATTGATACTGAAAACGGTATCGTTCATCGCATGCCATTCTACGACGATGTCAAAGAGATGCCGCTGGGTGAAGCGCTTGAAAATCATACCGGCGTGCCGGTCTATATTCAGCATGATATCAGCGCCTGGACTATGGCCGAGGCGCTTTTTGGCGCATCGCGCGGCGCGCGCGACGTCATTCAGGTGGTGATCGATCATAACGTGGGGGCCGGAGTAATCACCGACGGTCATCTACTGCATGCCGGCAGCAGTAGCCTGGTGGAAATTGGTCATACGCAGGTGGACCCCTACGGCAAACGCTGCTATTGCGGCAACCATGGTTGCCTGGAAACGATCGCCAGCGTCGACAGCGTGCTCGAACTGGCACAGGTACGCTTGAAGCAGTCAATGAGTTCTTCTCTACACGGGCAACCGTTAACGGTAGACGCGCTGTGTCTGGCGGCGATGCAGGGGGATTTATTGGCGAAAGATATTATTAGCGGCGTCGGGACCCATGTCGGACGCATTCTGGCCATCATGGTGAATTTGTTCAACCCGCAAAAGATATTGATTGGTTCTCCGCTCAGTAAAGCGGCGGATATTTTGTTTCCCACTATTGCTGACAGCATTCGTCAGCAAGCGCTCCCGGCCTACAGTCAGCATATTGTCGTCGAAAGTACGCAGTTCACCAATCAAGGGACGATGGCAGGGGCGGCGCTCGTGAAGGACGCGATGTATAACGGTTCTTTGTTGATTCGTCTATTACAGGGTTAACATTTTTTAACTGTTGTACGAAAAATTGCGCTATCTCAAGCCGATTCTCGTCGTCATACCTTAGACTTTCTCCACTGTATTATTTTCCTGACTTATATTTTCAAAGCATAACGGTGGAGTTAGTGATGCTGAAGCGTTTCTTTATTACAGGTACAGACACTTCTGTTGGGAAGACCGTGGTTTCCCGCGCATTACTACAAGCGTTAGCGTCAGGGGGTAAAAGCGTTGCGGGCTACAAACCCGTGGCCAAAGGAAGCAAAGAGACACCTGAAGGTCTGCGCAACAAAGATGCGCTGGTGCTGCAAAGCGTGTCTACTATCGAACTGCCCTACGAGGCGGTCAACCCGATTGCGTTGAGTGAGGATGAAAGCAGCGTAGCGCATAGTGGTCCGGTCAATTACACCCTGTTATCCAACGGCCTCGCAAGCCTCAGCGAAAAAGTGGATCACGTTGTCGTGGAAGGCACCGGAGGCTGGCGGAGCCTGATGAACGATCTGCGTCCGTTATCTGAATGGGTGGTGCAGGAACAACTGCCGGTGCTAATGGTAGTGGGTATCCAGGAAGGCTGTATTAATCATGCCATCCTCACCGCGCAGGCGATTGCCAGCGACGGACTGCCTTTGATTGGCTGGGTCGCGAACCGAATCAACCCGGGGCTGGCACATTATGCGGAAATCATTGATGTGCTGGGCAAAAAATTACCCGCACCGCTGATCGGTGAACTGCCTTATCTGCCTCGCGCAGAGCAACGCGAGCTGTCTCAGTACATCCGTCTGTCAATGCTCGGCAGCGTGTTGTCGGTAGATAGAGTCCTGGCGTAACGTTCGCGACAGTACAGACGCCACCACACAGGCAATCAGCAATCCGGGGAGCAGACGATACTCCCCGGTCATTTCACAAACCATCAGTGTCGACATTATTGGCGCATGCGTGGTAGCTGCCAGCAGCGTGGCCATCCCCGTTAATCCCAGCAGAATGGCAATCTCATCCGGACCCGGAAGCCATAATCCCCACACTCGTCCCAGCAGCATACCCACCGAAAGACCGACAAACAGCGTTGGCGTAAACACACCGCCAGGCGCACCGGAACCACTGCTGGCAAGCACCGCCAGTAATTTGCAGATGAAGATCCCGCTCACCACGGCCAGCAGCGGTGGGGAGAGTAAATATGACTGCACCACGCTGTAGCCGTTACCCCAGACCGCAGGCGTGAGCAATGACAGCAGGCCAACGATCAGCCCGCCGAGCGCCAGTTGCCACGGGGGCGAGAGTTTTAAGCGCAAAAACCCATTATGGCTGGCGGTCATCAACCACATGAATAGCGGTCCGCAAACGCCGGCAGCCAGACCGGTGCTGATGATCATGACGTATTCCAGCGCATGCAGTTCCCGTGTGAAGTGCACGGCATACAGCAGCGCATTGCTGGCGCTCAGCATATTGGTGGTGAGCAAGGCGACGACGGCGGATACCACCACCGGTCCCAGTGACGCGAGGATCAGCGTGCCAAACAACACTTCAGCAATAAATAGACTGCCCGCCAGTGGGGCATGATACGCTCCGGCCATACCCGCAGCGGCTCCGCAGGCAATCCATAACTTCCATTCTGTGCGCGGGGTGAAGCGTTGAGCAAAGCTGGAGGCTGCCAGCGCTGCCAGTAAAATCATGGCACCTTCGCGCCCGATGGCACTCCCGCTGGAGACGACCAGTAACGAGGCCAGCGATTTCACCAGGCTTGCACTGACGTCAAATTGTCCGTTAGTTTGCAAGGCTTCCATGTAATCAGTGGGAGCCTGCGGGCGTAACCGGTTGAACGTTTGCCATCCCCAAAGCAGCAAACCCGCCGCCAGCCCTCCTAACGCAGGTGTCAGCATGCGTCTTACAGGGGAAAGGTTTGTTGCCGCGTTGACCAGACTCCCTGTGTCATTGCTCAGGAACAACCATTCAAGAAGGAGCATGGCGTGGCGAAATCCTGCGACGGCCAACGCAGCAAGGATACCAATCAGCGCAGCAATCAGCAGGCGGCGGAACATGGCGCGCAGGTCAGGATAAGCATGTAAATGATGCATGAGTGGCCAGACAGGAAATTTCAGACGCTTTATTTTGCGGCTATTTGGCAACAGAAGCAAAAGCTCGGCGTGCGCAACAGGATGCTACACAGGCAGGACACATCCTGCCTGTGGTGAAACTAACGAAAAAGTGGCTTATCGGCTATCGGGATCAGTAACTGCGACTGCCATTGCGCCAGCGTCAGACGGGCCAACTCCCCCAGCGCCTGGTAAAACGGGTGGTCAGCTTTTTCGATAAACACATCAAGGAAGCGGGATGACCACGGGAACAGATGCCAGGCCAGCAGCTGTTCGCACTCGGTGTGGCGTTCATTTTCAGCAAGCCAGGCCGTCAGCAACAGCAGTGAACCAAAGTGATCTTCTGGCTCATTTTGCTGCATGGCAAACTGGATGCCGTTGTCCCGCATCCACTGACGGAGTGCCAGCGTAGAGTCGCCAAACAACACGTTTTCACGATCCAGCCAGACAGATCCCCAGGGCGGAGAGGGTAGCGCATATGGACCGACAAACAGGCGTTGCCAGGCCTGCGGGAGAGGCTCATCGACCTCGGCTTGTAGCCGTGCAGCCAGCGGAAAAAGCATTGCCTGATCGAGCGGCCACTGCGCCTGCCAGCCATCGGCTCTTAACGCGCTGACTAATGCAGAGGCTTCCGCGCTATCTGGCGCATAGTAAAACAGTGCGCCGAGAACGCGCGCCGCGGTAGAAAAGTTGTCACCTTGCGAAAAATGGGTCATGCAAACAATCCTGTACAGTGCGGGTTGCCCCGCACCCGAAAGTTAACCTGCAACAGCCATTCCGACTGTCATATGTAAACCGTAAAACAATCCGCGGCCAATGATTTCACCGGCGAGGACTAACACTAAGCCCAGCGCCAGGCCGCCGACGGACGGTGCTTTACGACGTATCAGCGGGCATATCCAGCAGCCCAGACCGGCGGCCAGCAGAATGATGCGCCAGACCTGCAAGCTTCCGTAGTCGGGAACCAGCGCGCTGGCGGATTGCACCGAACTGTGGATCCCGCCGAGCGACAGTCCCTGCAGAACAATAACCGCCACGATCACCAGTAGGGCCAAAACGCTTATGTAGGCGAATCTGGCGGTGCCAGAGGAAACACCCGCAGCACGCAGCAGCAGGGCGGCAAACAGCGGTCCGCTCAGCAACATCGTCATAAAAAATGCCACCGTAGTGTAGCCGTTATACCAGGTCGGGACAGTGTCTATCTGGTAGACGCTGGTCATCGCCAGCACAAATACCAGACCCAGCATCATGCCCACCAGCAGCCAGATTTTACCTAACGCTGCGGGCATTTTACCGAGAAACGCCACCAGCCACCACAGGCCACCGACGGCGAAAAACAGTGAACCACTGGCGATTTCGTTACTCAGCGCAGATGCGCCAACTCTGTTCAGCGAGTTAAAGGCACGCAGTGGCGAACCCAGGTGCATTACCGAGGCGAGAAAGGCGATGCCCATCACCAGCCACAGAAAAAACATGCTGCGCACGATACGTTGTTTTGCCACCTCGTCTTTAGCGGTCAGCCAGCCATAGCCACTCACTATCAGCGCCCCGGCCACGCACTGGCCCAGCACCGTAAACAGGACCAGCGGCCATTCATGCCATCCATTGCCCATGTTACACCTCCTGCGGATTCGCCAGATAACCCGTGATATCCCCGGTCGGGCGGCTATTGGCGTTGGGTTTGATCACAATGCTCGGTTTGGTGAAGTGCGCACCTGGCAGCGGAGCGACCGCCGCCAGTTCACCGTGCTTTTTGCGCAGCTCATCAATTGGACCAAAGTCCAGCGCGCGCAGCGGACAGGACTCGACGCAGATGGGCTTTTTGCCGTCGGCCACGCGGTCATGACAGCCATCGCACTTGGTCATATGACCTTTGGCGGCATTGTACTGCGGTGCGCCGTACGGGCAGGCCATGTGGCAGTAGCGACAGCCTATGCATATGTCTTCATCCACCACCACAAAACCATCTTCACGCTTATGCATAGCGCCGCTGGGGCAAACCTTGGTGCAGGCCGGATCTTCGCAGTGATTACAGGCAATGGAGAGGTAGTAGGCGAAGACATTCTGTTGCCAGACGCCGTTATCTTCCAGCCAGTCGCCTCCAGCGTATTCGTAAATACGCCGGAAACTGACGTCGGGAGTGAGATCCTTGTAATCTTTGCAGGCCAGCTCGCAGGTTTTACACCCCGTGCAACGGCTGGAATCAATAAAAAATCCATACTGAGTTGTCATGGGTTAGTCCTTATGCCTTTTCAACCTGAACGAGATTACTGTGGGATGGATTCCCCTTCGCTAATGGAGAAGGTCGATGCGACGTGAGAATATTTATGGAACCACCATGATCGATCTGGTCGCCGAACATATCGGCATTGAGCCAGGCTCCTTGTCCGATGGCAGTGACGCCGGGCAAAATACGCGGTGTGACTTTCGCGCTGATCAGCATCTGGCCGATATTATTAAACACCCTAACTGTGTCGCCATTACGGATGCCGCGCGTCCTGGCATCGACGGGGTTTATCCAGATCTCCTGCGGGCAAGCCTGCTGTAAAACATCGATATTGCCGTAGCTGGAGTGGGTTCTCGCCTTATAGTGGAAACCCGTGAGCTGCAATGGATACGTTTTGCGCTTAGGATCGTCCCAACCGTCAAAGCCTGGTGCATAAGCTGGAAGAGGATGAACAATCTCATCGTCTTTGAGTTCCCATGTTTCTGCAATGGTTGCTAGCCGTTCAGAGTAAATCTCAATTTTCCCTGATGGCGTTTTCAATGGGTTAGCCCCAGGATCTTCTCTGAAAGAACGGAAAGCAACATAGTGTTCTTCGGGGCATTTTTTCTTGAAAATACCTGTCGTTTTCATTTCGTCGTAATCCGGCATTTCCGGGTTACGCTCTTTGGTCTTGGCATGCAGGTATTTCACCCATTCATGCTGCGTACGACCCTCGGTGAATTTTTGATATACATCCGGACCTAGACGTTTGGCGACTTCACTTAACATCCAGTAAATGGGTTTACGTTCAAATTTTGGCGATGTCGCAGGTTGACCAAGGATGACATAGCCCATGTTCCCGGCAGACTCGTGTGAGATGAGATCTTCTTGTTCAGTTGGCATCAGGTCAGGTAGCAGAATGTCGCAGTATTTTGCGGAGGCAGTCATAAAATGCTCAATACCGACGATCATTTCGCACTTGCTGTCATCCTGTAAGACATCATGGGTATGCGCGATATTGCCATGCTGGTTGATGAGCGTATTGCTGGCATAACACCAGATAAACTTGATAGGCACGTCCAGCTTATCTTTACCGCGAACACCGTCCTTGGTCGCGGTCATCTCTGCACCATGATCAATAGCATCCGTCCAGGTAAAGACTGATATCTGCGTTTTAACCGGGTTTTCTAGCATGGAGAACCATTCCACGCCCAGATCCCAGGTCCCTTCGCGCATCCCTGAGTTACCACCGTTTATCCCCACATTGCCGGTTAAAACGGAGAGCATCGCAATCGCGCGAGCGGTTTGTTCACCGTTGGAGTGACGCTGCGGTCCCCAACCCTGGCAGATATAAGCGGGTTTCGCTGCGCCGATTTCACGCGCTAACTGGATAATTTTCTCAGCCGGAATGCTGGTAATGTGGGAAGCCCAGTCCGGTGTTTTGGCTATCCCGTCTGGTCCATCGCCTAAAATATAGGCTTTATAGTGTGCATTCCGCGGTGCACTGGCGGGAAGAGTGGTTTCATCGAAGCCGACACAGTATTTATCAAGAAAAGGTTTATCAATCAGATCTTCGGTGATCAGTACCCAGGCGATCGCCGCAGCCAATGCAGCGTCAGTTCCTGGTCGGATAGGCAGCCATTCATCCTCACGACCAGCGGCAGTATCGTTATATCGAGGATCGATAACGATCATTCGTGCGTTAGAACGTTCGCGGGCTTGCTCAACATACCAGGTTACACCGCCGCCGCTCATACGGGTTTCGGCAGGGTTATTGCCAAACATGACGACCAGTTTTGTATTGGCGATGTCGTCAGGACTGTTGCCGTCGTTAGCACCAAACATATAACCCATTGCGGCGCTGATTTGCGCGGTACTATAACTACCGTAGCGGCTCAAATAGCCGCCGCAAGAATTCATCAGGCGGTAGGGGACGTTGGAGTTAGTAATATTCCCACCATCTACACCTGTACCGTACAGCACGTGAACCGCTTCGTTACCGTAATCCTGCAGGATCCGCTTCAAATTACCACTAATGGTGTCCAGTGCTTCATCCCAGGTGATCCTTTCAAATTTTCCTTCTCCACGCTTGCCTACACGTTTCATTGGATATTTTAGGCGGTCAGGGTGATTCATACGGCGACGGATCGATCGGCCACGCAAGCAGGCACGTACCTGATGATTACCGTAGGTATCATCGCCCGTTGTGTCCGACTCTACCCAATAGACGGAGTCATCCTTAACGTGCAGACGTAAAAGACAACGACTACCACAGTTAACGGTACAAGAACTCCAGACAACCTTCTCTTCAACGGGCTGTATCGCCTGCTGTACCGCTGCGGCGGCAGTGCGCATTCCGAAAGGTAACGACAGCCCACCCGCGGCAAGCGCCAGCGAACCCATTGCCGAGGATTTCACTAACGTCCTGCGGCTAATGCCTCCGTATTGCTCAGTTTTTGACATTACTCACCCCATTTTAGTTATCGCTATATATTAATTTCTATAACGAAATTAATAGCATGCTAATAATGGTTTGAGTTTACCCACTTATGGGTATGTCATCTTAATGCATATCAAACAGGAGTGACCCTCCGCGCACGGAGGGCGTGATTTATTGCGGTTCGGCGGCGTGCCCGTCCTGGGCAGGGGTGCTATTGGCTGGGGCATTGCCACTGTTGGTTCGGGTATAGAGAATTTTGTGCGTATCGTTTGCACAATGTCCCACGACCAGTGAATCAGGCTGATCGGCCTGATCGTTGGGGACAATGTTCAGCGTAAAGCTGGATTCAGCAACGCCATTATTAATGATGCGCTGTTCGATATCACTTTTCACGCGTTCACATGACGCCGGTGCCGCCAAGACCTGCGGGGACGCGACGGCCAGTAAGAGCGCGGCAATTCCTGTTATGTATTTCATCATCAGCTCCTTTATGATCGACCTGGACTAAGATTAGCATTTCTGGTGTAAATAACTGTATTTGCTAATATGATTGAGAATTATCTTCTTATCCCGGTGAAAAATGTGAAGAAAAAGATCTTATTAGGTTTCCTGTGCGTCGTGCTGGCCGGGTGTGATAACGCCAAAGGCCTGGATTCCTTTACGCCGGAAATGGCCAGTTTTTCCAATGAATTTGATTTCGATCCGCTGCGCGGGCCAGTAAAAGATTTCAGCCAGACGCTGCTTAATGACAAAGGTGAAGTCACCAAGCGCGTTGTCGGTACGCTCTCACAGGAAGGGTGCTTCGATACGCTTGAATTGCATGATATCGAAAGCAATACCGGCATGGCGCTGGTCCTGGATGCTAACTATTACCGGGACGCCAAAACGCTGGAAAAACGGATCCGCTTACAGGGTAAATGTCAGTTAGCAGAACTGCCTGCGGCGGGCGTGGTATGGGATACTGACGATAACGGTTTTGTCGTTTCCGCCACGGGAAAAGAGATGAAGGTGCAATATCGCTATGATGCGGAAGGTTACCCGCTGGGTAAAACCACCGTCAATAAGGACAATACCTTGCAGGTTGATGCCAAACCGTCGGTTGACCCGTTGAAGAAGCTGGATTACACCGCGGTAAGCCTGCTTAATAACCATCCGTTAGGTAATGTAAAACAAACGTGCAAGTATGATGACTATGCTAATCCGGTCAACTGCCAGCTTGTTATCGTTGACGAGAGCGTGAAGCCGGCAGTTGAACACCATTACTCGATTGAAAACACCATCGATTACTATTAGTCAGTCTTTATTGAGCGGTAGGTTGCAGCAGGTTGGGACCTGACGTTTTATGTTCTGCCAGATACTGCTGCTGGAAGATACACATGCGGATTGTGTTGCGGTATTGGCCGTTGATAAAGAATTCATGAATCAGTTCGCCTTCGACCATAAACCCGAGTTTACGGTAGATGTGGATGGCTTTTTCGTTCTCTTTATCAACGATCAGATACAGCTTATATAAGTTAAGTACGGTAAAGCCGTAATCCATCGCCAGCTTAGCAGCCCGGGAAGCCAAACCTTTGCCCTGATATTCCGGCGAAATAATGATCTGGAATTCTGCCCGGCGGTGCACATGGTTAATTTCAACCAGCTCCACCAGTCCGGCTTTTTCACCGTCGCATTCCACAACAAAGCGACGTTCACTTTGGTCGTGGATATGCTTGTCATACAGATCTGACAGCTCAACAAATGCTTCGTAAGGTTCTTCAAACCAGTAACGCATTACGCTGGCGTTGTTATCAAGCTGATGGACAAATCGTAAATCTTCACGCTCCAGCGGGCGCAGCTTAACACTGAGGGCGCTAGTCATATCGTATCCTTTCAATATCTTTCAAAGTGCAATCATTATGGGGCAACGGTGCGGCCAGTGCGGCGGTCGAGGCAGCGCAGGGTGTTGGGCTCCCAGTACGCATTAATATTAGCGCTCTGTTCGCACTTATCACGGCTATCGAAAGCAGCGTCGGTTTTGTCCCACTCTTTCTCTGCACGCTTGTTGACCTTCTGGCGTAGCTGACGCGTATCGTTCCATTGTTCCTTTTCCATTGCTGCCTGTTGACGACTTTGCGCACTGTCCCCGGATTCAATGATCAGTTTACTGGTTTCAGCAAATGCGGAAGAGGTGTACACAGCCGCAGCCAGCGTCAGCATAGCCGTCAGGCACAGGCGTTTGGTCAGTGTAATATTCATGGCGAATTCCTTTTATGGGAAAGGGGAAAAACAATAAAACAGGGTTAAATTCTACACTATTCCGGCTTGCGGGCATACCCACTCAGCGGAGATGGATACGCTAACGACATTCTGTCGTATCATGGTTAAACCGAAGGTAACTGAATAACATCAATGCTTAAGACCACATTCCTTTTTTTCATCACCGCGTTATGCGAAATCATTGGCTGCTTTTTACCCTGGCTCTGGCTTAAGCGAGGGGCTACGGCCTGGCTGCTGATACCCGCCGGGATGTCACTGGCCTTATTCGTCTGGTTACTGACGCTGCATCCGGCAGCAAGCGGGCGTGTGTACGCGGCCTATGGTGGAGTTTACGTGGTGACAGCGTTGCTTTGGCTACGTATTGTTGACGGCGTAAAACTTAGCCTGTACGACTGGTCAGGCGCGCTGGTGGCATTGTGCGGCATGCTGATTATTGTGGCTGGGTGGGGGCGCGCATAGCGCCTTTTTTGTGATCAATCAGCGTTTTTTTGATCTTCATACTTGTATGGTAGTAGCTCAGTTGGGTAAATTTCCTGCATCACAAGAACAAATGCAAGGAATAAGAGATGAAGATTGTTGGGGCTGAAGTGTTTGTCACCTGTCCGGGGCGTAATTTTGTCACGTTGAAAATTACCACAGACGATGGGATCACTGGGCTGGGAGATGCGACGTTAAACGGACGCGAGTTATCCGTAGCGTCCTATCTGAAAGATCATGTTTGTCCGCAGCTGATTGGTCGCGATGCGCACCGAATTGAGGACATCTGGCAGTTTTTCTACAAAGGCGCGTACTGGCGTCGTGGTCCGGTCACCATGTCGGCGATTTCCGCGGTGGATATGGCATTGTGGGACATCAAAGCGAAAGCGGCGAATATGCCGTTGTACCAGCTGCTCGGCGGCGCATCTCGTGAAGGCGTTATGGTTTACTGTCACACCACAGGCCATACCGTTGATGACGTACTCGAAGATTATGCGCGCCATAAAGAGATGGGCTTTAAAGCAATTCGCGTGCAGTGCGGCGTGCCGGGTATGAAAACCACTTACGGTATGTCTAAAGGCAAAGGACTGGCCTACGAACCCGCCACCAAAGGGCAGTGGCCAGAAGAGCAGTTATGGTCAACGGAGAAGTACCTCGATTTCACACCAACACTGTTTGAAGCCGTGCGCGACAAGTTTGGTTTCAACGAACATCTTCTGCACGATATGCACCACCGTCTGACGCCAATTGAAGCGGCCCGTTTTGGCAAAAGCATCGAGCAATACCGTCTGTTCTGGATGGAAGACCCAACCCCAGCTGAAAACCAGGAATGCTTCCGCCTGATCCGCCAGCATACGGTCACGCCGATTGCGGTAGGGGAAGTTTTCAACAGCATCTGGGACTGCAAACAGCTTATCGAAGAGCAATTGATCGACTATATCCGCACCACCATCACCCATGCGGGCGGTATCACTGGCATGCGTCGAATTGCCGATTTTGCGTCGCTGTATCAGGTACGTACCGGTTCGCATGGACCTTCCGATCTGTCCCCAGTATGCATGGCCGCTGCGTTGCACTTTGATCTGTGGGTGCCGAACTTCGGCGTACAGGAGTATATGGGGTATTCCGAGCAAATGTTGGAAGTGTTCCCGCACAACTGGACCTTTGATAACGGCTATATGCATCCAGGAGACAAACCAGGTCTTGGGATCGAGTTTGACGAAAAGCTGGCGGCGAAATATCCGTATGACCCTGCATATCTGCCTGTTGCTCGTCTGGAAGATGGCACGTTGTGGAACTGGTAAATATAAATTTTACGTACGAAAGATGTTGATTAACTCAATACCCTACAGAAGGTAAAACTTATGGTTAGTTCAGTCGATATTAAAAATAACGTAGATAATAAACCCATTATTCGCAGAGTGGCTTCAGCCTCCGCAATTGGTACTGCTGCCGAATACTATGACTTCTTTGCATATGGGACAGCAGCCGTACTCTTTTTTGGTCATTTATTTTTCCCAAGTGACGATCCGTTAATTAGTACGCTGGCTGCTTTTGCAACCTATGCCGTTGGTTTCCTGGCTAGACCATTAGGAGGAATTGTCTTTGGGCATATTGGCGATAAGGTCGGGCGCAAAAAAGCACTGGTTATTACTATATTAATCGTTGGCTTAGGGACATTCTGTATTGGGTTGTTACCTACATATGAAAAAATAGGTGTATGGGCTCCAGCTTTACTTATATTTATTCGTGTATTACAGGGCTTTGGTGTTGGAGGAGAACAAGCCGGTGCAGTATTGATGACTGCTGAATATTCTGAGCCCAAACATCGTGGATTTTTTTCGAGTTGGGTTCAAATCGGTGCCCCAGTTGGTTTTCTTCTGCCGTTAGCACTCTTTGCGTTGTTAAATGCCACACTTTCTCCAGAGGCAATGATGGATTACGGGTGGCGTATACCGTTCCTGTTAAGTCTGTTGCTGGTTATTGTTGGGTTATTTATCCGCTTAAAAATTGATGAATCACCAGTCTTTGCTCAGATTAGGGAGACAAAAGCAGAAGAATCACGTCCATTAGTTGAAGTTATCCGTGATTTTCCGGGAATTGTCGTTAAGGGAGTATGTGCGAAGCTGATTGAGGCTTGCACATTTGCAATGTTTACAGTGATTGTCCTTGCATACGGTAAGGCAAACAATCTCGATGCAAATATCTTGATGGAGACAATGATTGTTGCGGTGATTATAGAAATAATTGCAATACCGATGATGGGCTCGCTATGCGATAAAATTGGGCGTAAACCAGTTTATATTATCGGCGCATTGCTCCAGGTTGTTATGATTATTCCTTTCTTCCTTGCAATCAATCAGGATAGCTTTTGGCTTACGCAAATAGTAATGATCCTGGTACTGAGCGTTGGGCATAGTATGTGTTATGCACCTCAGGCATCTTATTTCCCAGAGCTTTTCCCGACTCATATTCGCTGTAGCGGAATAGCATTAATTTGGCAGTTGGGATCGCTAATTGGTAGTGGGATTCTTGGTTTAGTAGCAGTAAAAATTCTGCAAGTAACTGGTGGACATTATTATGGACTCGCAACCTATGTGATTGTACTTGGCGTCATCTCAGTTATTGGTTTGCTGATGATGCCGGAAACTGCACCGCAAAGGCTTAAACGTGAATACCAGCAGTGGCAGAAACATTAATATCCTTTGGCGGCAATATGCCGCCAAATTTACCTTTTATGGTACACAGCTTTAAGTGATGTCATACCAATCATAAAAAGCTTAATGCAAATCAAAACATACAACCATACAGGCGTTACTCTGAATCAATCCTGATTTCATTGATAAGTAGGTCATACCATGCAAAACAAGCTCTTAACGGCACAGGCTGCACTTCCCGACTACGATCGTACAAAACTGGTCCCGCGTATTGTTCATCTGGGGTTTGGCGCATTTCACCGCGCACATCAGGGGGTTTACGCTGACATTCTCGCTGCAGATCACGGCAGTGACTGGGGCTATTGCGAAGTGAACCTGATTGGCGGCGAGCAGCAGATTGCCGATCTGAAACAGCAAGATAACCTGTATACCGTTGCAGAAATGTCCGCAGATGCTTGGACTGCAAGAGTCGTGGGCGTGGTGAAAAATGCGCTGCATGCGCAGGTTGATGGGCTGGAAAGCGTACTGGCTGCGATGAGTGAACCGCAGGTTGCGATTGTTTCTCTGACCATTACCGAGAAAGGGTATTGCCATTCTCCGGCGACCGGTCAATTGATGTTAGACAACCCGATGATTGCTGCCGATCTACAAAATCCAAAACAGCCAAAAACTGCGGCAGGCGTTGTGGTTGAGGCGCTTGCACGCCGCAAAGCTGCGGGTTTAGCCGCCTTTACCGTGATGTCCTGCGACAACATGCCGGAAAACGGTCATGTAATGCGCAATGTTGTCACCGCGTATGCCCGGGCGGTGGATGCGGAACTGGCTGCGTGGATCGAACAACATGTCACATTCCCGTCGACAATGGTTGACCGCATTGTCCCTGCTGTTACCCAGGATACGCTGGACAAAATTGAACACATTACCGGCGTACGCGACCCGGCAGGCGTGGCATGTGAACCGTTCCGTCAGTGGGTTATTGAAGATAAGTTTGTCGCTGGTCGCCCTGAATGGGAGAAGGCGGGAGCGGAGCTGGTTGCTGATGTCATTCCGTTTGAAGAGATGAAACTGCGTATGCTCAACGGCAGCCACTCTTTCCTTGCTTATCTGGGTTATCTGGCGGGATATCAGCACATTAACGATTGCATGGGCGATGAAAATTATCGCCTCGCCGCGCGCGCGCTGATGTTGCAGGAACAAGCGCCCACGTTAAAAGTGAAAGGAGTGGATCTTCCGCACTATGCCGATCTGTTAATTGAGCGCTACAGCAACCCGGCACTGCGTCATCGCACCTGGCAGATCGCGATGGACGGCAGTCAAAAACTGCCGCAGCGTATGCTGGACTCCATTCGCTGGCACATTGTGCACGGTAGCCACTTTGAACTGCTGGCGCTGGGCGTAGCTGGCTGGATGCGTTACGTCGGCGGTGTGGATGATCAGGGCCAGGCGATTGAAATCAGCGATCCGCTGTTACCGGTGATCCAGAAAGCGGTGCATAGCAGTAACGAGGGCGAAGATCGTGTCCAGGCGCTGCTGGCGATCGATGCTATTTTTGGTCGTGAACTGCCGCAGGTAGAATTGTTCAAGAATCAGGTCACACAAGCCTATCTTGCTTTACTGGCTGAAGGGGCGAAGGCAACCGTTGCGAAGTATGCTGCAAAACTGAAGTAACGAGAACATCATTTAAGTCGCCATCTGGCTATAAACGGGCCAGATGGCGCATTGTTTTCTGGCATTCACACCAATTAGTTCATGCCCAAACGAATCAGTTCGAGGGGGGCATATTTACCTTCACACCCTTCGATTTCCACTGTTTTCCCGCGGCGAATTTGCTCAGCGGTCAGGCCATCGGTATCTATCGCTGTAATGCGGCCTGTAAGTCCGGTGTCGCTAATCATGACGCGGCTGCCAGTGGTGATTGCGTTACGGTTACGATCGTATGTTTTCATGGTGTTTTCTCCTTTCCAACTTACCGTCAAAGCCCGTGGGCTCTAGTCCCACGTAACGGGCGCAATATAAATACGCTTCTCGTTAATGATTTTTTTTGTTTTCGATCAAAATCACAGCTTTTTTTATGCAGATGTGCGGGAGAGGGGAAGGCAGGAGAAACTCACCTCGGTGTGAGGTGAGCGTAATATTAATCTTCGCTGAACCAGTCGCTATTTTCCTGACGGATTAGCTGAACGGACTCACCAATTTCCTGGAGATGCAGCATCATTGCGCGCTCAACGGCATCGCCATCATGTTTCTCAAGTGCGGTAAAAATATCGTGATGCTGACGCAGCAGCATTTCAGGCGGAGAGATATGATCCAGGCTCATATAACGAACGCGGTCAATCGTGGCCTTAATATTCTCAACGGTGTCCCAGGCGAGCTGGCACTCGGCGATTAAAGCCAGTTTCTGATGAAATTCGTCATCAAGCAGGAAGAAATCATTGATTTGTTTTCGATCAATCGCAATGCGCTGCTGATGCAGATTTTGTTCGAGCTGATAGGACTGTTTATCGGTGATCAGTGATGCGGCGCGGCGGACCACGGCACATTCAATTGCCTGGCGAACAAAACAGCCGTTTTGCACCTGCGACAGCGAAATTTTGTTTACGTAGCTGCCACGCTGCGGGCGGATCTGAATCAGACCGTTCTCTGCCAGTTTGATGAATGCTTCTCGTACCGGCTGGCGTGACACATTAAAGCGTACGGAAACCTCTTTCTCCGACAGCGGCGTACCGGGTGCAATCAGACAGTGCACGATATCACGACGAAGAATACGGTAAATCTGTTGATTTACCGGTTGTGTAGGGTTGAGCTGCGTTTCTACGGTCATTCATTCTTACTTTTTAGAGAGTTAACCCGGAGATCTTATCACTTATTTCAGGCTATCTATACCCGGCGCAAGGCCGGGCAGAGAAATTAGCTCCGATGAATACTCAGTCCGGCAAAAGACTGTGTGACAGGCATCATTTCAAGGGTGTTAATGTTGACATGAGCGGGTAAGGACGCCACCCACCATACCGCTTCTGTAACATCTTGCGGGGTCAGCGCAGTGGTATTTTCGTAGGCTTTTTCAGCTTTAGCGTCATCGCCTTTAAAACGTACGTTAGAGAATTCCGTACCGCCAACCAGACCAGGTTCAATGTCGGTAACGCGAATCGCAGTGCCGTGTAAGTCAGTACGTAAATTCAGGCTAAACTGGCGAACAAACGCTTTGGTCGCACCGTAGACGTTCCCACCAGCGTATGGCCAACTGCCCGCGGTAGAACCGATATTGATAATATGACCGCGGTTGCGCTCAACCATGCCTGGCAGAACGGCACGGGTCATATAAACCAGGCCTTTGTTGTTGGTGTCGATCATATTTTCCCAGTCTTCAACGCTGGCCTTGTGGGCTGGCTCAAGGCCCAGCGCCAGACCCGCGTTGTTGACCAGAACATCAATATCGCGCCATTCAGCGGGTAAGGCGTTCAGCATCTCTTCAATTGATGCACGATTACGTACGTCCAGTTGCGCGGTATAGAGGCGGTCACCCAGCTCATCTTTGAGTTCCTGCAGGCGCTCCTGGCGGCGTCCGGTGGCAATAACTTTATGCCCATTCTCAATAAAACGACGCGTAATGCACTCACCAAAACCTGCGGTTGCTCCGGTTACTAAAACGATCATCTCACTGTTCCTCAACGCTTTTTATGTAGTACTACCATAGCACGTCATTTCCGTTCAGAGCTATTCCTGCTTAACGCGATTGCGGTCGATTCCCGGGAAGTCTACTCTGGTAAACAAATCGTTTTCAGGAGTGAAAGATGTCGTTAACGAATCCATTTTTACACCACAGCACATTGCCGTATCAGGCGCCGCAGTTTGATCAGATCGACGTGCAGCATTATCGTCCAGCGTTTGATGAAGGCGTGCGGCAAAAACGCGCCGAGATCGACGCTATTGTGCAAAACTCACAGGTTCCTGATTTTGCTAATACGTTGCTGGCGCTTGAACAAAGCGGAGTGCTGCTCACGCGTGTGACCAGCGTTTTCTTCGCGATGACGGCGGCGCACACCAACGATGAACTACAGCGCCTTGACGAAGAGTTTTCCGCAGAGCTGGCGAACCTTGCCAATGATATTTATCTCAATGGCGCGCTTTTCGCCCGTGTCGAAGCTGTCTGGCAGAGGCGTGGTACGTTAAGTCTGGATAGCGAATCAATACGTCTGCTGGAGGTCGTGTATCAGCGTTTTGTACTGGCCGGCGCCCGTCTGAACGAGACCGATAAAGCCAAACTTAAAGCGCTCAATACGGAGTCCGCCACGCTGACCAGCCAGTTCAATCAACGGTTGCTGGCAGCAAACACGTCAGGTGCTATGGTGGTGGATGATATCCGGCATCTGGAGGGGCTGAGCACAGAAGAAATTGCCGTTGCCGCCGAAGCTGCAAGGGCGAAAGGGCTTGAAGCGCGTTGGGTTATCCCGCTATTAAACACAACACAGCAACCGGCGCTTGCGGTTTTACGCGATCGTCAGACCCGCGAAAAACTGTTCACCCGCGCATGGACGCGGGCTGAAAATGATGATGGCAACGACACGCGAGCTATTATTCAGCGACTGGTAGCAATCCGGATGCAGCAGGCGCAACTGCTTGGTTTTGCCAATTACGCAGCCTGGAAAATTGCCGACCAGATGGCAAAAACGCCGGAAGCGGCACTGACATTTATGCGATCTATTGTTCCAGCCGCGCGGGCGCGGGCGTTGGATGAGCAGGCTGAAATCCAGAACGTTATCTTTCAAGAACACGAGTCGTTTAGCGCCGAGGCCTGGGACTGGTCGTTTTATGCCGAGCAGGTCCGTCGTGAGAAATATGACCTTGATGAGGCACAGCTCAAACCTTACTTTGCCCTTGATTCGGTGCTGAACGAGGGCGTTTTCTGGACGGCCAATCAACTCTTTGGCATCAAATTCGTTGAACGATTCGATATTCCGGTTTATCACCCGGATGTTCGGGTATGGGAAATATTCGATCATGATGGCGTAGGGTTGGCGCTATTTTACGGTGATTTCTTTGCCCGGGAATCAAAAAGCGGCGGAGCCTGGATGGGCAATTTTGTCGAGCAATCGCTGCTTAACGAAACCAGACCGGTTATTTACAACGTCTGTAATTATCAAAAACCAGCACAGGATCAGCCTGCATTGCTGCTGTGGGATGATGTTATTACGCTATTTCATGAATTTGGACATACATTGCACGGTCTGTTCGCCACTCAGCGTTATGCCACGCTTTCTGGAACCAACACTCCGCGTGATTTTGTCGAGTTTCCTTCACAGATCAACGAACACTGGGCGAGCCATCCTCAGGTCTTTGCCCGTTTTGCCCGACATGTTGATACCGGGGAGCAAATGCCGCAGGCATTGCGGGATAAAATGCAGCGGGCCAGTCTGTTTAACAAAGGTTACGACATGACCGAACTGCTCAGCGCTGCATTGCTGGATATGCGCTGGCACTCTCTGGAGTTGAGCGAGTCATCTCATCCGGTCGATCAATTTGAACAGCAGGCGCTGGCGGCGGAAGGTTTGGATCTCAAGGCCGTGCCGCCGCGTTATCGCAGCAGTTATTTTGCCCATATCTTCGGTGGCGGTTATGCCGCAGGTTATTATGCCTATCTGTGGACGCAAATGTTGGCCGATGACGGCTATCAGTGGTTCGTAGAGCAGGGCGGATTAACCCGTGAAAACGGACAGAAATTCCGCGAAGCAATTTTGTCCCGCGGAAACAGCACTGATTTAACTGAACTTTATCGCCAGTGGAGCGGGCGTGAACCGCGCATGGAACCCATGCTGGAACATCGTGGCTTGAGCGCTTAAGACTGGTCAGCCAGAAAATTGAACCGGGCGTGGTGCCCGGTTGTTAGCTGGATTTTTTCTTCAGCAAAATGAATCGTTGTTGGGTATTGATGCCTTGCATCTCATAGAGACGCTCGGGTAGGGAGTGCTGCTGGTGAAAGGTCGGCATTGTTTTCCTGTTCTTACGTTACTTGACTGGTTTGCTTTGGGAAGGAAGGTAGGTATTGCCGCAGTTGGGGCAGACTAACGTTATGTTGTTTTTTATTCTCGACAGGCTGTGCATTGACTGGCGGCAGCAGTGAGGACAGGTACTTTTCACTGGTCGTAAAGTACGCATCTTAATATCTTTGAGTATCGACATATTGATTGTCCTTGTGATGGGGTGCTTACCATACACTATGAAGCAATAAATAGCTCATTTTATAACCATTGCGATGACATGGATTACTGTACGGTTTGCAAGAATCTTATGAGCGGCCAACATGTCTTATAGAAAGTAGTTACGTTTCGTTTAACGTTCATTGGGGTTGTCGATGATAGATTAGCCAACTATCCGTTATCTTCGCAGGGAATTGCCAGGTAGCGTATAAAAGCAAAACACAAATCTATCCATGCAAGCATTTACCGCTGGTTTATCCGGCGGTTTTTTTTATCTGTACATCAGGGAAAAGGTGCCGGGAGGGGGAATTCAGGTAAAAAAATGGCCCCTTGTGCAGCTACGCAGCAAGGGGCCGGGTCGGTTCAGGACTATCTCCGTTCATCAATCATCCCATCTGTGGCTAAAATACGCGGCCAGGAAACCGGAAAATAAAATAATTCCCAGAACAGCCATAAAAATATTCATATTACCCAGCATAGTAAATGCTCCTTTATTTGTGAGTTTCCTCTCTTACCTTAAGTTCACCTCGCTTATGACTATAGTAGCAATTCAATCTTAAACAAAGGCTGAACTGTGTGATTATTTCGGCGGAAAAGTAAAATTTTGACGTGATTACGTCGGGAAAAATAAATAATAGTGACAAGGCACGGTTGTCTGCGAACAAATAACCATGTTTTTATATCGGGGCGCGCCGTTGTGACCGTGTGTTACAGACACAGATTGTTGCACGTTTATAATGCAGAGTTGTCTCATTGTGGTTCAATGTTTCACGCGATTAATCCTTCTGGCGGCAAAAATTAATACTGATTTTTGTGTCTAAAATTCTAATTCATTGATTTTATATGATGTTTTAATATCTGGCATCGTTTTTGCCTTATCACTTCTGAATACCCTTAATTTGCACCGTTTTGTCTGCCCGGCTGCACCGGAGCTTTCAACAAGACTAATTTCAGGAGTGAAACTATGCAGCGTCGTACATTTTTAAAAGCTTTTGCGCTTTCCGCCTCTGTTGTCGCAATGGGAATGAGTTTTAGTGTTCAGGCGGCCGACACTATTAAGGTTGGCATCATGCATTCGTTATCCGGCACCATGGCTATTTCCGAAACGCCGCTGAAAGATGTGGCGTTGATGACTATTAATGAAATCAATGCGCAGGGCGGTGTGTTGGGCAAAAAGCTGGAACCGGTGGTGGTTGACCCAGCCTCGAACTGGCCGTTATTTGCTGAAAAAGCACGTCAGTTACTGAGCCAGGACAAGGTAGCGGCGGTTTTCGGCTGCTGGACATCGGTTTCGCGTAAATCGGTTTTACCGGTATTTGAAGAATTGAACGGTCTGCTGTTTTACCCGGTGCAATATGAAGGTGAGGAGATGTCGCCTAACGTCTTCTATACCGGCGCTGCGCCTAATCAGCAGGCGATCCCGGCGGTTGAGTATCTGATGAGTGAGGACGGCGGCAGCGCTAAGCGCTTCTACCTGCTGGGTACGGACTATGTCTATCCGCGTACGACTAACAAAATTTTACGCGCCTTTTTGCATTCGAAAGGCGTGGCCGATAAAGACATCGAAGAGGTGTATACCCCATTCGGACACAGCGATTACCAGACCATTGTTGCCAGTATTAAAAAATTCGCCGCAGGAGGAAAAACGGCGGTGGTATCGACCATCAACGGGGATTCTAACGTTCCATTCTATAAAGAGTTAGCGAACCAGGGCCTGAAAGCCACGGATGTTCCGGTGGTGGCATTCTCTGTGGGTGAGGAGGAGTTGCGCGGTATCGATACTAAACCGCTGGTGGGCAACCTGGCTGCGTGGAACTACTTTGAGTCTGTAGATAATGCGGCCAACAAGAAGTTCGTCGCGGATTACCGGGCGTATGCTAAAGCGCATAAGCTGCCGAATGCTGATTCGGTGGTGACCAACGACCCTATGGAAGCCACTTATGTTGGCCTGCATATGTGGGCGCAGGCAGTAGAAAAAGCCGGAACTACCGATGTGGATAAAGTCCGGGCGGCTATGGCAGGACAATCATTCGCGGCACCATCAGGATTTACCCTGACCATGGATGCGACCAACCATCACCTGCATAAACCCGTCATGATTGGCGAGATTGAAGGCAACGGCCAGTTTAACGTGGTGTGGCAAACCGAAGCGCCGGTTCGCGCCCAGCCGTGGAGTCCATATATCGCTGGTAATGATAAAAAATCTGAACAGCCCGTTAAAACCGCCAGCAACTGATCTTACGCCCTCCTGCGGGAGGGCAACGCTTTGGAGAATGCTCATGAAAGCCATGCGCTTTATTCGTGGTGTGTTGTTGCTGACGTGGCTTTTGCCGTGGATAGCGCAGGCCGCAGATGCCGATACCTTTACTGCCGCCAACCGGACTCAGCAGGCCGCCTTACTTGAACAATGGTCGGTAAAACCCGACGTTCAACGCTTGCCGGTGCTCAAAGCGCTGAGTGATGAGAACCTGCTGACAGATAACGCGAAAAACGCGTTTATCATGAACGGCTCGCACGTACAACCGCTAGGAATGGCGGCAGGTCCGAACGGCGAGCTAAAAAAAATCCGCCTGACTAACCGCCTGCGTAATCTGGTTGCCGGAACCTTGGCCGTCCACCAGCTCTTAAGTGACAGTGTCACGCAAAGGGGCGGGGCAGCGCATACATTACAGCGTGAGGCCCAGCCGGGGATGCTGCCGTTTTTGCAGCAACGACTGGCCCAGGAGCCGGATGCTGACGTGAAATCCTTACTGGCTATTGCACTGGCAAACCTGCAACTGACCAGCACCTCGCCTGAGATCAGACGTCAGGCAATCGAACTGCTAGGGGCGTCGAACGATCCTGAAACCCAGGCGCGTCTGCAGCCATTCACCCATGCTGAACATGAACCTGATGCCCGCGTTCGTGCTGCCGCTGACGAAAGCCTGAATGCCATCGCGCATCGCATGAAGGTTGGCGATCTTCTTGGACAGGCATTTATGGGATTGTCGCTAGGCTCCATTTTGCTGCTGGCGGCATTGGGTCTGGCGATAACCTACGGCTTACTTGGCGTCATTAATATGGCGCATGGTGAGATGTTAATGCTCGGCGCTTACGGTACCTGGATGGTGCAACAGCTGATGGGCCAGTTTTTCCCGCAATGGTTGGCCTGGTATCCGGTTATTGCGCTTCCGGTCGCCTTTTTGCTTACCGCTGGGGTTGGAATGCTACTCGAGCGCGGAGTGATCCGCCATTTATACGGGCGCCCGCTCGAAACCCTGCTGGCAACGTGGGGGATCAGTCTGATGCTTATCCAGTTGGTGCGTATGTCCTTCGGCGCGCAAAACCTTGAAGTCGCTAATCCGGATTGGCTTTCCGGGGGCATTCAGGTTTATGCCAATCTGATTTTGCCGTGGAACCGAATTGTGGTGCTTGGCTTTGCCATTCTGGTGCTGTTCTTCACCTGGCTGTTGTTGAATAAAACCCGTCTCGGGCTGCGCGTACGTGCGGTGACGCAAAATCGCAATATGGCGGCCTGCTGCGGCGTACCTACCGGACGTGTGGATATGCTGGCCTTTGGTCTTGGTTCAGGGATTGCCGGACTGGGGGGCGTAGCGCTCTCGCAGTTAGGCAACGTAGGACCGGAGCTGGGGCAAAGCTACATTATTGATTCGTTTCTGGTGGTGGTGCTGGGCGGCGTGGGACAACTCGCGGGGAGTGTAGCCGCTGCGTTTGGGCTTGGGATCTTCAACAAAATTCTTGAGCCTCAGGTGGGAGCGGTTCTCGGTAAGATTATGATTCTGGTGCTGATTATTTTGTTTATTCAGAAACGTCCTCAGGGGCTGTTCGCGTTGAAAGGGAGGGTTATTGACTGATGACGATGCCAATGACATTAACGCTGGCGCGTAAAGCGCCACGCGCGACACGCGTCCTGGGGCTGGGTTTACTGCTGGCGCTGATTATTCTGCCGTTTCTGGCGCTGTTACCTGCGGATCATCCGCTGGCCATATCGGTGTGGACATTGACTCTGGCCGGGAAAATTCTCTGCTATGCCATTGTGGCGGTGGCGCTGGATCTGGTGTGGGGCTATGCGGGAATGCTCTCGCTGGGCCACGGTATTTTCTTTGCGCTGGGGGGATATGCGATGGGAATGTATCTGATGCGCCAGGCTTCCGGCGAAGGATTACCGGCCTTTATGTCGTTTCTGTCGTGGACCGAGCTGCCCTGGTTTTGGTGGGGAACGCAACATTTTATCTGGGCGATGTTGTTGGTTGTGCTGGTGCCGGGCCTGCTGGCGCTGGTATTTGGCTGGTTTGCCTTCCGTTCAAAAATCAAAGGGGTCTATTTCTCCATCATGACTCAGGCCCTGACTTTCGCCGGAATGTTACTGTTTTTCCGCAACGAAACCGGCTTTGGGGGAAATAACGGTTTTACCGGTTTTACCACCATTTTGGGATTTCCGGTAACCGCGACCTCAACCCGTATCGCACTGTTTCTGGCGACGGTCATACTGCTGGTGCTGGCAATATGGCTGGGACTGGCGCTATCCCGCAGTAAGTTTGGTCGAATTCTCACTGCCGTGCGCGACGCCGAGAACCGACTGATGTTCTGTGGTTACGATCCGAAAGGTTTCAAGCTGCTGGTGTGGACGCTTTCCGCCGTGCTGTGCGGCCTGGCGGGGGCGTTGTATGTTCCGCAGGTGGGAATCATTAACCCCAGCGAAATGTCGCCGACCAACTCGATAGAAGCGGCGATTTGGGTTGCCCTCGGCGGGCGTGGAACCCTGATTGGCCCGGTATTTGGCGCCGTACTGGTGAACGGCGCTAAAAGCCTGTTTACCGTCATTATGCCGGAATACTGGCAACTGTTTCTTGGCCTGATCTTTATTGGCGTTACGCTGTTTTTACCTCGTGGTGTGATGGGTCTGTTTCGCAAGGGAGACAAATAATGCAGCCAGATGAAGGGCTTTTTACTCGCCAGATGCCAGGCGATCGGTTTCGCAACCAAACGGACCCGGTGCTCCAGTTGGAAAAAATTAACGTTAACTTCGATGGCTTCCAGGCGTTAACGGATCTCACGCTCAATATTGGCGTTGGGGAGCTGCGTTGCATCATTGGTCCCAACGGTGCCGGAAAAACGACGCTAATGGATGTTATTACCGGCAAAACCAGGCCGCAAAGTGGTCGGGCGATATACGATCAGTCGACCGATTTAACAACGCTGGATCCCATCGCTATTGCACGTCAGGGAATTGGGCGGAAGTTTCAGAAACCCACGGTGTTTGAAGCGTTAACGGTGGAGGAAAATCTGGAGCTGGCGCTGAAAAGCGATAAATCTGTCTGGGGCTCTTTACGGGCACGCCTCACCGGCGAACAACGGGATCGTACAGATGAAATACTGGCGCTGTTGCGGCTGGGCAACGAGCGGGCCCGCCGCGCCGGGCTGCTTTCTCACGGGCAAAAACAGTTTCTCGAAATTGGCATGCTGTTGGTACAGGAGCCGCATTTACTGCTGCTGGATGAACCCGCGGCGGGCATGACGGATGCGGAGACGGAATACACTGCGGAGCTGTTTCGTAAGCTTGCCGGGAAGCACTCGCTGATGGTTGTTGAGCACGATATGGGATTTGTCGAAACCATTGCCGATCGCGTCACGGTCTTACACCAGGGACGCGTTCTGGCTCAGGGAAGTCTGCGCGAAGTGCAGGCCAACGAGCAGGTTATTGAAGTTTATCTCGGGCGTTAAGGAGCACAGATGTTGCAGGTGAAAGAACTGAATCAATATTATGGTGGCAGCCATATTCTGCGAGGTGTGAACTTTGAGGCGCATATCGGCGAGGTGACATGTCTGCTGGGGCGTAACGGCGTGGGGAAAACGACGCTTCTTAAGTGCCTGATGGGGCTTATTCCTGCCCGCAGTGGGAGTGTGCTCTGGCAGGAGAAAAATGTCACTCACTGGAAGCCGCATCAGCGGGTCAGGGCCGGTGTGGCGTATGTACCACAGGGTCGCGATATTTTCCCGCGACTGACGGTAGAAGAGAACCTGCTGCTCGGCCTTTCCCGTTTTTCAGCACAGGAGGCCAGACGTGTGCCGGATGATATCTATGCGCTCTTTCCGGTGCTACAGGAGATGAAACATCGGCGGGGCGGAGATTTGTCCGGCGGGCAACAGCAACAACTGGCGATTGGACGAGCGCTGGCCAGTCGCCCGCAGTTGTTGATCCTCGATGAGCCCACGGAGGGGATCCAGCCGTCAGTGATTAAAGAAATTGGGCAGGTGATTTCTCAACTGGCGCACCGGGGTGACATGGCCATTTTGCTGGTGGAGCAGTTCTATGATTTTGCGCAGCAACTGGCCGACAAATACTTACTCATGTCGCGAGGCAGCATTATTCAAAGCGGTGACGGTAAAAATATGGAATCCGACGGCGTTCGAGGGCTGGTCGCCATTTGAGATTCGCGACAGAGCGGCTTTGGCTCTGTCGCGATCATCATTAGCAGAATTAGCAGGCCGCCGTCTGGCCCCAGGGTTTGGCGCGCATGCCTTTTATCATTAGCGCCCAGGCAAGAACGATCGCCACCATCAGCGCCACAAACAGCGACCACGGCGGCAATGTGGTTAAAATGACGCCGCTGACTAATGGGTTTACCGCTGCGCCCAACCAGCCTAACGACTGGGCGGAAAAATAGCTGGCTTTCATTCCTGCAGGCGCGATGTTGTCGATGAGCATGTATTCACCCGGTGCGTAAATGACTTCGCCGATAGTGAAAAAGGCCGCAGAAATGCCCCATAACACCAGGTTGTTGCCGGAGAAGGTGAAGCCAACCAGACCGACCACAAAGAACAGCGTGCCTACAGTCATTAGCGGGCGGATATTGGTGGCGGTGAGCCTGCGCCCGAGGGCATATTGCAGTGATACCACAATGGCGGCGTTAACAGGCAGGACGACTGCTACCACTTTCTCGGCAAAATCGCCGTCTGCAACCACCATAACGTATTGCGAAATACAGGATGCAAAGGCACCACCAACGAATGACGCCAAAAATGCTGACAGCGTAAACCAGAATAATGCTCTGTCGCGCAGCAGTACCGAGGGGGACCAAACTGCGGCGTTCAAACCTTCTGATGCTGCTGGTGAACGTTTTACCCAGGTCTGGATAAACACCAGAGGGAGTGCTGAACATGCAGCAGCGAGCCAGAACGGCAGGTTAATGCTTTGCATCACCAGTAGCGTGCCCAGCGGTGGGCCTACAGTCCAGCCGATGTTCAGCACGGTATAGTTAAGCGAGAAAATTTTTGTCTTGTTGGTCGCAGAGAGATTATCGGCAAACCAGGCTTTCAGCACCGTGGCGAAGACGGAGTAGGCGCAGTTGATCAGGGCAAAGAGCAAAACCACTACCACTACGTTATGCACCAGTGGAATAGCAATAAAGCCAGAGGCAAAGCCGCAGATAGCCAGCAGCATATAGCGTTTTTTATCAAACTTGTCGGCCAGAATACCAAAGCCAAGGCTGAACACGACGCCAATGGTCAGTGCGACCGTCATCGCATAACCGATCAGGTCGACGCTCAGATTGTACTGTCGGCTGAGGTAGATCGTCATAAAGGGCAGCGTGGCGCCACGCCCAATCGTTAATAACAATGATGACGCGAGTAACGCGAGAGTGGACCTTCTCAGAGAGATATTCATTTTCCTGCCCGACAATGCATGTTGTTATGTTTTTTTTAGATATCAGAAACAAATAGCATGCTAAAAGTGTGATGTACACTCAATAAGTTGTCCGAAAATGCCCTGTGTGGCCTACCTGAATTAATGATCTGTTACGGCACAACGATTTCCGTTACTTTAATTTGTTTACAAAAATTTAATATTCGCAGGGGCGGTGGTATGTCGCGTAAAGACGGGTTATTAGCGTTACTGGTCGTTGTGGTTTGGGGGCTGAACTTTGTCGTCATCAAAGTGGGGCTGCACAATATGCCACCGTTAATGCTGGCAGGGTTGCGTTTTTTACTGGTGGCATTTCCGGCGATTTTCTTTGTTGCCCGGCCGAAAATTCCGCTTTCACTGCTGCTCGGCTATGGGCTGACCATCAGTTTTGGGCAGTTCGCGTTTCTCTTTAGCGCCATCAAATTCGGTATGCCTGCCGGGTTAGCTTCTCTGGTATTACAGGCTCAGGCGTTTTTCACCATCATTCTGGGGGCATTCGCCTTTGGTGAACGTCTGCAAGGTAAACAACGGGTAGGGATTGCGCTGGCCATATTTGGCGTGCTGGTGCTGATTGAGGCCAGTCTGAACGGACAGCATGTCGGCATGCTCGGTTTTATGCTGACGCTGGCGGCGGCACTAAGCTGGGCCAGCGGTAATATCTTTAATAAAAAAATCATGCAGCATACGTCACGCCCGGCGGTGATGTCGTTGGTGGTATGGAGTGCGTTGATTCCTGTTGTCCCATTCTTCCTCGCCTCAATACTTCTCGATGGCCCAACGCAAATCATCCAAAGTCTGGTGGCGATAGATATGACCACCATTCTGTCACTGGTTTATCTGGCGTTTGTGGCGACCATTGTGGGTTATGGCATCTGGGGATCTTTACTCGGGCGTTATGAAACCTGGCGTGTCGCGCCGTTGTCGCTGTTGGTGCCGGTTGTTGGACTGGCGAGCGCGGCCGTGCTGCTGGATGAAACGCTTACCGGATTACAACTGCTCGGTGCGCTGCTGATCATGGCAGGATTGTACATTAATGTGTTTGGCTTTCGGTTGCGTAAGACTGCGCAGGCGAGAGGGTAAAAAAAAGCCCCGCAGTGACGGGGCAAAAAAATTACAGGTTGCGCATATTGTAATAAGGCACACCTAATTCGTCGGATTTGTCGCTGCCTGCACCCATATGATTAAAATCGAACGGGGACCGATCGTGCGCAGGCGGCATAATCATCGCGTCACGACTGTTTTGTGTGGCAGGCTGCGTGGTCTGTTCCGCCATGCTCTGGCCCGAAACAACATACAGCAGGGCCAGCATCGCATAAGACAGAAGTTTCATGATTTCCTCGGTTACGTCGTTAACTGGCGATTAGCAATTACATTGATTGAGTGGCAGCAAATAGCGTGATTCGCCGTGCATATTCGTCATACGGTATTTATGCGGCGGAACATCAAAATAGTTTTTGAATGTCCGGGTCAGCGTTTGCTGGGACTCAAAGCCGTAACGCTCCGCCAGATAAAGGATCGGCTCGTTACTCTCTTTTAATTTTTGCGCTATTTCAGTCATTTTACGGCTACGGATGTATTGACCCAGTGAATGACCGGTTTCTTTTTTAAACATCCGTTGCAGGTGCCATTTGGAGTAACCTGAACGCTCTGACACCTTTTCCAGCGAGAGCGGCGATTCAAGGTTATTTTCGATCCAGTCCAAAATGCTATGAATAGTGATTGTGTCAGTATTGCGTCTGGACATCGTCATACCTCTTTCTGTTTACGGCAGGATTTTCTTCAGCAAATGCTCAAGCGTGGTCACTTCATCCGCCGTTAAGTTTTTTGTTAGTTCCTGGTGCAGGTCTTGCCCTACTAATTGATGACACTGCTCGCAAATTGCCGCGCCATGCTCGGTGAGTTTCACCAGCACGCCTCGCTTGTCATGTGGATTCGGAAGCCTTTCTATCCAGCCTTTACAGGCCAGCCTGTCCAGCATCCGCGTCAGGGCGCCGAGATCGACAGACAGCACTTTTTTCAATTCGACAGGGGTAATACACACCGCGCAACGGATGGAGCAGAGCACCTTGAACTGTGATGCCGTGATATCCAGCGGTGACAGATAGTCGTTTAGCAAACGATCTTTTTTCTGATTAACCATGTAGATCAAACGACCCAGTGGGATGATTTCGTTGAACAGATCACTGGTGCTTTTCACAATGGTTGCCCTGGCAAGTAGTTAGTCACGGCTGATATTATTGCTTAGGCAAATATAAGTCAAATGAATGGGTCAGCAAATGCCACGTTTTGCTAAATCATCAGACTCAATTTCTGGCGAGTGGAATTTTAACGGTTTGAAAATTATGGTTTATACGTGCGGGTGAAAAATGAATCCTTACACCGCGAAAATGGCTTATCTCCCGGATTTCACCGTATACTTGCCGTTGACGATTAACGCACAGGAAAGATGACATTATGATGGACTTGTTTAAAGCAATAGGACTGGGGCTGGTAGTCCTGTTACCGTTGGCAAACCCGTTAACCACCGTGGCGTTGTTCCTCGGCCTTGCCGGCAACATGAACAGCGCAGAGCGTAACCGTCAGTCACTCATGGCGTCCGTTTACGTGTTTGCCATCATGATGGTGGCGTATTATGCCGGACAACTGGTGATGAATACCTTCGGGATTTCGATTCCCGGGTTACGTATCGCGGGTGGGTTAATCGTTGCGTTTATCGGCTTTCGAATGTTGTTTCCACAGCAGAAGGCACATGACTCTCCGGAAGCGAGAAGCAAATCAGAAGAACTGGAAGATGAACCGACTGCCAATATTGCATTTGTTCCGCTGGCTATGCCAAGCACCGCGGGTCCGGGTACGATTGCAATGATCATCAGCTCGGCGTCCACCGTGCGTCATGGGGCTGAGTTTCCGGACTGGGTGATAATGGTCGCACCGCCGATTATTTTTGCCGTGGTCGGGGTTATCCTGTGGGGCTGTTTGCGCAGTTCTGGCGGAATTATGCGCCTGGTCGGCAAAGGCGGTATTGAGGCGATCTCCCGACTGATGGGCTTCCTGCTGGTATGTATGGGCGTGCAGTTTATTATTAACGGCGTGCTGGAAATCATTAAAACTTACGCTTAAAACAACGTGCCCGGTATTGTCTACCGGGCACGCTTTTATGAATGCTGAGGCTGCTCTTCCAGTGATACTGGCCATTTACGGAAGATAATCACCGACCATATGAACGCCACAATCGCAGGCACTGCACCTACGTAACCAATCGTAGACATTGACCAGTGCAGACTCACCTGATTTCCCACCAGCGCGCCAGCGCCTATCCCGATATTAAAGATACCAGAGAAAAGGGCCATTGCGACGTCGGTGGCATCCGGGGCCAGCGCCAGCACTTTCACCTGCATACCCAGGCCTATCAACATAATGGCGATGCCCCAGAATATACTCAGGACGGCCAGATGCATTTCGCTGTCCGCTGCGGGCAGTAACAGCACCAGACACACCGTCAACAGGGCAATGGCGCTACTAATCAATACGGAAGCATGTTGGTTACCCAGCTTGCCAAAAATGACGCTACCGACAATACCTGCGCCACCCAGAACCAGCAGCAGCACGGTGGCAAAGTTTGCGCTCAGCCCGGCGATGGTCTGTACAAACGGTTCGATATAGCTGTAGGCCGTGTAATGCGCGGTGACCACAATCACCGTCAGCAGATACAGGCTCATCAATGCCGGACGGCGGAATAAAACCGGCAGGCTTTTTAATGAACCGGAATGCTCACTGGGTAATTTTGGCAGGAGCTTAATCAAGCAAAGTAGGGTAACTAACGCCCCCATACCGATGGCGAAGAAGGTGGTACGCCAGCCAAAATACTGACCAACGATGCGCCCGATAGGCAGGCCCAACACCATCGCCAGCGCGGTGCCGGTCGCAATCAGGCTGAGAGCCTGCGCGCGTTTCCCGGCAGGAGCCAGGCGAATCGCCAGCGATGCGGTGATCGACCAGAAAATAGCGTGGGCAAAAGCAATACCAATACGGCTGATCACCAGCACGGTAAAATTCCATGCCAGGAAAGAGAGAACGTGGCTGGCGATAAAAACGACAAACAGGCAGATCAGAAGTTTGCGGCGTTCTACCTGGCTGGTAAGCAGCATGAAAGGCAGCGACATCAGGGCGACAACCCAGGCGTAGATCGTCAGCATGATCCCGACCTGAGCGGTCTGCATATTAAAACTTTGTGCGATGTCGGATAACAAACCGACAGGGACAAACTCAGTGGTATTGAAAATAAAACCGGCAATGGCAAGCGTAACTACCCGAAGCCACGCGACCTTGCGGGAAACAGTGTCTGTTGTCATATCAATTAGGTGGATTAGCTGCGAAAAGGTAAGGCCACGATCTTAAAACTTTTGCTGGCTAAAATACAATCATTTCGTGATACAGATCTCATTTCATTGACTGGGTGGCAAAATTGACTGCCGAACATTCCGCGTAATTTTAACTGTTTCATTATTAATGAAATTCCGGGCGTGAGAATTCACCCGGAACGCTATTTATGGCGTTGTTTGAGAATCGCGAATTATTCCGCGCTTTTCGACAACTGAGGGTTCAATACCTCAATAAACGCTTCCAGTTGCCTCGTCATTGCCCCTCTGCGCCAGACCAGCCACGTATTCAGCCAGCGCCAGTTTTCGCTTAGCGGCCAGGCGTTGACCTGGTGGTGTCCTGGCATGCTCTCCAGCATCGAACGCGGGATCAGCGCGATACCCGCACCGGCAATGACGCAAGCCAGCATGCCGTGATACGACTCCATTTCATGAATGGTGCCAGGCATTGCGCGATCGGCATGAAACCAGCTTTCAAAATGGCGACGATAGGAACAGTTGGCGCGAAAGGCGTAAATGCTGCAACCGTTAACGTCGCTGGCCCGCTGGATAGGGGGATGACCGTGCGGAGTGACTATCATCATCTCTTCACGGTAGACCGGCATTCCTTCAAGACCTGGATGAGTAATTGGGCCGTCGACAAAGGCGGCGTTCAGCGTCCCGTCGAGCACGCCGTCCAGCATCGTGCCTGAAGGACCTGTCGCCAGCGCAAACTGAATTTTGGGGTAACGCTGATTGTATTCAGCCAGCGTGGCAGGGATCCGCACAGCGGCAGTACTTTCGAGCGAGCCAAGAGAGAACAGCCCTTGCGGTTCATCGCCGGCGACGACCATTCTCGCCTCGTCAACCAGGGCGAGGATCCGCTGGCTGTAGCGTAAAAAATTGTGCCCGGACGGGGAAAGCCGCAAACGCTGATTTTCACGAATAAACAGATCGACGCCAAGGTCGGCTTCAAGCTGGCGAATACGGGTGGTGAGATTGGATGGCACGCGATGCACCTTCGCGGCGGCCTGCGTAATACTGCCTGTCTCCGCGACGGCGTTGAACATTTCCAGTTGCGTCAGATCCATAATATTCTCTTTTCGTGAATGGTGTGGTTAATATTATTCATTTTTCAGAAAGAGTAAATATGCGCATGATATGACCATACCCTGCGATAAAGAGAGGCACTTATGACTATCACAGCAGCAACACATGCGATTTCCGTTAACCCTACCAACGGTGAAAGGTTGGCGGCAATGCCGTGGGCCAGTACTGAAGAGATTGCACATGCGCTGAGCCTTGCCGCGAATGGCTACAGTGAATGGAAACACACTGCCGTTGAGCAGCGTGCGCAAACGCTGCGTCATATCGGGCAGGCTCTGCGTCATCGCGCCGAAGAGATGGCGCAGTGTATCTCACGTGAAATGGGGAAACCCATCAAGCAGGCGCGTGGTGAAGTTGCCAAATCAGCCGCATTGTGTGACTGGTACGCCGAACATGGACCGGCGATGCTCAACCCGGAACCTACGCTGGTGGAGAACAACCAGGCGGTGATTGAGTATCGCCCCGTTGGAACTATTCTGGCGATCATGCCGTGGAACTTCCCGCTCTGGCAGGTACTTCGCGGCGCCATTCCAATTCTGCTGGCCGGAAATGGCTATCTGTTAAAGCATGCGCCAAACGTAACCGGCTGTGCTGCGATTATCGCGCAGGTTTTTGCTGATGCGGGCGTTCCCGCGGGTGTTTATGGTTGGGTGAATGCCGATAACGCCGGGGTAAGTCAGATGATCAATGACCCGCGTATTGCGGCGGTAACGGTGACGGGCAGCGTGCGAGCCGGTGCGGCGATTGGTGCTCAGGCGGGTGCGGCGCTGAAAAAATGCGTGCTTGAACTGGGGGGTTCCGATCCGTTTATTGTCCTTAATGATGCTGACCTCGATCTGGCCGTTAAGGCGGCGGTCGCCGGTCGTTATCAGAACACCGGACAGGTTTGTGCGGCAGCAAAGCGCTTTATTATCGAAGAAGGAATTGCTGCAGAATTTACGGCTCGTTTTGTGGCGGCCGCGAGCGCGCTCAAAATGGGCGACCCGCTGAACGAAGAAAACGATCTGGGTCCGATGGCAAGATTTGATCTGCGCGATGAGCTGCATCAGCAGGTCGAAGCCTCCCTTGCCGAAGGCGCGCGGTTACTTCTCGGCGGGGAAAAAATCGCGGGTCAGGGCAATTACTATGCCGTGACGGTTCTGGGTGATGTCACCCCGGAGATGACGGCTTTTCGTCAGGAGCTGTTTGGCCCGGTTGCAGCGATTACCGTTGCAAAGAATGCGGAACATGCCTTAGCGCTGGCTAATGACAGTGATTTCGGCTTATCAGCCACGGTGTTCACTGCGGATGAAGCTCTGGCGCAGAAGATGGCGTCACGCCTGGAGTGTGGGGGCGTATTTATCAATGGTTACAGCGCCAGCGATGCCCGCGTTGCTTTTGGCGGCGTGAAGAAAAGTGGTTTTGGCCGCGAGCTTTCACACTTTGGTCTGCATGAGTTTTGTAATGTACAGACCGTCTGGAAAAACCGCCTCTGATGGTGTGGGTGCCTCCGACGGGGCACCGGCCTTAATTCTGCAATGTTTCTGTCTACGGCATGAATCTCACCCGCTCATGCAGACCGTGGCCAGATTCCGCCTTCCGGCCTGACGCTGCGTATTCAGCTCTGTTATACTCGCAGGCCTTTCATACCTGCGAGCAAGGAGCATGTTGTGGCCAGGGCCATGGACAATTCAATTTTAGAGACCATTGTGCAGCAGGTTCGTCCGCTGATTGGTCAGGGTAAAGTCGCTGATTACATTCCTGCCTTAGCTTCTGTCGACGGTTCAAAACTGGGTATTGCTATTTGCACCGTTGATGGACAGCACTATCAGGCGGGGGATGCGCAAGAGCGCTTTTCTATTCAGTCAATTTCAAAGGTACTCAGTCTGGTCGTGGCGATGCGTCACTATCAGGAAGATGAGATTTGGCAACGCGTTGGCAAGGATCCTTCCGGGCATCCTTTTAATTCCCTGGTGCAGCTGGAAATGGAGCAAGGGATCCCACGCAATCCCTTTATCAACGCCGGGGCGCTGGTGGTTTGCGATATGCTGCAAGGACGTCTGAGCGCACCGCGTCAACGGATGCTGGAAGTGGTACGGGCGCTAAGCGGCGTTTCGGATATCGCCTATGATGCGACGGTGGCGCGTTCTGAGTTTGAGCACTCGGCGCGTAACGCGGCTATTGCCTGGCTAATGAAGTCCTTTGGCAATTTTCACCATGACGTGACCACCGTTTTGCAAAATTACTTTCACTACTGCGCACTGAAAATGAGCTGTGTGGAGCTGGCGCGCACGTTCGTCTTTTTGGCAAATCAGGGACATGCTTTTCATCTTGCTGAGCCCGTGGTGACGCCCATGCAGGCCCGACAGATCAACGCGCTGATGGCGACCAGTGGCATGTATCAGAACGCAGGGGAATTTGCCTGGCGAGTGGGCTTACCGGCGAAATCTGGTGTGGGGGGCGGTATCGTGGCTATCGTGCCTCACGAGATGGCGATTGCCGTCTGGAGTCCGGAACTGGATGCGGCGGGAAATTCGCTGGCGGGTATCGCCGTGCTGGAGCAACTAACGCAACAACTGGGGCGCTCGGTTTACTGATGAACACGCTCGATCCTCTTTTTGCCCGGCTGGCGAAATCAACGTTTCGCTCGCGGTTTCGCCTTGGCCAGAAAGAAAGGCAGTATTGTCTGGATAAAGGCGCGCCGGTTATCGAACAACACGCCACGGATTTTATTGCCAAACGGCTGGCGCCTGCGTTTCCTGCCAATGACGGTAAGCAGACGCCCATGCGCGGGCATCCGGTATTTATCGCTCAACATGCTACGGCGACCTGTTGTCGGGGATGTCTGGCGAAATGGCATGATATCCCTCAGGGTGTGGCGTTAAACGATGAACAGCAGCGTTACGTTGTCACGGTTATCTATCACTGGCTAGTGATCCAGATGAACAAGCCATAGATAACATAATCCTATGATATGACTCCTTGTGTTGTGCAATTGTTAAAAGCAGTATGAAGGGGTCATTCTAAGGAGAAAAAAATGGCTTCCTGTAAACCCTGCTTTGTGCTGAGCGCGGCCCAGATTCTGTCGAGAATCGATGAATTCAGCGACATCCTTGAAACATGCGTCAATGATGGCGCCTCTGTCAGCTTTATGCTCCCTTTTAGTGGCGATAAATCACGGCCTTTCTGGATAAGTGTCGCGCAAAGCGTTGACCGTGGAGAAAGGATTGTTCTGGGTACACAGAACGCACAGGGGGTGCTTGTCGGTACCGTCCAGCTCATTATCGATCAACCCGAAAACCAACCTCATCGTGCTGATGTCGCCAAGCTGCTGGTTCACCCCTCAGCGCGGCGCGGTGGTGTTGCCCGGACGTTGATGAACGAACTCGAAAACTGCGCGCGTCAGCAAGGGAAAACGCTGCTGGTGCTTGATACAGCGACGGGCAGCAGCGCTGAGTTGTTCTACCACAATTGTGGATGGCAACAAGTAGGGGTGATACCGGACTATGCAAAAATGCCTGACGGGAAGCTGACCGGGACCACACTTTTCTACAAAACTCTCTAATTTGTCGCCGGGGATTGATCAAAACAGGGTTTCAATGTATTAAAGTTTGCTAACCTATTGGACCAATTCAATCAGGTTGTATGACTAATTAAAAAGGGAACCCATTGTGCAAACACTAAATCGTCGCGATTTCCCCGGTGCTCAGTATCCTGAACGCATTATTCAGTTTGGTGAAGGAAACTTCCTGCGCGCCTTTGTTGACTGGCAAGTCGATTTGCTGAACGAACATACCGATCTGAACGCTGGTGTAGTCATTGTTCGTCCCATCGAAAGTACCTTCCCGCCATCGCTGAGTACGCAGGATGGTCTCTATACCACCATCATTCGTGGTTTGAATGAGAAGGGCGAGGCCGTAAGCGATGCCCGTTTGATCCGTTCGGTTAACCGCGAAATCAGCGTCTATAGCGAATACGATGAGTTCCTGAAGCTGGCGCATAATCCAGATATGCGTTTTGTGTTCTCCAACACGACTGAAGCGGGCATCAGCTACCACGCGGGCGATAAGTTTGAGGATGCACCGGCGGTGAGTTATCCGGCTAAACTGACCCGACTGTTGTTCGAACGCTTCAGCCATTTTAATGGCGCGTCGGATAAAGGCTGGATTATCATTCCTTGCGAACTGATTGATTACAATGGTGATGCGCTGCGTGAACTGGTACTGCGCTACGCTCAGGAGTGGGCGCTGCCGGAGGCATTTATTCAGTGGCTGGATCAGGCCAACGCATTTTGCTCCACGCTGGTGGACCGCATTGTTACCGGTTATCCGCGTGACGAAGTGGAGAAACTGGAAGCTGAGTTGGGCTATCACGATGCCTTCCTCGACACTGCAGAACACTTCTATCTGTTCGTTATTCAGGGACCGAAGTCATTAGCTGCAGAACTGCGTCTGGATAAGTATCCGCTCAATGTCCTGATTGTTGATGACATCAAACCGTACAAAGAACGGAAAGTGGCGATTCTCAACGGCGCACACACCGCACTGGTTCCCGTTGCCTGGCAGGCAGGGCTGGACACCGTGGGGGAGGCGATGAATGACGCAGAGATTTGCGCCTTCGTTGAAAAAGCAATTTATGAAGAGATCATTCCAGTACTGGATTTACCCCGCGATGAGCTGGCGTCTTTCGCCAGCGCGGTGACCGGTCGATTCTGCAATCCGTACATCAAGCATCAGTTGCTGTCGATTGCCCTGAACGGCATGACTAAATTCCGTACCCGTATTTTGCCGCAGTTGCTGGCAGGGCAACAGGCCAGCGGTAAACTGCCGGCGCGCCTGACGTTTGCGCTTGCCGCGCTGATTGCTTTCTATCGTGGAGAGCGTAACGGTGAAGCTTATCCGGTCCAGGATGATGCGCACTGGGTGGCACGTTTTCAACAGCTGTGGTCCCAGCATCATGACCGCCAGATAAGCACCGAAGAGTTAGTCAAATCGGTACTGGGCGTTAAAGAACACTGGGAACAGGACCTGACTCAGGTTTCCGGACTCGTGGAGCAGGTTTCAGCCGATCTGGATACCATTCTGGCCAAAGGCATGCGTGAAGCCGTTAAGCCATTGTGCTAAGAAGACAACCCGGCTCAGGCCGGGTTTTTTATAGAACATTCTTTAGTTACAACATACTATTATTTATTAATGACTTCACCGTTCTGTAACTCCGGTGCGCGGTGGTTCTGGCAGAGCAAAAGTTGTTTAGTTAATGTTGCGATTAACTTGCAACATTGATCATGATCGCGTCTAATGTGATGGATTTCACATTTTCCCGAAGAAAACCATGATCGTTCGCCCCCAACAACACTGGCTACGCCTGATATTCGTCTGGCATGGGTCGGTATTATCCAAAATCTTTTCACGACTGCTGCTGAACTTCCTGCTCTCCATCGCCGTTATTATCATGCTTCCGTGGTATACGATGCTGGGAATCAAATTCACCCTGGCGCCATTCAGCATTCTCGGCGTGGCGATTGCTATCTTTTTAGGTTTTCGCAATAACGCCTGTTATTCACGTTACGTTGAGGCCCGACACCTGTGGGGGCAGTTGATGATTGCTTCCCGATCGCTACTGCGTGAGGTAAAAACCACCTTACCGGACGACGCCGAATTAGGGCAGTTTGTTCGTCTGCAAATCGCGTTTGCCCACTGTTTACGCATGACTTTACGTCGAAAGCCACAGGCAGAGCCGTTGGCGAAGTACCTCAGCGAGAAAGATCTGCAGACGGTATTTGCCTCACAATCTCCAGCAAACCGCATTTTGTTGTTGATGGGAGAGTGGTTGGCCGTGCGCAGGCGTAATGGTCAACTGTCAGACATATTATTTCATAGTTTAAACAATAGGTTAAACGATATGTCTGCGGTACTGGCTGGTTGTGAGCGGATTGCGAATACCCCGGTCCCGTTTGCTTATACTTTGATCCTTCATCGCACGGTATACCTGTTTTGTATCATGCTGCCATTCGCGTTAGTGGTGGATCTGCACTACATGACACCGTTTATCTCGGTGCTTATTTCCTATACTTTTATCTCGCTCGACACGCTTGCAGAAGAGCTTGAAGATCCGTTTGGCACAGAGAACAATGACCTGCCGCTGGATGCGATTTGCAATGCGATCGAAATCGATTTGCTGCAGATGAACGATGAAACAAATGTGCCAGCAAAACACATGCCTGATAAGCATTACCAACTAACTTAGTTACGTTCGTTTTGCCACCAGGCTGGCTGCATATCGGAAAACGAATGAAACTCTGGTGCCAGGTCTTCATCGTTAGGGTCATCAAAAGCCCCGGCTAAAAGTGCAATTACCGGGGCATCATCAATAGCGCCCACGGAACTGCCGCACTGAGGGCAAAAGGCTCGACAACTCGTTTCTGATGAGCGCCAGGTTGTCGGTTTGCCGGCTTTTCCCGTCCATTCTATATTTTCTGCATCAAACTCAATCCAGACGACGGTCGGTGCGCCCGTATGTTTCCGGCATATATCGCAGGAACAGGTATGGGAATTATTAGGACTGCTGGCCGTGAAGCGGATCGAACCACAAAGACACCCACCAATGTAGACTTTAGACATAACAACTCCCGTCGGAAACACGTGGCAAGACACTAGCAGATGCCTCGCATTGTCACTAGATCCTTATGTTAAAAAGGCGAGGGCGCTCATAGGCGATCCTCTATTCCTGTGATCTATCTGATGATAAATGCTTAATTATTGCGTTGCGCAACAATAAACAATCGGGGAAATGCCAGTAAAATTTTGCCATTTTCCTGCAGTGGATATTGCTCCTGAAGTAGTTCGTGGTAGCGCGCCAGATACTGACGTTGCTGGCTTTCTCTCAAATCCTGTAACCAGGGGCGCAGGCCTGTAGAACTTACCCAGTCGATAATTGCTTGATGAGAATCCATAATGTGATAATACGTGGTGCGCCAGATATCCACCTCACAGCCAGTTTCGGTCAAAATATCATAGTAGGCATGCACGCCAGGCAGTGGCGCACGGCCCCGGTCCGGGAAACCCTGTTCATAAGCCACTTCGCGCATCAGAACATGCGTGGGTTCCAGCCAGTTATCCGGCATTTGTACGGCCAGAACGCCGTTGCGACCCAGCAGCGATACCAGGTTCGGCAATAGTTCATAGTGATCGGGTACCCATTGTAAAGACGCATTTGCGTAAAGCAGATCCACAGGATGCTCGGGCTGGAACTGACTGATATCCGCTTCAATAAAATGGCATTGCGGTAATGCGTTGCGCGCTTCATTCAGCATGGCGGGTGAGGAATCAACCCCGGTTATTACAGCCGAAGGCCAGCGCTGATGCAGTAATGCCGTGCTGTTTCCCGGACCACAGCCAAGATCAACAACTGAACGAATACTCTCTAACGCCACTCTGTTGAGTAATTCCGCTGCGGGTCTTGAACGTTCAGTTTCATATTGCAGATAAAGCGAAGGGTTCCAGTCAGCCATGAATGAATCTCCAGTATGAGAGAAAAAGGCAGAAAGGACCGCATAAGTCCTTGCCGGTGAGCCATTTCATTTAGAAGATTATATGATAATGAAGGATAAGGGCAGAAATATGCCAGGAAGACAGATTGGCATGTCTGTGGTTTGCCTGCGTGAACTACAGTTATCAATTTTGATGTTCAGTGAGTGATGTGGCGCAGGTCGAAAATGGTTAGCGCTGGTAACGGCATTTGAAAAGAGGTTTGGCCATCATTATCGAGCAGCACAAGGATTACCATAAAGCATCAGATTCTACCTTACTCAACGCCAGTGCGCATAATGTATATTATGTTAAATAAACTCCATAGGTCTTTTACTTCATGGTTCACTGATAGGTAAAGGCTTATTTGAAATGGCAACGGCATTGGCCAGAGGTAAATGTTATGCCATTAGAGAGCTCAAACATGCTGTAGTACTCGGATTAAGTTATGTTACAGGAGCGCGTCCTGTACAGTTGGCAAAGCTAGCTGTTAAAGACTTTCGTATTGATACCTGTAATACTGATACAGAATTAATTAGATACAGTATTCTGTTACCCTACGTAAAACAAAGACGTCTTACAACCGAGCGTTTACTGCTGGCTATCCCGTCTGAAATTGGTTCGTTAATCAAGCATTATGTGGACAGAGTTCAGTTATTACCTGATGATAAATTGCTTGAAATGGGGGGGTCTGCCCCAGCTTTTGTCTCTCAAGCTATTAGCCAAACAGTTCTAAACTTCAGTCCCTCAGATTATCAAACCGCTGTTGCTTGTGGAGAAGCCGCCCTGCCATCAATCACACCAACTGATCTCCGCCATAACGTTGGTCACTCATTGGCTATGCAAGGTGCCAGTGCGGAGGAGATTGCTCATATTCTCGGTCATTCATCTCTGGTTGTGGCAAAACATTACATTTTGGCGACGCCTGCCTTGGCATTGATCCGCGCTAAAGCTCTCGGTTTTAACCCTGTGTGGCAAAACATGGTAGCTATGATGCTGACAGGCAAGTTGGTCAGGTCAGAGGAATGGCAAGGTCGACGTGTGGTTGGCATGGTTGGTGATCGATTACACTATGAGATTGGCGGCTGTGCAAGAACCGATGACGAATGCCCTTTCTGTGAAGTTCGTTGCTGTTATGGTTGCTTGTATTACCGCCCTTTCCTCGATGGCGACCACCAAGACGTATTGGATAGCATTTCTAAAGAAGTCGATGAGCTGATAGCTGTTTCCGATAGCGTAGGTTGAATCGCCACAGGTTTAACAGACACCTCGGAGTCATTTAAAATGGCTTAAAGAGAGGTGCACATGAGCAGTAAGCGTTATCCTGAAGAGTTTAAAATTGAAGCAGTCAAACAGGTTGTTGAGCGTGGACATTCTGTTTCCAGTGTCGCAACACGTCTCGATATCACTACCCACAGTCTTTATGCCTGGATAAAGAAGGAAGTGTCTAGATTATCCGTGGCGATTCAGACCATAGAACATTACAATGCGTCGAGTTAGATCAAAATCTTCATAACTCCGAAAACCCCGGAATGGTCCAGGTGAAAGATGGTGCAGACTCTGCCAGCGCCATCCGACGCCTGCTGCTAATGAATCCAGTTGCGGCTGGCTCGGATCGGTTGCAACAAGCTGCTGGTTTGGTCATTTCCTCGTGTGCCTTCGCGGAACGGGTTTGATAGGCAGGATGATAACACCACTTTTTAGACGGTTTTATGCCAGACCTTTAAGATTATCGATCCCCCGCACCACCAGAATGGCCGCATCCAGCTCGCTTATCCCCCGCTCGCTCATCATCTGCGCGCGTTCTGCCTTTTTGTGTTTTTCCGTCATTCCCAACGCAAGAAATAAGCTGGGTGGCACCATGCAGAATAGCGCTTCTATATTGCTCGCCACGACAACGCCTTCGGTATATTTGCCCGGCAGAGAGCAGTGGCTGGTGCTGGGCATCCGTTAGGGTTTTAAATCGATCCAGCTGTTCCAGCTATTCTAACAAAGACTGCCCTACAGTGGCTTCAGAAACATGTTTCGGTGCACTAAAAATCAGCGAAAAAAGAAGTAGGTGTTTTTTCTTCATACCCCATCCAGTTTTTTTCTTTAAGCGTTCTGGTAATGATGGCCACACAATGCCATGTTCCTCATAATTCTCTTGCTGGCACCCCAATTAGTATTCCTAAGACTTGCGAAACCGAAACGAAATTGGGCAGCAATTTGTGGCTATGATCATGATTTTTTATGAAGTTAACTGTACGTCTTCCTGACATAATAAGCTCTGAAAGTTGCTGATCAGGTACGTCGTCGTTCATCACAAAACCAATCTGGATTTTTGCTGGTCCACTTTCACTGGCATACGTAAAGATTTGCTGTGCATCAGCATTTATTTCATCATGCATATCTTGCGTGTTGGTGAACACCTTTATTGTTCCCATAAAACGTCTTGTGTCTATGTCAAAAATCAGCTCGGCATCTGGTGTCACCCTCGCAATATTATTTGCTGTGTAAATAATAAACTCGTGTAATGTTTCCGGATTATCAATACGTAAATTGGCATAGCAAGACAAAATGAATTCCTCAATTCCAGGTTTTCTCAACGTTTTATCTGGGTACAGATTCTCATAAAAACGGTAGGTATCCTCGAATTCCTTTACCAAAAAATCGAAGTCAATAAAAACGACTGAACGAGGTGGCAAATAGAGGGGGGCATTATTTTTATTGGCTCTGGCCACCTGCATGTTATTGTCCCTAAACGTCTCTACAGCTTGCCAAGGCATATTATAAAATCGCAACAAATCATTAATACAGCACGTGGTATAAAGTTGCAATCTGCTCAATAAGGAGTCAATATCCCCTACATTGAGCAAATCATCTAATTGCACACCCATATGTATGATTTTAGTTCGTAATCCATCGTTTGCTGTCCCTCCAGTATAAGAACGAAACTCCGTTTCCAGTCTAGATTCATCGTAACTATTGCGGGCTAAGTGCTGAGTTATTTTCGCTCTAACTTTTTGAAATTTTTCATAACTATCTGGAAAAGCAATAAATTCAAAAATGCGCATGAATTCAACAAACTTTTCCGTCGAACCAGAACCTTCCAGCGCAGCAGAATATAAATGCATCGCATGCAATGCTATATTCCCTGTTTCATTAATATCTAGTTTATAGATCGGAAATCGATCAAAAACAGAAGTAGACAAAAGCTCAATCCCATGAACAACATGCAATACATTACCGTAAATATCCGCTGAAGCAATTCTGGGAAACCCACCGAACCGATTGGTGACTAGCGCTACGGTGTTCCCACTCTCAAGTTGACCTACTCTTCCTGTCATGAGTCTTTTATCAAGTATAGAACCGTAATTCAGACGAATGAAATCCACTACAGGCCTGGCTTTTTTAATAGCTTTACGCAATATTTCAGCGTTAGACCCTTCGTTATAAATTAATTCGGCATACGCGTCATCACGGACAACAATTGTTGTACTGGATAGAATGGCGGATAAATAATCACGCTTCTTTTTGGATCTTTCCTCGAATATATCAAATGTATTTTTAAATAAATCATTGAATTCTAATGTATTTGCTGGATGTATAGAAACATCACCAAAACTGTACCTCTCCGGGATGGTTAGTCCGACTATGGGAAGTATATAAATATAGTGTTTATCGCTATCAAGAAACAATTCGGTGAGGTTAGGCATACTCGCTCCATACAGTTATCGTGCAAATAAATTGTTTTAGCTGTTTAGCAGGCCATTCATGTTCCCCGGAATCAAACAACACTCCACCATACCCGTCAGAAACATACGTGCCTGCCGAATTTGCTCAAGTGTCAGTTCGTTATGCCGAAGTCAGACAGGTTGTGGTACAGAAATATTACGTACACCCGGATAGGATATCGTTGGTACTATCTGGAAATCATCATGGAACTTTTTCCCGCGCCTAATTTCACGTTTACATACCAGTTCAGTGCCAGCCCCGAGAGAAAATGGGTTTCTTCGATCAGTCCACTAAGTTACGTGCGTAGGGATCAATAACCGGCGTCGGATACAATCTACTCTGCCAAATGGTTATTCAAATCAGGGACAATATTATGGACGTCACATCATGTTCAACAGCAATTCAGGGATAACCCGTATCTACCCAATCGACCAGTCTATTACTCACTCAATAATGTTTATCGTGGTAGTAGGCCAATTTGTTTTTTCAGTTTCGAAAGTATCTGGGTCAAAAGCCAACAATTCATTTCTTTCGAAATGCATCAATACCCTACCACCAAAAGTGATTTCTTTAGACTCTTTGTTAGGCCAGTAAACATTAAAGGCTTTCGTATTTAAGTGATTATAAACTTTGAATATTTGAGGTGCCCCCCCGATGTATGGTTTTTGTCGATCAAAGATGAATTCTTTTAAAACTTCAAATGGCTCCATATGTATACCGATATCTTCAATTCTGTTCCTTTCTCTTAAAAGAGCATAAACTCTTTCATTAGCCAGATTGGCATCATCTCCTATAAATGCAAAGTATTTATTTCCACCACCTTTTTTTCTGTGAGTAGATGCACTTCGAAACTTGAATGCATTTTCTCTATTATCAAAATATACAGTCCAAATTTTGAAGGATTGAGTTTTCCATGAATACCCAGCTAATATGAACTTCACTTCGGCAGGATCGGGTAATTTTTGCCCACGTGGAAGATCTGTGATTTGCTTCCACATCTCATTGAATAAAGACAATAAATACCCACGAAGAATGGTTAAATCGAAAGCTCTTGATCTCATTTTGGGATGCATTTGAACTGCAGATTGTAGTTGCAACATCAGAGGGTACGCATTGTTTGTATCTCCAGCAAAAGCTATAACTGAATCTCCTCGGCCTAAGTCTAAGACTTTTGGACCAATGTCCCACGCTCTACCACCACTAAGGCGTGAGTCACTAGAAACATACAGTTCTTTGGTATTATTATTATGTCTAACCCAAGCTGCGACTAATGTCATATCTTTCCTTATTAAGTTTATCTATTGGTCTTTAATGATTAATCTTAGCATCCTACTAAATTAACTTCTAAAGTTGACAACAATCCAAACATTATCCTAATTAAGAATCAACAAAGGCCAGCCCATCTTTTAATGGGTAAAAACAGGCTGGCAAGAGTGTATAGTTTTGGAACACCTATTTAGCGCAGAACACTAGATACAAAATAATTATGTCTTGAAATATTAAAAGGCACCATGAATCTCTTCGCGTAAATTTTTGATTTCATCCAGTTGTGCCCGCAGCGCATTAGCGCTATCGGATTTACCTTCAACCTGTGAGCGTATTTCATGCAGAGCCTCATCGATATTCGTGATAGGCAGATCAAAGCCCATTTCAAGCACCTTCTTGAGCTGAGTATCCATACTCTCACGCACGGTTTCGCTGTATTCTTTAAAGTTTTTGCGAATGTCCCGCTTAATTTGAACAATCTTTTTTGCATGCTCAGACTGTTGATAGTCATCATAAATCTGCATACCCACCCCAAAAATCGCCATGGCGGGACCCAGAAATTTTGCGCCCTTCCCTATTTTTTCCGCTATTTTTACCGCCTCCCAAGCTTTGAACTTGTAGCCAAAGAAGCCCCCAATTTCTTTAATAGCACTGTGCAGGCTGCTACCAGAAATGGATTTCAGCCCCGTTTTAGAGGCATCACCTATAGCGCTTTTTGCCAGGAAGGAAAACCCTTTCTCTGCAGACTTCACCATACCCTGATTAATTGCACTATTAAGCTTGAAGGGATCGTCGTTTGAGACGCTGCCGACTTTCCCTTGTTCGGCTTCGGGGTTGAAATTCTTTGCAGTCAATAGTGCTTCATTGATCTTCGCGCTGGCAGGGGTATTCGCCAATTCGACTAACTCAGCCTCCAGATCTGACAGACACTCGTCTACAGTGTCCCGCAGCGCTTCCAAAGTCGAATTAATTAGTCGCTCACATTTGTAAATCGCGCTGTCCTGCATCTTTTCGAATGCTTCCTGTTCTCCACCTAAAGCATCGGCCAGTTGGTTGCCTTGCTCAACGATCTGACTATTCAGCGTGTCCAGATTCACTCCGACTTTTTTAATCAGATCACGCCTGTTAGCCATAAATACGCGCTTGTTTTGAGTGAGTAAGCTCACCAAGCCTTTTTGCAGCGGGTCAGAAATAGTCAGCTCATCTATTTTTGATTCCAGCCTGACTTGAAGCTGCTGGAGAGGCGTTGTCAGCCTGGCGTACAGACCACGTTGCGCCACAAAACTATCAATGGCTTTGGTGAGCCCTTCCGCGTTGGAAAGCTCCAACAGCTCTTGACGCTCTTGCTCATCGTCCTCATCCAACGCGTCGAAGAATGACTGCGCGTCAGTAAAAACGATGGGAAAGTCCTCAGGAATTTTGGGCTCAAGCACCTGCGTGATACCCGAAATCTTAGTCTCTTTATCGGCCGAGTCGCTTTCAAACTTATTGATGACGATCATTATCTCCCCGGCGCGTCCTTGCTTAAAGCACAGGTCCCGGAAGGCCGCGCCAACGACATCATCAAACAGTTCATTGGTAATGACATAGACCAGAAGATCTGCTTTCGATATCGCCTCAAGCGCTTTGGCATCATGTTGTTCGCATTCACCCGCAAGTATCCCAGGCGTATCCCAGATGTTTAACGACTTATGCTGATATTGAGTAACCGCATCTGTAGTAACACCGGACCCAGTTTTGATATTCTCGATACCCGTCAGCATTTTAATGAGAGAGGACTTGCCAGCACTATACTGTCCGGCAAAAACAAGATTTAACGGCGCTAAATTAATATCAAAATTTGCTTCCGATGCATTGACGTTACCGGCGCACCATAACTCATGAGAACGTTGGTAAAGGCTTTCCACCTTTTCTTTGAGCGTGTTGTAACCAATTTCGGTCATGACTCTTCCTTAAACAGTGATGAGGTCTATTTCACAGGAACAAAGCGCAGCCACCATTTTTATGCGGCGGTGGTCTTTCCCAATAATTTTACTTATATTTTTTTTCTGAACGAATACGGAAACATTATTATCTCCGGTCAGTTCGACCCTATCTACGAGCCCTTTATAAAGATGTGATATTTTTTTATCTAGGCTTGTGTTATACACTGCCAGTATCTTTTCTCTCATGGATTTACTCATAGCTATAAGAAGGTCAGTGTTTCGGAAATAATCTGAAATAAGAAAATAACATGCATAGCCAGGAATGCGCACCACCTTGATCGGCCTCGGCAGGACAAAATGTTGCTTAGTGATGATATGAGCCACTCTGTTCAGTAGCCTAAAGTTAATCTCGTGCTTCAAGGTACAGAGTTGACTGTCGGCAACATCCATTTCACTTATAAACTTACTCAGTGCTTGACAAAGAAGAGACAGGTTGTTTTCCGCCGGGATAATGCAGGCCCGATGGATATTCATTTCGAACCAATCGACTAGATTAGCCTTTATTTTTTTCTTACTTCCCTCGATATCATCAAGCAAAACCTGACGCTGTTTAGACTTAGCCTCTTTAAGTTTTTTAGCACGACTATCTGAGAATAACGAGAATATGGTGAATACTAAACCAATACCAGCCGCCACCCAACCGACAGGATTCCAGGCATTAAAGAATGCAATAGCACTTATAGCCCCGGCTATCGCCGAACCCCAGCCATTTATTCGCCTGAAGTCGAACTCGCTGAAGTTCTTCCCATTGTGGATAACTTCAAAAGACAGAGTAATATCAAGTCCCTCATTCATTTCACGATTGAAATCCTGAAGTTCCTCCATCACCTGCTCAGCCAAATCCTGCACCGATTTCTCAATATTTTTAACAATATTTAAACTTTTATAATGACGATCCCAGGCGCCTGCCGCATTGTCACTCTCAATATTGTCATCAACAAAATCAGCCACAGAGTCAATGAGAGGTTTAAAAGCCAGATCGACCTCCCTTGAGAGGAACCGTGGTGCATCGCGAAGCGTCTTCATCTTCCATTGGGAAATACGTGTGAGGCCGCTTTCATACTGTGGCAAAAGCATGGAAAGTTGATCCCTTTGTCTTAGAATCAGTAAACTCTGCTCCTCAATATGGTGAAGGCTTGAATCTAGAAACGTCTGGACTCTACGGATCGGGCCATTGCCTTCGACTTCTTCAATGAGCGCATTAAGAATGTGATCGATTCGGCTCAGCTCATGCAATTGAGTACCTTCTTCACCCGTGATAGTCGTTGCCAGGAAGGCAGCTTGGGCATGAATGGGGATGATTCGAACCGCGCCGGGATTGATGCCTACACGGCCAGCGAGTTTTTTTAAGCGCTCAGTATGCCCTTGAATATCTTCTTCTTTGAAAATATATTTTTCCGGATTATTCAGCGCCCGTCGCCGATTTCCCTCATTCTCCAGATCTTTTTTCATGTTCAACACGAAGATCAAGGGTTTGTTGAGCTTATGAACATGTTCGAGCTCAACAAAAGTTGATTCCTGAATACTGTCGCTATTCAGCATGAACAGCACGACGTCTGACTGTTCAAGGAGCTCGTGGGCAACCTGCGTGTCCTCCAGGCCGTTATAGGCTCCGAAGCCAGGAGTGTCGACTATCCTTAAGTTGTTCCATTCGTACTCTTGAACGTCGCGTGTTGTTCTTTGTGCTCCTTTACCAATGGTCCGACCATCTCCTCGGGTAATCGCCTCGCGAACCGTACTTTTACCCGCCATTGTGCGACCAAAAAGCATGACGTTAAAGCAATCAAGACTTCTTAGCTGCTTTGCAAGATTGGCGTTTCGTTTCGAGAGTAGCTTTCCATAATCCCTCTCAAGGTTATGCAGCATGTCGGTAAGACCATCAACAACCATCTTATCTTTGGAAAGCGTTCGGCTACCATGTTCAATCACGCGTTGCAATTCTTTACTCAACCCATCGATAATGGCATCGCATTGTTCGAAGTGGCGCTGAACAGTCGTGTACTCTTCTTTGGCGATCCGTCTACAGGTCTTGAGCGACGCCAGGTAGTTATTTTGATCCGTCATTGCTAACTCCGTTTTATCCCTCGGTTTCGGCTTTAACTCCCACTGACCAAGAATTTAATTTTATTCAAAATTTCAATAGAATAATCAAAATTATTGATGATACCAGTTGAGAGAAGATAAGCTCATTTTATATTAATAATATTCATTAGAAATAGCGGATGTTTTATTAAACATATGGCTTTCCGTATTACATGATTCTAATTTTATTTACTTATTCCTTAACGTTGACACCTGAAGCGCCAGGGTGATTAAATTTTTTTTTGAAGCCCCCCTCACCAATACTATTTCGCTTGATTCTTTGTGTGTTGTTAGATTGGTTTATTAATAATTATAGTCGCGTTTTATTGCCCTATCACCGTTTGCATAGAATATTGTTATAACTTGGATGCAATGAAAGTTTCATTTTTTAGAAATGATTGCTACCAGGGTTGAGCTTAAACTCAACGGGAAAACTAGTCAGCAGTGACAACGCTACCGCTTTCAGAATTAGTTATTCTGAATAAGTCTTAGTGCATCTAGATGTTACAGAAACTAAACATTTTTTCAAGAAGGCAATCAGAAAACCCCTAAACATGGTGTGTGTGATTCTACGGCGAACATAGCTAATGTTCCATGCACTGAACAAGCGTATGCTGCCAGAACATGCTCATAGGAAATGAATACCCTGTTAGTTCATGAAGTCATTTAGCTCACCCCGAGAAAAATATCATTTAAATCAATGATATACACAATTGATTTCTAATGAACAGAGCTCTCACTCAACATAAGTTAAATGCAATTTGGTATTTGATGGATGCTTAGTTCATACCCCTTAGCTGACGCCGTTCCATCAAATCCTTACCCTTCCCTTATCTGCTACGGTAACAAGTTTTCGTCAGATGACCCCGAATGCAGATCCCTCTTTAGCCATTCTCAGTTTGGCGGTTCCGGTTGGTACACAGTGATGAAAAACGATAAGGTCAGAGCTGTTGTCGCCTTCGAGTCAGGAAGCCAGGAAGCGGTTTTTTTCATTCCTGGAAAAGCTCCCCCTGCTAATCCTGACTGAAAACTGCTGGACATGACTGTCTGCCTTGAGCAAAAGCAGACAGTCACTTTGATTTTCTACCGTAAATTTTTTCTTTTTTTATAATCAATGTATCGGGCTAGATATTTTTGTAACAACTTTATAAGTTAAAGATCTGCCGCAATAACAGATTCCTTTATTTATAATTAGAGGTTTGCAACGTTGTGATAGACTTTTTGAACATCATCGTCATCTTCAAGGGCATCTACGAGTCCTGCAAAGATTTCTAAATCTTCTGGTGAAAGTTCAACTTCTGATTGAGCAATCATTTCTAATTCTGTTGTTGAGAATTCAGTAATCCCAGCGGCTTTCAGGGCTGCAATTCCTTTATGAAGGTCTGTAGATTCAGTATAAATAACGATGTTTCCCTCTTCTTCGGTTACATCGCGAACATCTACATCAGCATTAAGCAAAATTTCAAAAATATGGTCAGGATCTGTTCCTTCAAATACAATCACCCCGGTATTGTCAAACATATAGCTGACAGCACCTGCCGCTCCGATATTCCCGCCTTTTTTATTGAAAATTGAGCGGACATTAGCAATCGTACGGTTAACATTTGACGTCAATGTTTCAGCGATAATCAGTGAACCACTTGGACCAAAGCCTTCATAACGCCCTTGCACGAACGTTTCATCGCTGCCGCCTTTGGCTTTATCAATTGCTTTATCAATAACGTGTTTAGGAACCTGTGCTTGTTTCGCACGTTCAATAACGAATTTTAAAGCAGAGTTTGATTCTGGATCTGGTTCACCTTGTTTGGCAGCAGCATAGATTTCTACACCGAATTTTGCATATATATTAGACGTTGCACCGTCTTTAGCAGTTTTTTTAGCAACAATATTTGCCCATTTACGTCCCACTGGAATAGTCTCCTCAGAAATTCATTTACATTACACGCAGATTAATAACCTGCAAATTTTTCCGCAATATTATATCATGATATGTAAACTCTCGTCCATGAAAAACAAAATATCCATGTTTTACTAAATGTTACTTTAATTTTATCAATAGTTAACATTATGGATATGTTATTTTCGGTTTTTTTTGGATCTTTCGTTTTTTAATTTTAATAGTTGAACGACAGCAATAATATATAAATAAAGAGAAGCTAAAGTAACAATCCAGGTATAAATACTCACTTAAGATTAATGAACGCATCTAATCCACATCTTTTCTTCAGCAATGTCTGGCTGATGTTTACTTCTTAATCATGAAAGCCTGAGGAACAGATGCCATTGCTGGTCGCCCCGCTTTCTTGTAACCTTCTTCCCGTTGCACTACTGACAAAATCTGGAACCACTGAACTGGACTTCATATGAATGCTCATATTTCTAAAGACCCTTTACATGGCGTAACGCTTGAAATGCAGGTCAATGCACTGGTTGATCGTTATGGTTGGGCTGAGCTGGCGCAACGCATTAATATCAACTGCTTTAAAAATGAGCCGAGCGTTAAATCCAGTCTGAAGTTTCTGCGCCGCACGCCGTGGGCGCGGGCAGAAGTTGAAGCGCTGTACCTGGATTCACTGCATGACCTTGCCTCAAATAACACCACCGAACCGGCGTTCGATCCCTGGGCTAACAGCCGCAACAAGAAGAATTAAGAGCAAAATCTGATGTCAGCATCCGGTTTTATTTCAGCAAATTATCAGAAAAAACTGGCGAATATTCTCGCCCGTTCCCGAGCCAGGCTGCCGCGAACCAACATGAAATGGTTCGCGCTGCTCGTAGGCAGTATGTTGCTACTTGGCAGTTGTTCTTCACAGCCGCCCGGTTCAAAAATCACCCCACTGCCCCCGGTGGGCAATCCACAGCAGAGCAAGGAGCCGGTACGCGGTATATGGCTGGCGACGGTTTCGCGTCTTGACTGGCCGCCGATTTCATCCGTCAACATCAGCTCGCCTGCCGTTCGTATCAGCCAGCAGCAAAAGGCGCTGACTGACAAGCTGGATAACCTGAAACGTCTTGGTATTAACACCGTTTTTTTCCAGGTGAAGCCCGATGCCACTGCGCTGTGGCAATCTACAATCTTGCCGTGGTCAGATACCCTGACCGGTAAAATTGGTCAGGATCCGGGTTACGATCCGTTACGGTTTATGCTCGATGAAGCGCATAAACGCGGAATGAAAGTCCATGCCTGGTTTAACCCCTACCGCGTGTCCGTTAACACTAAACCGGCAACGGTTACCGAATTAAACAACACGCTGTCACAGACGCCTTCCAGCGTTTATGTCTTGCATCGGGACTGGATCCGTACCTCGGGCGAGCGTTTTGTGTTAGATCCCGGTATTCCCGAAGTGCGTGACTGGATAACCAGTATCGTGGCTGAAGTAGTTGAGAATTACCCGGTTGACGGCGTGCAATTCGATGATTATTTCTATACCGAGTCTCCCGGCTCTGCGCTCAACGACAGCCAGACCTTCAGAAGATACGGCCAGGGATTTGTCTCCAAAGCTGACTGGCGGCGCGATAACACGCAACGCCTGATCGCTCAGGTTTCACGAACCATCAAGAAACTCAAACCTGAAGTTGAATTTGGCGTCAGCCCTGCGGGCGTGTGGCGCAACCGTTCGCACGATCCGGCGGGCTCCGACACGCGCGGCGCGGCAGCCTATGATGAATCGTATGCGGACACCCGCCGCTGGGTGCAACAAGGCTTGCTGGACTACATCGCCCCGCAGCTGTACTGGCCTTTTGCCCGCGACGCGGCGCGTTACGATGTGTTGGCGAAATGGTGGGCAGATGTCGTCAAATCAACCAACACCCGCCTGTATATTGGGGTGGCGTTGTACAAAGTCGGTGAGCCGTCGCGAAAAGAACCTGACTGGACGGTCAAAGGCGGCGTGCCGGAGCTGAAAAAACAGCTCGATCTGAACGAGTCTGAACCGCACATTAACGGCACAATTTTGTTTCGCGAAGATTACCTTAATCAGCCGCAAACGCAGGAAGCCGTGACCTATATTCGCAGTCGTTGGGGGCGTTAATGGTCGTCCGTATTGGATTTATAACGTAAGAGCGTCCGGTTATACGGACGCTCTTAACCGATCCATCAGGCAACTGAAGGCTCAGGCAATCTGAATGATGAGACCAGCATCGCCAGCTGTTCCGCCTCCTCTTTCAGCGCCTGCGTTCGCGCGGCAGCATCATCTATTAACGAGGCGTTTTGCTGAACGGTGCTGTCCATTTCGGTAACGGCCAGCGTAACTTCGGAAACGCCCTTGCGTTGTTCTTCACCCGCGACGCGTATTTCCCCCATCAACTGACGTACCTGACGTACATTACTGACCAGTTCTCCCAGACGTTCGCCCGCATTGTGAATTTGCTGACTTCCGCTACCTACATGAGAAACGGATTCATCAATCAACGCTTTTATTTCCTGCGCGGCAGTGGCACTGCGCTGAGCCAGCGTGCGCACTTCGGAGGCCACAACGGCAAACCCTCTCCCGGCATCACCTGCTCTGGCGGCTTCAACCGCGGCATTCAGGGCGAGAATATTGGTCTGGAACGCAATGCTGTCGATAACCGCGACAATTTCCACCATTCTGCCGGATGAGGCACTGACATTATCCATTGTAGAGATAACACCCTGCATAACATCGCCGCAGCGGTTGGCCGTTTGCGCGGTGCTATCAGAGAGCTCATCCGCCAGTTGTGTATTACTGGCATTTTGATGAACGGTCGCATTTAACTGTTCCATCGCCGCCGAACTCTCTTCCAGCGCAGCGGCCTGTTGCGTCACGCGAGATGAAAGTTCCATATTACTGTCTGCCAGGCTGACAGCGTTATTCGCCACCACTACGCTACTGCTTCTGACAGTGATCAGGATGGCTGAGATTTTATCGACGAACAGGTTAAACGCTTCGGCGATAGCAGAAATCTCATCTTTGCCACGCACATCCAGGCGACGGGTAAGATCGCCTTCTCCCTGCGCAATGTCATCGAGAGCCTGACGGGTATCATCGAGACGTGAAATCAGTCGGCGAACCACCAGCCAGGATCCCACCAGCAACAGGGTCATGATCGGGATCAACACTTCCAGCACGTCCTGCATCATCACTTTGGCAAGGCCGACGATACGCGATTCAGGCGTCGCAAGACCAACAACCCAACCGGTATCCGCCATCGGGAACAGCATCACCCGTGAAGCCGAATTCAGGACGTTATCATTTGCAAGCGTAATCGTTTTCACCCCGTCCGCTGGGCGCAGAGATTTCAGACCGTTTTCCACCGGGATAAGCCATTGCGCGCTTTGCGCCAGATCGTTAATGGTTTTATATTTCGCCAGATCGGCCTGCGGGAAATAGAGGATTTGTCCCTGCTTGTCCACCACAAACGCGTAACCACCGGTGCTGTTTCCCTGCTGCTGCATGAAAGTGGCTACGTTATCCAGGCGAATATCGGTGGTGGCGACACCGGCAAACTTGCCCGCCAGTTGATAAGGTACGCTGCACGTCACCATGTTGACGCCTGAACTGGCGTCCTGGTAGACATCAGACCATAAGCAACTGTTTTGTGAATGCCCTTTAGCATGCTGATACCAGTTTTCATTGTGGTATCCGCTTGACCCCTCGACGTTATAGTCGTTGGAATACACCAGTTTACCTTCAGCATTACGCGCCCAGAAAAAGCTTCTTTTCTCCACACCTGTGGTGAAAGCGTCTGGTTCTGGCCAGATACCGCCGCCGGTAATAATTGAATCTTTATCTTCACCAATCAGATGCGGAACGACGCTTTGATAAAGAGATTCATCATTTGGCAGCACCTCAGCCAGTCGTGACAAGCTAACGGTCTCACCTTCAATTCGGGACAATACGGTACTCAACTGACGGGTTAAACCTTGCCCTGTTTCTTCGATCAGGGCGGTGTTGATTTCAACGACGCGCGGTTGGCCACGCCAGAGCATAATCACCACAATAACAAGGGTCGTGACTGCAAGCAGCAGAATGCCGCCGATGGTTAAACGCGTTGAAATACGAGTAGGATACCAGGCCATACAAACTCCTTCTGCAAAAGGCTAACTTTTATCCAGTATCGGCACAGGCGTTTATATCTTTATAAAGTTTTCTTAAGTATCACAAAATAAATAGGTGACATTGTCACAAATAGCAAAACCCAGCACTTTGGCTGGGTTTTAATAATGACTTAATCTTATTTGGATAATTCTTTTTTGATTTCGTCTTTTATTTTGCTTAATTCGCTCTGCGGATGTTTTTTACAAAGTTCAACGGTCAGAGGAACTGCAGTAGTCACGGTTTCGTTATAGTCTACGTAATCGCCACCCTTGAAATCTTCGTCTTCATTGAGCACCCAGAAAGCCACCGGGGCCATAGTTTGCGGGTTCAAATCAATAAACTCCTGGCAATTCATGCCTTTTGGAGTCACTTCAGTTTTAGCGTTATCAGTTGCTGCATTGACGCTGACACTGGTTAACAGCGCTGCGACCAGAATACCTGCTGTAGAAAGGGAGAATTTATTCATTGTAGTACTCCATTTATAATATAAATAATATCTACACTTGCGCTTCAAACCGTTAATGTAGTTCGCAAAAAATAATACCCCTAACGTCATAAGAATAAAGATTGCCACCATTGATATGGCTGAAATTTATATTTCACATTACTGATTCTGATGTCTGGGCGTAAAACGTGACCACAATGTGATCGTTCCGACGAAATCAGCAGATTCATACCCCTCTTCCCCTGTCGCTGCACCAAAACTGAACTACGCTGCACAAATGTTGATCATTAGTTAACGGATATGGGCTGATTTTTAACAAAAATGGTCGGCGTGCCGCTGTTACCAACATGGCACGCGTCCTGCATTGTTAATTTGCTAACAGTGAGCCGTACTCTGACAAACAATTAACAGCGAGAAGGTAATGACAGCGAAACCGGAGTTATTTACCCGTATAGAGCAGACCTTTAGCCAACTGACGCCCAGCGAAAAGCGCGTGGCCGGGTGGCTGTTAGCCCATGCTGTGCAGATCCCTTTTGAAACCGCGGATGGTATTGCTAAAGCGACTGGTACCAGCGGCATTACCGTTGGACGCTATCTGCGCAAACTGGGTTTTCGCAATCTGGAAGATGCAAAAGCCAGCCTGCGGGAGCTACCCGTCGTCGCCTATCAACCCTGGGGGATGAACGAGCGGCTGGACTCCTGGCACCAACAACAAAGCCTGCCAGATCGCGCGCAGCAGTCGCTGTTACTGGAAATCGACGCCATTACCTATGTCTATCAACTCGCGCAAGGCGAAACGTTTTTACGCATAGCGCAGCGGCTGGCGCATGCGGAAGCCGTGTATATCCTTGGGATCCAGTCCACCCGCGGGATCGCTAACGCCTTTTTCAGTCACCTGGAATACCTGCGGCCTAAAGTCAGCTACTCCGAAGGGCTTTCCGGCAGTTGGGTCGAGTCGCTGAATTCAGGATTCACCCAGCCTTACGTGGTGATCACCGATATGCGCGCCTATTCCGCTATCTCGCGACAATATTGCCGCGTTGCCACAGAACGCTGCATTCCGCTGGCGTTAATCACCGATGTGTGGTGCCCGTGGGCCAGAGACTATTCCATTGACTTACTTCAGGTGAAAACTGACACCGGACATTTCTGGGACTCACTGGCTCCGGTGAGCTGTCTGTTCAACTTATTACTCTCTGCGGTGGTGGCACAACTGGGTGACTCCCTCGCAGAACGCCTGCAAACCAATCGCCAGTTACAACAACAATTTGGTCAATTCGAACAATAAACAGGAAACGTGCTATGTCAGAAACCCCAGAACTGGTCGATCTGTCGGTGATATTCCCGTCGCTACATATCGATCTTAAATACGCTACGGCAGACAACATTACCGGCGCCCCTATCTACCGGGAAGCTCGTTGCCTGTTGCACACCGAGGCGGTCACTGCGCTGGCGAAAAGCATCAGTATTGCGCAACTGGCGGGCCTGAAACTTGTGGTATACGACGCGTATCGCCCGCAGCAGGCGCAGGCGGTGCTGTGGAATGCGTGTCCAGATCCTCAGTATGTTGTTGATGTGGCGATAGGATCCAATCACAGCCGCGGGACGGCCATTGACGTTACGCTAATGGACGATCGTGGCAATCTTCTCGATATGGGCGCGGGCTTTGATGAGATGCACGACCGTTCCCATGCCTGGCACCCTTCTGTTCCTCCGGCTGCGCAGCGCAACCGCCTGCTGCTCAATGCCATTATGTTTGGCGGCGGTTTTGTCGGTATCACCAGCGAGTGGTGGCATTTTGAATTACCTGATGCCGCCCGCTATCCGCTGCTTGACGATCAGATAGATTGTTACACTGTCACACCCATAACAACACAACATTCCCTTTAATTCTGGAGCCTGGTTATGAAGACTACACTTGCGTTAAACGCGTTTTTTCGCCCCGCTCTGATAGCCGTTGCGCTGGCGTTTGCCCTGCCCGCTGCGCAGGCCGCCGTTCCCAAAGATATGCTGGTGATCGGCAAAGCTGCCGATCCGCAGACGCTCGATCCCGCCGTGACCATCGATAACAACGACTGGACGGTCACCTATCCCTCTTATCAGCGGCTGGTTCAGTACAAAACGGATGGCGGTAAAGGCTCCACGGAAGTTGAAGGCGATTTGGCCAGCGGCTGGAAGGCCTCTGACGACCAAAAAGAGTGGACGTTTATCCTGAAAAACGATGCCAAATTCGCCGATGGAACGCCGGTGACGGCTGATGCGGTTAAGCAATCTTTTGAACGCTTGCTCAAAATCGGCCAGGGGCCTGCAGAAGCGTTCCCGAAAGATCTGAAGGTTGAGGCTATCGATAACAATACGGTGAAGTTTACCCTCAGCCAGCCATTTGCGCCGTTCCTGTATACGCTGGCCAATGACGGGGCTTCAATTATTAACCCGGCCGTCTTAAAAGAGCATGCCGCAGACGATGCCCGCGGATTCCTGGCGCAGAACACGGCAGGCTCCGGTCCCTTCATGCTCAAAAGCTGGCAAAAGGGACAGCAGTTGGTGCTGGTTCCTAACCCATATTATGCCGGTGCAAAACCTGCGTTTAAGCGGGTTTCGGTAAAAATTATCGGTGAAAGCGCCTCTCGCCGTCTGCAATTGTCGCGGGGTGATATCGACATTGCCGATGCGCTTCCGGTCGATCAGCTTGCCGCCTTAAAACAGGAAGGCAAAGTTAACGTGGCAGATTATCCCTCGTTGCGCGTGACCTATCTGTATCTGAATAACAGTAAAGCGCCGCTCAATCAGGTGGATTTACGCCGCGCCATCTCGTGGGCCACCGATTATAAAGGCATGGTAAACGGGATCCTGAGCGGCAACGGTAAGCAAATGCGAGGTCCGATCCCTGAAGGCATGTGGGGTTTTGACGACAAGGCCATGCAGTACAGTTTCGATGAAGCCAAAGCGAAAGCGGCGTGGGAGAAAGTTGCCACCAAACCTGACAGCCTGAGCTTCCTGTACTCGGATAATGACCCTAACTGGGAACCTATCGCGCTCGCGACCCAGGCAAGCCTTGGCAAACTGGGCATTAAGGTCAAGCTGGAAAAACTGGCGAACGCCACCATGCGTGACCGCGTGGGCAAAGGAGATTACGACATTGCCATTGGCAACTGGAGCCCAGATTTCGCCGATCCGTACATGTTTATGAACTACTGGTTTGAGTCAGATAAGAAAGGCTTGCCGGGTAACCGTTCGTTCTATGAAAACGGTGAGGTCGATAAGCTGCTGCGTAGCGCGCTGGCCACGACCGATCAGGTTGCCAGAACCAATGACTACCAGCAGGCGCAAACTATCGTGATTGATGAAGCCGCCTACGTCTATTTATTCCAGAAAAACTATCAGTTGGCGATGAACAAAGACGTCAAAGGATTTGTATTCAACCCCATGCTGGAACAGGTCTTCAATATCTCCACCATGAGTAAATAAGCCACGTTAATGCGGAGCCGCTCTGGCTCCGCAAGGGGAAGCTAATGACGTTCTGGAGCATTTTACGCCAGCGATGCTGGGGACTTATTCTGGTGGTTATCGGTGTTTGCGTAATCACTTTTATTATTTCGCACCTGATACCTGGCGACCCCGCGCGGCTATTGGCGGGCGATCGCGCCAGTGATGAAATTGTCGAAAATATTCGCCAACAGTTGGGGCTGAACCAGCCGCTGTATGTCCAGTTTTTTCGCTATGCCAGCGACATTTTTCACGGCGATTTAGGCACCTCTATTCGCACCGGACGTCCGGTGCTGGATGAGCTGCGCATCTTCTTCCCCGCCACCCTTGAGCTGGCTTTCTGCTCCTTGTTGCTGGCGCTGGTTATCGGTATTCCTTTGGGCATTTTATCTGCGGTCTGGCGCAACCGCTGGCTTGATCACCTCGTTCGCCTGATGGCGATCACCGGTATCTCCACGCCAGCATTTTGGCTGGGGCTGGGGGTGATTGTGCTGTTTTATGGTCATCTGCAAATTTTACCCGGCGGTGGACGTTTAGACGACTGGCTGGATCCGCCAACTCACGTCACCGGGTTCTATCTGATTGATGCACTGCTGGAAGGCAATGGCGAAGTCTTTTTCAATGCGCTTCAGCACCTGATCCTGCCATCACTGACGCTGGCCTTTGTGCACCTGGGGATCGTTGCCCGCCAGATTCGCTCCGCCATGCTGGAGCAACTGAGTGAAGATTACATTCGCACCGCTCGCGCCAGCGGGTTGCCAGGCTGGTACATCGTGTTGTGTTACGCGTTGCCAAATGCGCTTATCCCCTCGATAACCGTTCTCGGCCTGGCATTGGGCGATCTGCTCTACGGTGCGGTGCTGACTGAAACGGTCTTCGCCTGGCCGGGAATGGGCGCCTGGGTGGTGACGTCGATTCAGGCGCTCGACTTCCCGGCGGTAATGGGATTTGCCGTGGTGGTCTCTTTCGCCTATGTGCTGGTTAACCTGGTGGTGGATTTACTCTACTTGTGGATCGATCCACGAATTGGACGCGGAGACGCACAATGATGCTCACACAAGAAACGCCAGCCGCGCCTCAGACAGCACGCCGTCGCACGGACTGGGCTAAACTGTTCTGGATGATGAAAAGCAGCCCGCTGACGCTGGTTGGCGGGGTCATCATTGTAGTGATACTGCTGCTGATGGTGCTGTCGCCGTGGATAACCCCTCACGACCCTAATGCCATCAATTTGAGTGCACGCCTGCTGCCCCCGTCAGCCGCTCACTGGTTTGGTACCGATGAAGTCGGCCGCGATCTGTTCAGTCGCGTTCTGGTGGGTAGCCAACAATCGGTCGTTGCGGGGCTGGTCGTGGTGGGTATCGCCGGGGGATTGGGTTCGCTGCTGGGCTGTTTGTCTGGCGTAATGGGCGGACGCGCCGATGCAATTATTATGCGAATAATGGACATTATGCTGTCCATTCCCTCGCTGGTGCTGACGATGGCGCTGGCCGCCGCGTTGGGTCCAAGCCTGTTTAACGCCATGCTGGCGATTGCTATCGTACGTATTCCGTTTTATGTGCGCCTCGCACGCGGTCAAACGTTAGTAGTGCGCCAGTTTACCTATGTGCAGGCGGCGCGGACCTACGGCGCATCACGCTGGCATCTGATTAGCTGGCACATTTTACGTAACTCTCTGCCCCCGCTAATTGTGCAAGCGTCGCTCGATATCGGCAGTGCGATCCTGATGGCCGCTACGCTCGGATTTATCGGTCTGGGCGCACAGCAACCCAGCGCTGAATGGGGAGCGATGGTCGCAATAGGCCGTAATTATGTGCTTGATCAGTGGTGGTATTGCGCTTTCCCAGGCGCCGCCATTCTGATTACCGCCGTGGGCTTTAATCTCTTTGGCGATGGTATTCGCGATCTGCTTGACCCGAAAGCCGGAGGAAAACAGTCATGACACAACCCGTGCTGGAAATCGAAGATTTGCATTTGAGTTTTCCCGGCTATAAAGCTGACGTGCATGCGCTTAACCATGTATCGCTGCATATCAACCGCGGAGAAATCGTTGGCGTGGTTGGTGAGTCCGGTTCCGGTAAGTCCGTGACGGCCATGCTCACCATGCGTCTGCTGCCGGAAGGCAGTTATCATATCCACCAGGGACGCGTTTCGCTGCTGGGGGAAGATGTGCTCAATGCCAGCGAGAAGCAAATGCGCCAATGGCGCGGCGCACGCGTAGCGATGATCTTTCAGGAACCCATGACGGCGCTGAATCCGACCCGACGCATCGGTCAGCAAATGGTGGAGGTTATCCGCCATCATCAGGCATTAAGCCGCACGGATGCCCGTCAGAAAGCCATCGCTTTACTCCAGGAGATGCAAATCCCGGACGCGGCGGAAGTCATGAAGCGTTTCCCGTTTGAGCTTTCCGGCGGGATGCGCCAGCGCGTAATGATAGCGCTGGCCTTTTCGTGTGAACCGGAGCTTATTATTGCCGATGAACCGACCACCGCTCTGGACGTCACGGTGCAACTGCAGGTGCTGCGTTTGCTGAAGTTAAAAGCGCGAGCCAGCGGGACAGCCGTGTTATTTATCAGCCATGATATGGCGGTGGTTTCACAGTTATGCGACCGGTTGTACGTCATGTATGCCGGAAGCGTGATTGAGAGTGGCCCAACGCAAACCGTTATTCAACGCCCGACGCATCCCTATTCCATTGGTCTGCTGAAATGCGCGCCGGAGCACGGCGCGCCGCGCGCATTGCTGCCCGCCATTCCCGGCACCGTGCCGAACTTAACCTGCTTACCGACGGGATGCGCGTTTCGCGAGCGCTGCTTTGCCGCTGGCCCCCGTTGTGAAGAAACACCTGCGTTACGCAGTCAGGGAGGCGGGGATCAACAATCTGCCTGCTGGTATCCGCAACTGGAGACAACACATGTCTGATTTTTTACTGGCGCTGCAGAATGTTCATGTCAACTTCCCTGCGCGTAAAAACTGGCTCGGCAAGGTAACGGAACGGGTGCATGCCCTCAATGGTCTGGATTTACAGATCCGTCAGGGGGAAACGCTGGGGATTGTTGGCGAGTCCGGTTGTGGAAAAAGTACGCTGGCGCAACTGCTGATGGGGATGCTGAAACCCAGTCAGGGCAGCTATGCGCGCCGTGATGACAAGCAGCATACCGGTATGCAAATGGTCTTTCAGGATCCCCTTTCATCGCTGGATCCGCGCTTACCGGTATGGCGGATTATCACCGAACCGGTGTGGATCCAAAAACGTCCTGCAGAACGTGAGCGCCGTATGCTTGCTGAAGATTTGGCGCGACAAGTGGGAATTCGTCCTGAATATCTCGACCGCCTGCCGCATGCGTTTTCCGGTGGACAGCGCCAGCGTATTGCCATCGCCCGGGCGTTGTCATCAGAGCCGGACGTGATTGTGCTCGATGAACCTACTTCGGCGCTGGATATCTCCGTGCAGGCGCAAATTCTCAATCTGCTGGTGTCATTGCAGGCGCGCAGAAACCTGACCTACGTGCTGATCTCGCACAACGTGTCGGTGGTCCGCCATATGAGCGACCGCGTGGCGGTGATGTACCTCGGGCAAATTGTTGAGCTGGGCGATGCGCAGCAGGTACTCACGCAGCCCGCCCATCCCTACACGCGATTATTGCTGGATTCGGTCCCTAAAACGGGAGCACCGCTGGCGGAGGATTTGGTGTTACGGAAAACCGAACTACCGGGGAACCGAACGCTGCCCCAGGGTTGTTTTTTCCGTGACAGGTGCCCACTGGCAACCAGCGGCTGTGAGAAGAAACAGGCATTGCTGAAAAGTGATAGCGGTGGTGAAGTTCGCTGCTGGCGGGCGGTTGCATGAGCTGAGCAGTTGGCGTATTGCGTGAGAGTCAGGTGCAATACGCCTTTTTCAGTGAATCCACCAGCACTTCAGAAGCGGTAGATAACTTATGATGCGCCGAACGCAAAACGCCGATCCGACGCTGGATCACCGGCGTATCCAGATCGATACAGGTTGCGCCCAGCTCTGTCATTTGCGTACGGCACAATGCGGGCACGGCGCTGCCGCCCAGTCCGCTCGCCACCAGGCGACCAACCGTCACCAGTTGATGGCTCTCCAGCGCCACTTCCAGCGTATGCCCACTTTGCACCAGCTGTTCTTCCAGCATCAGGCGCACGGCAGAAGGACGTTGCAGGGTGATAAAATCCAGCGTCAGTAACTCGCGCCACGCAATACGATCCCGGCCCGCCAGTTTGCATGTCGGCGGAACAATCGCGATAAAACGATCCACGCCGAGCGGGGTGAAATGCAGATGTCCTGAAGAGTCCGGCTCAAAGGCAATGCCCATCTCCACCCGCCCTTCACTGACCATCTCAATCACTTGTTCGTTAATCACGTCATGTACCGTTACGTTGATCCCGGAGTAGGAATCACGAAACGTTTTCAGTACCGATGGCAGGACGTTAGCGGCGAATGAGGGCATGGCGGCAATAGAGATTTTCCCGCGCTGCAGCGTAAAGCGCTGACGCATTGCCTCTTCCGTATTCTCCCAGTCCGCCAGCAGTTGTCGCCCCATGTTGAGCAGCGTTTCTCCCTCCTGCGTCAGGGTCACTTTGCGGGTGGTTCTCAACAGTAACGCCCCGCCCAGTGAATCCTCCAGTCCTTTAATCGCCAGGCTTAAAGCGGGTTGCGACATATTCAGTCTTTCACTGGCATGAGCAAAATTCAGAGTGTGAGCTACCGCTAAAAACGCGCGTAACTGTTTGATGCTCATTCCCATTTCGCATTCCTTTAACTTGTTGAATACCTTTAATTAACATTAAATTGATAAAAAAACCCAATGAGTGAGTCACAAATTTAAAATTAACAAATCATTTTTCACCCCCAATGATGTCGGCAAGGACAACAGGAGGGGCAAGTGTATGGCTGGACTGGATAAACGGGTTGCCACCTATCAAGAGGCGCTGGCAGGACTGACCGATAACATGACGCTGCTGGCGGGCGGTTTTGGCTTATGTGGGATCCCTGAGAACCTGATTGCCGAAGTACGCCGTCGGGAGGTTCAGGGGCTTACGGTTGTGTCAAACAACTGCGGCGTGGATGGTTTTGGCCTTGGCGTTCTGCTGGAAACGCGCCAGGTACGCAAAGTGGTCGCATCTTATGTAGGTGAAAACGCCCTGTTTGAGCAGCAGGTTCTCAGCGGTGAACTGGAAGCTATCCTGACGCCGCAAGGCACGCTGGCTGAGCAGCTGCGCGCGGGCGGCGCGGGGATCCCGGCATTCTTTACCGCGACCGGATACGGAACCCCGGTCGCGCAAGGGAAAGAAGTTCGCGAGTTTGCCGGACGCCCTTACATCTTAGAGCAGGCGATAACCGGTGATTTTGCGTTGGTTAAAGGCTGGAAAGCCGACTGGTACGGCAACGTTATTTATCGCCACACTGCACAAAATTTTAATCCGCTGATGGCCGCCGCTGGGCGTATTACCGTCGTGGAAGTTGAAGAAATTGTCCCTCCCGGAGAGCTGGACCCCGCCGCAATTCACACCCCCGGAATTTACGTTAACCGCATTATCCAGGGGCAGTTTGAAAAACGTATTGAACAACGCACCCTGCGCCAGAAAGGAGCCTGACCATGTTAACGCGTGAACAAATGGCGATGCGTGTCGCCCGCGAGCTGCGAGACGGTTATTACGTCAACCTTGGGATTGGTATTCCTACTCTGGTGGCGAACTACATTCCTGAAGGCATGGACGTAATGCTGCAATCGGAAAACGGCTTGCTGGGTATGGGCCCGTTTCCCACGGAAGATGAAATTGATGCTGACATGATCAACGCCGGGAAACAGACCGTGACGGCGCGCAAAGGCGCGGCAATCTTCGACTCGGCGCAATCCTTCGCCATGATCCGCGGCGGTCACGTCGACCTGACGGTGCTCGGCGCGTTTGAAGTGGATGTTAACGGCAATATCGCCTCATGGATGATCCCCGGAAAAATGGTGAAAGGCATGGGCGGCGCGATGGATTTGGTTGCCGGAGCCGACAACATCATCGTGGTGATGACGCATGCCTCTAAAAGCGGCGAGTCGAAACTGCTTCCCGCCTGCACCCTGCCGCTGACCGGCGTGGCCTGTATTAAACGTGTGCTTACCGATCTGGCGTTGCTGGAGATTGCCGACGGGGCGTTCATTCTGCGCGAGCGAGCGCCGGGCATCAGCGTCGATGAAATTGTCTCCAGAACTGCCGGCAAGCTGATTGTTCCCGAAAATGTCCCCGAAATGCACTTTAGCTGAGGAGCTGACCATGCAGGATGTTGTTATTGTCGCGGCAACGCGCACCCCAATTGGCAGTTTTCATGGCGCGCTGGCTCCGCTTTCCGCGGTTGAACTAGGTTCAGTAGTGATCCGTTCGCTGCTGGAAAAAACCGCCGTGGCACCTGCGCAAATTGACGAAGTGATCTTCGGCCAGGTTCTGACGGCAGGCTGCGGCCAGAACCCTGCCAGGCAAACAGCGTTACGCGCAGGACTGCCGGTCACCACGCCCGCGTTAACCCTGAATCTGGTGTGCGGCTCGGGTATGAAGGCTGTGCATCAGGCGGTCCAGGCGATTCGCTGCGGCGATGCGCAAATTGTGATTGCCGGTGGGCAGGAGAGCATGAGCAATGCGCCCTATTTCCTCGACGGCGCCCGGGCGGGACTGCGGCTCGGTCATGCCAGCATGAAAGACAGCGTGGTGCATGACGGTCTGTGGGATGCGTTTAACGACTATCACATGGGGATTACCGCGGAAAATCTGGCGGATAAGTTCGTGATCGGTCGCGAGCAGCAGGACGCCTTTGCACTGCGCTCACAGCAAAAAGCAGCCGCCGCCATTGAAGCCGGTCGTTTTAGCGCGGAAATCACGCCAGTCAGCGTCCCGCAGGGCAAAAAACCGCCGCGTGTCGTGGATCGTGACGAACAGCCTCGTCCGGATACGCAGGCTGAAAAGCTGGCGCAGCTCAAACCAGCGTTTCGCCCAGGTAACGGCACGGTGACCGCCGGGAATGCCTCTTCAATCAACGATGGCGCCGCCGCGGTGATGTTGATGAGCGCCGCCAAAGCAGCAGAACTCAATCTGCCGGTTCTTGCCAGAGTGGCGGGCTACGCTGTCTCCGGCGTCGACCCTGCGATTATGGGCATTGGGCCGGTAGAGGCATCACTTCAGTGCCTGAAGCGAGCTGGCTGGACGTTGAATGATGTCGATCTCATTGAAGCCAACGAAGCCTTTGCCGCGCAAGCGCTGGCGGTTGGCGAATCCCTGAACTGGGACAGCAATCGGGTGAACGTAAACGGCGGCGCGATTGCGCTGGGCCATCCCATTGGGGCGTCAGGTTGCCGAATTCTGGTGACTTTGCTGCACGAAATGGCCCGCCGTAACGCCGCCAAAGGGCTGGCTACGCTGTGCGTAGGCGGCGGTCAGGGGGTGGCGCTGGCGGTTGAGCGCCCGCAGGAGGTATCTCATGAAAAGTAAGCATATCTGCGTACTGGGCGCGGGTTTAATGGGTGTCGGTATTGCCACCCACTTCGTCCGTTATGGTCACGATGTCTGGCTGTACGACACCGATAGCAACCGTATTGCAGACATTGGCGCAGTTGCCAGCGGTATTCTGGATGAACTGATTGCCACCGAACAGTTTCCTGCAGACGACAAAGAACAGGCTGTGAGTCGTCTGCATGGTACTACCTCGCTGCACGATATTGCCGCGTGCGGGTTACTGATCGAAGCCATCCCGGAGCGACTCGAACTCAAGCACGCGTTGTATGCGCAACTGGAAGCATTGATCGCGCCTGAGGCCGTCATTGCCAGTAACACCAGCGGCCTGCCGCCGGATGCGCTGGCAGAGAAGCTCGCCCATCCTGAGCGGTTGTTAATCGCCCATTTCTGGCACCCGCCGCATTTTATTCCACTGGTTGAGATTGTACCCGGCACGGCCACGAAGCCGGAATATCTGCAGGAACTGCAACAGCTGCTGCTTTCGATGCAGCTGGAAGCCGTTGTGCTCGACCGCGCCGCGCCGGGGTTTGTCGGTAATCGCCTGCAGTTCGCTCTGCTGCGTGAAGCGTTGCATATCGTAAAAAGCGGGATCGCCAGCGCAGAGGTGGTGGATCAGGTAATGCGCGCCTCGCTCGGTCGCCGCTATGCGATGGTCGGTCCGCTGGAGGCGGCGGATATGACCGGACTTTCTACGGTACAGGACATTTGTCGGCATCTGCTACCGGAGCTGGCAACCGGGAGCGACATGATGTCTCTGGTCGCTGACAAGGTGGCTAACGGTGATACCGGTTTGCGCAGCGGTCAGGGATTTTATCGCTGGGATGATTCGCGCAAGGAATATATCCAGCAACGCAGAGAGCATCAGCTGCGCTTTGCCCTGAAACCGTAACTTCTCTTTCTGTACCCCACTATAACAATGATATTGAGGAGTCATGATGAGTGTATTAATCGCCCTGGCAGCGTTGGGCCTGCTGATGCTGGCAGCCTATCGCGGATATAGCGTCATCCTGTTTGCCCCCATCGCGGCATTAGGTGCTGTATTGCTCACCGAACCCAGCGCCGTCGGCCCTGCCTTCACCGGCCTGTTTATGGAAAAAATGGTCGGTTTTGTGAAGCTTTACTTCCCGGTGTTCTTACTGGGCGCTGTGTTTGGCAAGTTAATCGAGTTATCGGGTTTTTCTCGCTCCATCGTTGCTGCCGCCATCAACATTCTCGGGCGTCGTCACGCCATCCCTGTGATTGTGCTGGTGTGTGCACTGTTGACCTACGGCGGCGTATCGCTGTTCGTGGTGGCATTTGCGGTGTATCCGTTTGCGGCGGAGCTGTTCCGTCAGAGTAATATTCCGAAGCGCCTGATCCCGGCCACCGTTGCGCTGGGCGCGTTTTCCTTCACCATGGACGCTCTGCCAGGCACGCCGCAGATCCAGAACATTATTCCGACCAGTTTCTTTGGAACTAACGCCTGGGCCGCGCCCTGGCTGGGTTTGATCGGCTCTCTGTTTATCATCGTTGTCGGTCTGGTTTATCTCGAGCGCCAGCGTCGTAAAGCGCAGGCAAAGAATGAAGGGTACGGCACTGAACTGTTAAACGAGCCGGAAACGCCGGATAACATTAACCTGCCGAACCCGATAATTGCTATCTCTCCGCTGATCCTGGTTGGCGTTTTTAACCTACTGTTTACCCGCTGGATCCCGCAATGGTATGGCGCTACGCATCAACTGGAACTTCCGGGCCTTGCCAAACCGATTACCACCGAAGTCGGTAAAATCACCGCTATCTGGGCGGTAGAAGCGGCGCTGATTTCTGGGATCCTGCTGGTGGTGCTCTTCGGCTATCGCAACATTAAAGGTCGCCTGGCGGAAGGGAGCCGAACGGCGGTTGGCGGCGCGATCCTCGCAGCCATGAACACCGCATCAGAATACGGTTTTGGCGCAGTGATCGCCGCCCTGCCAGGTTTCCTCGTGCTGTCAAAAGCGCTGGCGGCCATTCCCGACCCGCTGCTCAATGAAGCTATCAGCATCACCACGCTTGCCGGGATCACCGGCTCGGCGTCTGGCGGGATGAGTATTGCCCTCGCCGCCATGTCTGACACTTTTATTGCCGCCGCCCATGCCGCCAATATTCCCCTCGAGGTCTTCCACCGCGTGGCGTCAATGGCCAGTGGTGGTATGGATACCCTGCCACATAACGGTGCGGTCATTACCCTGCTGGCCATAACCGGTCTTAGCCATCGTCAGGCGTACGGCGGGATATTCGCCATTACCGTAATTAAAAGTCTGGCCGTGCTGTTTGTTATCGGCGTCTTCTACACCACCGGAATTGTTTAAGGAGAATCATCATGAACTTAACGGGAAAAACCGCTCTGGTTACCGGCTCTACCAGCGGTATTGGATTAGGCATCGCACAGGTGCTGGCGCAAGCGGGCGCTACCCTGATCCTTAACGGATTTGGTGATGTGGAAGCCGCCAAAGATGCCATTGCGCAGTATGGCAAAACGCCGGGCTATCATGGCGCGGACCTGAGCGATGAAGCGCAAATTGCCGACATGATGCGCTATGCCGATAGCGAATTTGGCGGTGTGGATATTCTGGTGAACAATGCCGGGATCCAGCATGTTTCTCCGGTGGAGACCTTCCCGGTTGATAAATGGAACGCGATTATCGCCATTAACCTCTCTTCTGTCTTTCACACCACGCGCCTGGCGCTTCCCGGCATGCGTGCGCGTAACTGGGGACGCATCATCAATATCGCTTCTGTTCATGGCCTGGTGGCTTCAAAAGAGAAATCCGCCTATGTGGCGGCGAAGCACGGCGTGGTGGGATTAACCAAAACCATTGCGCTGGAGACCGCGCAGACGGGTATTACCTGCAATGCGCTGTGCCCCGGTTGGGTGCTTACGCCGTTGGTCCAGCAGCAAATCGATAAACGTATTGCCGAAGGCGCTGAGCCTGACGCCGCGCGTGACGCCCTGCTGGCGGAAAAACAGCCGTCGCGCGAATTCGTCACGCCGCAACAGTTGGGTGAGCTTGCGCTATTTTTGTGCTCAGACGGGGCGTCGCAGGTGCGTGGTGTGGCGTGGAATATGGATGGCGGCTGGGTGGCGCAATAAAGATATCTGGTGCCGGATAAGACTCCGTCGCATCCGGCACACCATCTTTACTATTTTAACTGATAATCCAGCGTAATTTCCGCGTTCAGTACCTGTGATACCGGGCAGCCGGCTTTTGCTTTCTGGATGATGCCGTCAAACGTGGCGGCATCTATCCCCGGGACGCTCACCTGACTGTGTAGCGCGACTTTGGTGATAGCAAATCCGGCATCCACTTTATCCAGAGAAACATCGGCAGTGGTATCAATGGCATCTGGGGTAAAACCCGCTTCGCCCAGCATGAGCGAAAGCGCCATTGAGAAGCAGGCTGCATGCGCCGCGCCAATCAACTCTTCAGGATTGGTGCCTTTCGCCCCTTCAAATCGGGTATTAAACCCATACGGTTGCTGATTCAACACCCCACTTTCGGTCGACACGGTACCTTTACCGCGCTTAATGTCGCCTTCCCAGTGTGCCTGACCTTTCTTATGGATAGTCATTACCGCTCTCCTGTGTTGTCGTTGGAGTTACAAGTATAGGACGGCTGAGAAAAAGCATGGCACATACGGGATAGTTCTCATTTGCCGCTTAAGCATTGACCTTTCAGCTGAAATGACCGACCATCCAGAAAGCCGCTATTTTCAACATCGGCTTTCTATCAGGTTGTATTTCGTCCGTTCTCATACGGACTCGCCCTTGAAACCAGTAACAGGATTAAGGAGTTAGAATGAAATCGAACCGTCAGGCCCGTCATATTCTCGGACTGGACCACAAAATCTCAAACCAACGCAAAGTCGTGACCGAAGGTGACAAAACCAACGTGGTCAATAATCCTACCGGAAGAAAGCGCCGCGCTGACGGCAAATAGCCTTTCGCACGTCTGACTGAATAACGAGATAAACACCATTGCAACCGCAGTGGTGTTTTTGCTTATAAAACCCCTTAACCCATTCACAATGCTTTATACTTCGGCCGTTTCCCTGGCGGACAGGCCACATACGATCATAAAGAGTGCCAGGGACGGTTATTCAAAAAAGAGTGAGTGACATGGAAAACGAAACTAAAAAACTGCGTTCCCTTTACATCCCCTACGCTGGCCCGGTTCTGCTTGAATTCCCTTTACTGAATAAAGGGAGTGCTTTCAGTGCGGAAGAACGCCGTAACTTCAACCTGCTGGGGTTACTGCCGGAAGTGGTCGAGACGATTGAAGAACAGGCTGAACGCGCCTGGATCCAATATCAGGGATTCAAAACCGAAATCGATAAACATATTTACCTGCGCAACATCCAGGACACCAACGAAACCCTGTTTTACCGGCTGGTGCATAATCACCTTGATGAGATGATGCCGGTTATCTATACCCCAACGGTCGGCGCGGCCTGTGAGCGTTTCTCCGAGATTTATCGTCGCGCACGCGGCGTGTTTATCTCTTATCAGAACCGCCACAATATGGACGATATCCTGCAAAACGTTCCTAACCACAATATCAAGGTCATCGTTGTCACCGATGGGGAACGTATTTTGGGTCTTGGCGATCAGGGGATCGGCGGGATGGGTATTCCAATCGGTAAACTGTCGCTGTATACCGCGTGTGGTGGGATCAGCCCGGCCTACACCCTGCCGGTGGTACTGGACGTCGGAACCAACAACCAGCAACTGCTCAACGATCCGCTGTATATGGGCTGGCGTAATCCGCGTATCACCGATGATGAATACTACGAATTTGTCGATGAATTCATCCAGGCCGTGAAGCATCGCTGGCCGGACGTGCTGTTGCAATTTGAAGACTTCGCACAGAAAAACGCCATGCCGCTGTTGACCCGCTATCGCGATGAAATTTGCTCGTTTAACGACGATATTCAGGGTACCGCTGCGGTAACCGTTGGCACGCTGATTGCGGCCAGCCGTGCGGCCGGTAGCCAGTTAAGCGAACAGAACATTGTCTTCCTCGGGGCAGGTTCCGCCGGTTGCGGAATTGCCGAGCAGATCATCGCGCAAATCCAGCGTGAAGGTTTAAGCGAAGAAGCGGCGCGTCAACGCGTGTTTATGGTCGATCGCTTCGGCCTGTTAACCGATAAGATGCCGAACCTGCTCTCTTTCCAGACCAAACTGGTGCAAAAACGCGAAAATCTGCAGCACTGGGATACGCAAGAAGATGTGCTGTCGTTACTCGATGTGGTACGCAACGTTAAGCCGGACATCCTGATTGGTGTTTCCGGACAGACCGGCCTGTTTACCGAAGAGATCATTCGCGAAATGCATAAGCATTGCCCGCGTCCGATCGTCATGCCGCTGTCTAACCCGACTTCCCGCGTAGAAGCCACGCCACAGGATATTATCGCCTGGACCGAGGGTAACGCGCTGGTTGCGACCGGTAGCCCGTTCGCACCGGTACTGTGGAAAGAGAAAATCTATCCCATTGCCCAATGTAACAACGCCTATATCTTCCCGGGTATTGGTCTGGGGGTAATTGCTTCTGGCGCATCGCGTATCACTGATGAAATGCTGATGTCGGCCAGTGAAACGCTGGCGCAGTATTCACCGCTGGTGCTCAACGGCGAAGGACTGGTATTACCTGAGCTGAAAGATATTCAGACCGTTTCCCGCGCCATCGCGTTTGCCGTCGGTAAAATGGCCCAGCAGCAAGGCGTGGCGGTGAAAACCTCCGCCGAAGCGCTGCAACAGGCGATTGACGATAATTTCTGGCAGGCAGAATACCGCGACTACCGTCGTACCTCTATCTGACGGTTTGCCCGGCGGCACGTTGCTGCCGGGCGCTCAGAACTTGCGCGACTGCGTGACTTACGATTACACTTTCGCTACCGATTAACATTCTGAAAAACAAAAGGAGGATACTTATGCTGTACTGTGAACGTTTTATCGTTTCACATGCTTTTGGCGATCGCCAGTGCTCAAGCGTTATCGGTATCGTGCTGCGATAACTTCTGCTTGAGCGAAGCTAACTTCTAAATCCCCTTCTCTCGGGCTTACCGGGTTATCGTCAGCGATGTTTGACGAGGCGTTTTTACGCCTGTAACTCTTGAGTAAGCAACAATGAGCACATTACTAACCGCACAATCCTTACACGTTGATACGGCATTCGGCACGCTATTCGACGATCTTTCCTTTACCCTGAAAAAAGGCGACCGCATCGGGCTTATCGGTTACAACGGCTGCGGCAAAAGCACGCTGTTAAAACTGCTCGACGGCACAATTTCGCCGACCAGTGGGGTTATCGGGCAGGCAAATCACTGCCATCTCGCCCGTGTAGAACAACATCTCCCAGACGAAATACTGCCGCTCACGCTGCAGGAAGCCGTTCTGGCTCAACTGCCCGAGCATGAACGCGCAGGTCAGCAGTGGCGAGTTGAAGCACTGCTCGCCGAAATGGGGTTCACGCCGGAGAATTTATCTCTGACAGCACACACGCTGAGCGGCGGCCAACACACGCGTCTGTTATTGGCGCGGGCGCTGATGCGAAACCCTGACCTGCTGCTGCTGGATGAGCCGGGTAACCACCTGGATCTGCCAACATTACTGTGGCTGGAACAGTTCTTACAAAACTGGTCTGGCAGTTTTGTGGTGGTTTCCCACGACCAGCAGCTGTTAGACGCGGTGACTCACGGAACCTGGATCCTGCGCGATCGAACTCTTCATGCCTTCGATCTGCCCTGTAGCGCAGCGCGTCAGGCTCTGGCAGAAAGAGACATCAGCGATGCTCTGCGCCATAAGGCTGAGCAAAAGGAGATAGACCGGGTGACCGCCAGCGCCAAACGGCTGGCTACCTGGGGGCGGGTCTACGACAACGAAGATCTTTCCCGCAAGGCCAAGCAGATGGAAAAGCAGGTACAGCGCCTGAAAGAGGTACAGACTGAAGTGACGTCAGGAAGTCAGTGGACACTAACATTGCAGGGAGATGCCCTGCGTGCGGATCGTTTGCTGGAGATGACTAATCTGTCCGTGGTCCCTGCTCCCGACGCCGATACGCTGTTTTCCATTGCCGGTCTCCGGTTAAAAAGCGGCGATCGCGTGGCGATTGTCGGGCGCAACGGTTACGGGAAATCATCGTTGTTAAGGCTTATCTGGCAACAGTTTCACTCACAACTGGCATCACCTTCACTGGTGTTGCACCCGCGCGTTACGTTGGGGTATTACGACCAGACGCTGCACCAACTCGCAGATAACGATTCGTTATTTGACGCGCTGGAGCCGTTTGCTCCGCAGCCTGATATCCGCAAAATGGCGCTGATTAGCGCGGGTTTTCCGTGGGTTCGTCACGCGCAGCGGATCAGTTCCCTAAGCGGCGGCGAGCGCTCCCGGCTGCTGTTTGTTGGGCTAACGCTTGCGCGCTACAGCCTGCTGATGCTCGATGAACCGACCAACCATCTGGATCTGGAAGGTAAAGAGGCGTTGGCAGAAACGCTGCAAAGCTATAACGGCGGCGTGTTGTTGGTCAGTCACGACCGTCAGCTTATTAGCAAAAGCTGTAACCGGTTTTGGTTGATCGACCACGGCGAACTCAGTGAATGGCACGATCTGGACGCGGTCAATGCGCGTATTCGGGAAACATCCTCGGAGATAACCGTTCCCAAAACGGTGGTCGATGCAAGAGCCGAAATAAGCGGTGACAGCGATGGATTGCTGGAACAACTTCTTGAGCTGGAGCAGCGTCTGGCTGACGATCTTGCCCGCAAGCCGAAACATCAAAAGCCGCTGTTACAGGCGCAATGGCGTGAGGAGATTGAGCGCCTGAACTCACAACTGGAGTAAACCGTATTGCCGGATGGCAGGCCTACATCAGCAAAATGCGCGTGTAGGCCCGTCATCCGGCTTATCGAAATATGACGTTTTTTTGGCAAAAAAATGGCGCTACTGGTGTAGCGCCATTACGATCAGGGCACGTCAGAAGTTAGTTAACCCCTTCCTCGCTCTCTTTTTTCGCTTCTTGTCGTTCAACTTCGCGATACCAGCGTGGGTGATGTTTCTTCGCCCAGCGACGGCTCACTTTCCCTTCGACCATGCCTTTAATCGATCCTTTCACCCAGAATGCCATATACATGTGGATGAGGATGGCGTGCATCAGGATAATCCCCGCAGCCGCATGGATAAGCAGGCTATAGCGCACGACCTGCATCGGGAAGAACTGCGCAAAGTACGGACGCCAGATAATGATGCCGGTGATCAGCAGCACGAAAATCATGCTCATGATCGACCAGAACATCATTTTCTGCCCGGCATTGTACTTACCCACGTCCGCCACTTTGTGTTCATTGCCTTTCAGCACTTCCACAATGTTTTTCAGCCACGGGATATCTTTTTTATCCGGGATGTTGTGGTGAACAAAGCGTACAAACATGAACATCAGTGCCACGAAGATCAGCAGTCCGAAGAACGGGTGCAAAATGCGCCCCATCTGCGGCGTACCGAAGGTCTGCGTCAGCCATTGCAGAGTCGGGAAGAAAAACGAAATCCCCGACAACGCCACCAGGAAGAAGCAGATCACCACCGTCCAGTGACAGGCGCGGTCGATAAACTTCGTGCGCACAATCATTTTCGACTTACTCATGATGATCCTCCTCGTCGTCGTCCACTTCCTTATTCGGACCGATACCAATGTAGTGGTAAATCAGTCCGGCGAAGGTGGCGATAAATCCGGCAGCGGCCAGCGGTTTCAGCGCCCCTTTCCACAGATTGATAGAGGTATCGATCTGCGGTTCTTTCGGCAGGCCGTGATACAGCTCCGGCTGGTTGGCATGATGCAGAACGTACATCACGTGCGTGCCACCCACACCTTCCGGGTTGTAAACACCGGCATGTTCATAACCACGTGCTTTCAGTTTTGCCACTCGCTGTTCGCCCATTTCCAGCATTTCCTGCTTGGTACCGAAATGGATTGCCCCGGTCGGACAGGTCTTCACGCAGGCAGGTTCCTGCCCGACGCTGACGCGGTCCACACACAGCGTACATTTATACACGCGGTTATCCTCTTTATTGAGGCGCGGAATATTAAATGGACACCCGGCAATACAGTAGCCGCAGCCAATGCAGTGCTCTGACTGAAAATCAACAATCCCGTTGGCGTACTGGATGATAGCCCCGGCAGACGGGCATGCCTTCAGGCAGCCCGGATCTTCACAGTGCATACAGCCGTCTTTACGAATCAACCACTCGAGCTTGCCGTTCTGTTCGGTTTCGGTAAACCGCATCACCGTCCAGGACTTGGCGCTAAGATCGGCAGGGTTGTCATACACCCCGACGCAGTGGCCGACTTCATCGCGGATATCATTCCACTCTGAGCATGCCACCTGACAGGCCTTACAGCCTATGCAGGTGGAAACGTCGATCAGCTTCGCGACCTCAGATTTGTAATCACGGGCCTGAGGCGGCGGCGTGATGGCGTTTGTTGCGGACCGTTTGATGATGTCCTGCGTTTCCATAGACATATGTTCGCCTCCCTTACGCCTTCTCGATGTTAACTAAAAACGCTTTGTATTCCGGCGTTTGCGAGTTTGCATCACCGACATTCGGCGTCAGGGTGTTGGCGATATAGCCTTTACGCGCGACTCCTTCAAAGCCCCAGTGGATCGGGATCCCAACCGTTTCAACCTGCTGACCGTTGACGTGCAGAGTACGCAGACGACGGGTAACCACGGCAACTGCGCGAATAAATCCACGCTTGCTGCTAACTTTGACGTGATCGCCGTTGGAGATCCCCTTCGCTGCCGCCAGCGTTTCGCTGATTTCCACAAACTGCTCTGGCTGGGCAATCGCATTCAGCAATGCGTGCTTGGTCCAGGTATGGAAATGTTCGGTCAGACGATAGGTCGTTCCGACATACGGGAAGTCCTGTTTCGTGCCCATGCGTAACTTATCCGCTTCGTACAGACGCGCTGCCGGGTTGGAGATCACGTTCGGATGCAGCGGGTTCGTACCCAGCGGCGTTTCCATCGGCTCGTAGTGTTCCGGGAACGGACCTTCCGCCATCTTATCGATAGCGAACAGACGGCCCAGCCCTTCCGGCTGCATAATAAACGGATTGGTGCCACTGCCCGGTGCTGCGGTGTTGAAGTCCGGGATATCGTTCCCCGTCCACTTCGTGCCGTTCCACTGGATCAGCATGCGTTTTGGATCCCATGGTTTACCTTGCGGGTCCGCCGAAGCGCGGTTATACAACACGCGACGGTTTAACGGCCATGCCCAGGCCCAGCCCAGCGTATTACCGAGACCTGACGGGTCGGCGTTATCGCGATTGGCCATCTGGTTGCCCTGCTCGGTCCAGCTACCGGTATAAATCCAGCAGGACGATGACGTAGAACCATCATCGCGCAGAAGCGCAAAGCTGCTGAGTAACTGGCCTTTCTTCGCAACCAGCACACCGTTGGCATCATAGAGGTCTTCCAGCGCATAGCCGTTGTTCTCTTTTGCCACTTCCTCGGAGTGCGGTTCATCCGGCTGCTTATAGTTCCAGCTCATTTTCAGCACGGGTTCAACGGCTTTACCACCTTCAGTGCGATACATGTCGCGCAGACGGTGATAAATACCTGCCAGAATTTCGCCGTCGTTGCGGGCTTCACCCGGGGCATCCTGACCTTTCCAGTGCCACTGCAGCCAGCGACCGGAGTTGGCGATGGAGCCGTCCTCTTCCGCAAAGCAGGTGGATGGCAAGCGAAAGACTTCGGTCTGAATAGAAGCCGGATCAACGTCGTTTGATTCGCCGTGGTTCTGCCAGAACGTTGAGGTTTCAGTCACCAGCGGATCGATAATCACCAGATACTTCAGTTTGCTCAGGCACTGCACCACTTTGTTTTTGTCCGGGAAGGACGCGACCGGGTTAAAGCCCTGACAGATGTAGCCGGTGACTTTCCCGCTATCCATCATGTTGAAGTATTTGATGACGTCGTAGGACTGATCCCACTTCGGCAGCCACTCAAAGCCCCAGTCGTTTTCTTTCTGCGCCGCATTGCCGTAGAAAGATTTCATCAGGCTGACGAAGAATTTCGGGTAGTTGCCCCAGTAGTTCACCTGATCGGCCAACGTCGCTTTTGGCGTGTTAGCGGCCAGATAGGTTTGCAGATCGGCCTGTTTCTCTGACGGCAGCGTCAGGTAGCCTGGCAGACTGGTAGAGAGCAGCCCTAAGTCGGTTAAACCCTGAATGTTGGAGTGACCGCGTAAAGCGTTGACCCCACCACCTGCCATCCCCATGTTGCCGAGCAGCAACTGGATCATGGCCATGGTACGGATGTTCTGCGCCCCGACGGTATGCTGTGTCCAGCCCAGTGCATACAGGAACGTGGTGGTGCGATCCGCTGCGCTGGTAGAAGCCAGCACTTCGCAAACTTTCAGGAAGTCTTCTTTTGGCGTACCGCAGATGTTTTCCACCACATCCGGCGTGTAGCGGGAAACGTGCTGTTTTAGCAGATTCCAGACACAGCGAGGATGGCTTAACGTTTCATCGCGTTTCGCGTAGCCGTTTTCATCGAACTGGTAGTTCCAGGACGATTTATCGTATTGGCGTTTTTTCGCGTCGTAACCGCTGAACAGGCCGTCTTCAAAAGCAAAATCATCCCGCACCAGCAGGCTGGCGTTGGTGTAATGCTTAACGTATTCAGCGTTGATTTTGTTGTTTTCAATCAGATACAGCAAGACGCCGGACAGGAACGTAATGTCCGTGCCGGAACGAATTGGCGCGTAAATATCCGCTACCGAGGCTGTACGTGTAAAACGGGGGTCAACAACAATTAGCGTGGCATCATTGTTGTTTTTAGCTTCCATCGCCCAGCGGAATCCCACCGGATGTGCTTCAGCGGCGTTACCGCCCATCACCATCACGACGTTGGCGTTTTTAATATCAACCCAGTGGTTGGTCATCGCACCGCGACCAAATGTTGGAGCAAGACTTGCTACCGTTGGTCCGTGTCAGACGCGCGCCTGGTTGTCTACTGCCAGCATGCCGAGTGAGCGCACAAATTTTTGCGTCAGCATGCCGGTTTCATTACTTGCCGCAGATGCACACAGCATCCCGGTAGAAAGCCAGCGGTTTACCGTTACGCCCTGCTCATTCTTCTCAATAAAGTTGGCGTCGCGGTCAGTTTTCATCAGCTTCGCGATACGGGTGAAAGCCTCATCCCAGCTGATACGCTGCCATTTGTCGGAGCCTGGAGCGCGATATTCCGGGTAACGCAGACGGTTTTCACTGTGCACGTAGTCCAGTAATCCTGCGCCCTTAGGGCATAATGCCCCACGGCTCACCGGATGATCCGGATCCCCTTCAATATGGTAAATCGACTCTTTGGCGTTTTTTGCTCCATCTCCCAGGCTATACATTAATAGCCCGCAACCTACGGAACAGTATGTGCAGGTGTTTCGGATCTCTTTGGCGCGCAACAGCTTATAGTTTCGCGCCTGAGCCAGTGCCATTTTGGGTGCAAAACCCAGAGCGGCTACTGTTGTTCCCGCCATACCGCCCGCGCAGATTTTAAAAAATTGTCTGCGGCTGACGTCCATTGCTTTCCTCTTTTTTGCAGGGATTCGTACAGGAAATCTCTCAAATTGCGCCAGCGCGGCATGATTGAAAGATGACATGTACAACTTCGCGACGAAACTATCAGCTATATCCATATTTTTTTTGCGTCAAATCAATAACGAAACGGTTCCGCTACTAAATAGTGCACTTCGCTTAACCTTTGTACCCATAAGGGAGTAGACAAAAGGGAATTAATTAGCGCGCTACAGTGTAAAGGTGCTATACATTTCAGCTTAATTTTTGCCAGTACCATGGACAGACAATCAGCATGACAAAACAAAAAGCAACGTTAATTGGGCTTATTGCCATCGTGCTCTGGAGCACGATGGTCGGGCTTATTCGTGGGGTAAGCGAAGGACTGGGGCCGGCAGGCGGCGCGGCGATGATTTTTACATTAAGCGGCCTGTTGCTGATATTTACCGTCGGCTTCCCAAATATCAGAAAAATTCCTGTGCGATATTTAATCGCCGGTAGCGTGCTTTTTGTTAGCTATGAAATATGCTTAGCGCTGGCCCTCGGCTATGCCGCCACTCGTCACCAGGCTATTGAAGTGGGTATGGTCAATTATCTCTGGCCAAGTCTGACAATATTATTCGCCATCTTATTTAATGGCCAAAAAACAACCTGGTTAGTGATTCCCGGATTAATCATCGCATTGACCGGGGTTTGTTGGGTGTTGGGGGGCGAAAACGGCCTCAATCCTGGAGAAATTATCAGTAATGTTGCCAGCAGTCCGCTTAGCTATTTCCTCGCCTTTCTCGGCGCTTTTATCTGGGCAACGTATTGCACGGTGACCAATAAATATGCAAAAGGTTTTAACGGCATCACCGTGTTCGTTTTACTAACGGCGGCAAGTTTGTGGATTTACTATTTAATTACGCCTCAACCGGAAATGGTTTTTAGCACTTCGGTGACGATTAAAATGTTCACGGCAGCATTAACGTTAGGATTTGCCTATGCCGCGTGGAATATTGGCATTTTGCATGGCAACGTGACCGTTATGGCCGTCGGGTCTTATTTTACTCCAGTGCTCTCCTCTGCGCTGGCGGCGGTGTTGCTCAGCGCCCCGCTGTCACTATCCTTCTGGCAAGGAGCGCTGATGGTCTGCGCGGGGTCTCTGCTTTGCTGGCTGGCAACGCGCCGTGCCTGAAAAAAAGTCGGGTTTTATCACAAACAAATAAAATCCGGCTATACTTTAGACAATTTAATGAATAATAATTGTTCATTCCACTGCGGTTTATGTTTATATTTGTTTAATTAAATGTTAAATATATGGAAATTAATTAACACCCGAAAGTATTACTCGGTCATCTATATCTCTTCACATGTATATATTACACCTGCGAAACTAACGCCATTTAAATCATAGCCTGCACAATAGTTCCCCGTGTAAATATACCCATTCCGATCTGTCACATATTAAGATTAATGCAATCAGCTATATTATGTAGATCTGGATCACACAACTTCAAATATTTCGCAATATTATGAAACTTATTATTGAACTTATACCACTGCGTCATTTAAAAATGGTTTGCCATTGACGAACCCCTTCGTTTAGCAATGGTTTAGGAAACACACCAAGAAATAATTATAAGGATTATTTAGAATGAAACTTAAATTAGTTGCAGTGGCAGTGACTAGCCTGTTGGCGGCAGGTGCGGTAAACGCAGCTGAGGTATATAACAAAGACGCAAACAAACTGGACCTGTACGGTAAAGTTCACGCTCAACACTACTTCTCTAACGATACCAGCAGCGATGGCGACAAAACTTACGCGCGTCTGGGCTTCAAAGGCGAAACTCAGATCAACGACCAACTGGTTGGTTTCGGTCAGTGGGAATATGAATTCAAAGGCAACCGTTCTGAAGATCAGGGTTCCGACAAAGATAAAACCCGTCTGGCATTCGCTGGCCTGAAATTCGCTGAATACGGTTCTTTCGACTACGGTCGTAACTACGGCGTAGCTTACGACATCGGCGCATGGACCGACGTTCTGCCAGAGTTCGGTGGCGATACCTGGACCCAGACTGACGTCTTCATGACTGGTCGTACTACTGGCGTTGCAACCTACCGTAACACCGACTTCTTCGGTCTGGTTGAAGGTCTGAACTTTGCCCTGCAGTACCAGGGTAAAAACGATCGTAGCGCCGACAAAGAAGCTAATGGCGACGGCTTCGGTCTGTCTACTACCTATGAGTACGATGGCTTCGGCGTAGGTGCAACCTATGCGAAATCTGACCGTACTGACTCCCAGAACAACCACAGCGGTCAGTTCAAAGCTGACGGTAAGAACGCTGAAATTTGGGCTGCTGGCCTGAAATATGATGCGAACAACATCTACCTGGCAACCACCTACTCCGAAACCCGTAACATGACTACCTTTGGTGGTACTGTTAAAGGTACTGAGATCATCGGTATTGCAAATAAAGCACAGAACTTTGAAGCTGTTGCTCAGTACCAGTTCGACTTCGGTCTGCGTCCGTCCGTTGCTTACCTGAAGTCTAAAGGTAAAGACATCAACGGTTACGGCGACCAGGATCTGGTTGAATACGTAGACCTGGGCGCGACCTACTACTTCAACAAAAACATGTCCACCTTCGTTGATTACAAAATCAACCTGCTGGATGCCAACAACTTCACAAGAGCTGCCGGTGTAAGCACTGACAACATCGTTGCTGTTGGTCTGAACTACCAGTTCTAATTTTGTTGTAGTCTGAATACAAAGCCAGTCCTTCCAGGGCTGGCTTTTTCTCTTAATGTAGACTCGGTCATAAGGAGTATGCCGTGCAGACATTCACTGGTCGTTGTCTTTGCGGGCAGAGTCATTTTACCGTCGACGTCGAAATGCTGGATGTCTATGCCTGTCATTGTACGCTGTGCCAGAAGTGGTCAGGTGGCATCGCTATGTATCTGGAAGCCAGCGCTCAGCCGCTGATGTCGCCAGATTCAGCAGAACCTTCGCACTTCCCTTCTTCAAATCGTGGTGAACGTTTCTTCTGTTCCGGTTGCGGGTGCCCGCTGTGGTTTACCCTAACGGGCAGCGATCGTTATTTTGTGCCGTGGACGCTGCTGGAACTGAATGAGGTGGATCGCCGCCGCCTGGTTTTAGCGGCAGAGATCTATACGGAAACACAGCCTGCGTTCTGGAGGCTGACGGGGCAATACGCTCGACTGAGTGGGAAAGAAGTCGAAGAGATGGATTACCCCTGTCATTTAGCCCATTAGTTATTGACGCTGTACCTTTGCCAGACTGAACCACATTCCTACCGCTAATACGATAAGCATGCTGCCGGCGCTGCTTAAGGCCACGCTGTGCGACCAGGTAAAGGCTTCTTTAGCAGCCGACAGCAACGCCTCACTCAGCGACGACGGGAGCGAGTGCGCCAGTTGCACCGCCTCCCCCATTGACGATGAGGCTCGTTCTATCTCCTGTGGATTAAGTCCGACAGGCGGCAGAATCGAGGCTGAAAAGCTGCGGCTCAACAACAAACCAAAGATAGCGATCCCAAGCCCGGCCCCCAGTTCATAAGCCATTGTCTCAATGGCGCCCGCGGCTGCGGCTTTTTCTGCCGGGGCTGCCGCCATGATAGCCGCCGTTGAGGCCAGCAGCGCACTGGCGGCGCTGAAACCGAGCAAAGCCATTAATATCCAGGCTTGAATCTGCTGAGTACTGAAATCCGTCATCGCCAGGCCGTAAAAACTGACGGCGCTAAGCGCCATACCCGCCGTTGCCACACAACGTAATCCCAGGCGTGACACCAGCATACCGGCAATGGGGCCGCTGAAGCCGCTTGCCAGCATCACCGGCAGCATAAACAGTCCCGCCTGATACGGTGTTAAACCATGAACAAACTGTAGCTCCTGAGCCATCAGTAACTCGAAACCCACCAGAGTTATCATGGCGGTCATCGCCATCACAACGCCGCTTAAGATGATACGATGCGTGAACAGCCGCATATCAATCATCGGGCGGGAAGCAGCGAGCTGGATGCGGACAAACTGCCACAACAGTAACGCGCCGGTTAACAGCGTCAACGCAATGGCAGCGGTCGCCGTATGCCCTTTCAGCGCGGTTTTAGCGCTGTAAACCAGCAGCAGAATGGCGACAATCAGCATTATCGCATGACCGAAATTTAACGACTGATCGCGACGTCCGGCCTGGCGCGGCACTAAGCGTGCGGTTAAGGCCATTACCACCAGGACAATCGGTACATTAATTAAGAATACGGATCCCCAGTAGAAGTGCTCCAGCAGCATCCCACCAACCAGTGGGCCAAATGCCGCACCGCCGGAACCTACGGCAGCCCAGACACCAAGCGCCATATTGCGATGCCGTTGCTCAGCGAATGTGGCGCGAATACCCGCAAGCGTTGCCGGAACAATCATCGCTGCCCCAATCGCCAATACAGCCCGGGTGGCAATCAGCCAACCCGCGCTATGGGCAAAGGCAGCGGCCAGCGATGCGAGACCAAATACTCCGCCCCCTAACAGCAGCAGACGTTTAAAGCCAATACGATCGCCCAGCGCGCCCATTGGCAATACCATTCCGGCCATTACCAGAGAATAAATATCAATGATCCACAGCAGCTCGTTACCACTGGCACCCAGCGTCATACTCAGCGTGGGCGCGGCAACGTGCAGCACCGTTGCATCAATCGCAACAGGGATGTAGACCAGTACAATAATGACTAACGTTAACCACTGACGAAACATAAAACTCCCTAACGAAACTGAAACTGGACACGTGTCCAGCTTTAGCGATCCTACGGAAATTTGAACGTATGTCCAACTTTTTGTTAGACTGCGTGCTATACGGGTACAGGAGGAAAGATGAGCTATCTGAATCGGGACGAACGTCGGGAAGTTATTCTGCAAGCGGCCATGCGTGTCGCGCTTGAGGAAGGATTTACTGCTATGACGGTGCGGCGTATTGCCACGGAAGCTCAGGTGTCCACCGGGCAGGTACACCATCACTTTACCTCTGCGGGTGAGTTAAAATCCCTCGCTTTTGTGCAACTGATACGGACCCTTCTGGATGCCGAACAGGTCAGTGATAACGCCAGCTTCCGCGAACGACTGCATGCTATGTTGGGCAGCGAAGATGGCGGGTTCGAACCCTACATTAAACTGTGGCGTGAAGCGCAGGTCCTGGCGGATAAAGATCCGGAAATCAAAAGCGCCTACCTGCTAACCATGCGGATGTGGCATGAAGAAACCGCCGCTATCATCACTCAAGGACAGAGTGCAGGTGAATTTTCAGCAATACCGGATGCGGCCGAGGTGGCCTGGCGCTTAATCGCATTGGTTTGCGGCCTGGATGGCATCTATGTCTTAGGCATTGAGGAAATGGCCGACCCTGCATTCGAACGCCATTTGGATCGTATGATTACGTTAGAGTTAGTTAATTGATGTTATAGATGAATTAATAATACATCTTTTATTTTTACAATTGGTAACACTTAAGCAACATGTAATTCCCTCATCACGCCGCGTTATTGCACTTTTTTATCTATTCTTTCAGTCAATATTCCCAAAACTTTTCAATAGTTTCTAAAAAGAACTCGCGCGGCGCTGTGTGCGTTTATTTCTTTTTCATGAACGGCATGGGCATGGAGAATAATATGTCAGCATCAAATGAGAAAAATAATCGTTATCTTTTAACTGACTGGAAACCGGAGAACCCTGCCTTTTGGGAAAACAAAGGTAAGCATATTGCACGCAGAAACCTCTGGATATCAGTAAGTTGTCTGTTGCTGGCGTTCTGCGTCTGGATGTTGTTCAGCGCCGTGGCCGTCAATCTGAATAAAATTGGTTTTAATTTCACTACTGACCAACTGTTTTTATTAACGGCATTGCCTTCTCTTTCTGGCGCAATATTGCGCGTTCCCTACTCCTTTATGGTACCTATATTTGGTGGGCGCCGGTGGACCATTTTTAGCACGATTATTCTGGTTATTCCCTGCGTCTGGCTGGGTTTTGCCGTGCAAAATAACGCTACTCCGTTTGGCGTATTTATTATCATTGCGCTGATGTGCGGTTTTGCTGGCGCAAACTTTGCCTCCAGCATGGGTAATATCAGCTTTTTCTTCCCCAAAGCGAAACAAGGCAGCGCATTAGGCGTTAACGGTGGTCTCGGCAACCTTGGCGTCAGCGTGATGCAGTTGATCGCGCCGCTGGTGATCTTTCTGCCTATCTTTACCTTTTTGGGCGTACAGGGCGTACCGCAAGCCGACGGCTCGTTATTGTCGCTGGCCAATGCCGCATGGATTTGGGTTCCGTTACTGCTGATAGCCACCTTAGCAGCAGGCATGGGAATGAACGATATTGCCAGTTCGAAGGCCTCAATTGCTTCCCAGTTGCCGGTCCTCAAACGTTTTCATCTGTGGTTATTAAGCCTGCTGTATCTCGCCACTTTCGGTTCATTTATCGGCTTTTCGGCAGGCTTTGCCATGCTGGCGAAAACTCAGTTCCCGGACGTGAATATCCTGCAACTGGCGTTCTTCGGCCCCTTCATCGGTGCTCTTGCGCGATCGGCAGGTGGGGTGATCTCTGACAAATTCGGTGGTGTGCGCGTCACGTTAATTAACTTCATCTTTATGGCGTTGTTTAGCGCCCTGCTGTTCCTCACCCTGCCAGGGTCAGGCGAAGGAAACTTTGTCGCCTTCTACCTGGTGTTTATGGGCTTGTTCCTGACTGCAGGTCTGGGAAGCGGCTCAACCTTCCAGATGATCGCGGTGATCTTTCGCAAAATCACCATATACCGGGTGAAGCTGCACGGTGGTACTGAAGAACAGGCCCAACGTGAGGCGGTAACCGATACCGCTGCCGCCCTGGGATTCATCTCTGCTATTGGCGCTGTGGGGGGCTTTTTCATCCCCAAAGCATTTGGTTCATCGCTGGCGCTGACTGGCTCTCCGGTGGGCGCAATGAAAATATTCCTCGTGTTTTACATCGTCTGCGTGCTGGTGACCTGGCTGGTCTATGGCCGTAAATCACAAAAAAAATAACAAAATGGATACCGCAGGATCGGACAGTTCGATAGGCCGGATAAGGCGTTAACCGCCATCCGGCCTACCGTTCGATTCACCGTCGGCAATATTCTCAAAGCAGGAGTTATGTCATGAGTAAACTGTTCGATCGCTTTCGCTACTTTAAACAAAAGGGCGATACGTTTGCCGATGGGCACGGGCAAGTGATGCACACCAACCGGGACTGGGAAGACAGCTATCGTCAGCGCTGGCAGTTCGACAAAATTGTGCGTTCTACCCACGGCGTTAACTGTACCGGCTCATGCAGTTGGAAAATCTACGTCAAAAACGGACTGGTGACCTGGGAAACGCAGCAAACCGACTACCCGCGTACCCGCCCTGACCTGCCAAATCATGAACCCCGTGGCTGCCCGCGCGGTGCCAGCTACTCCTGGTATCTTTACAGCGCCAACCGTCTGAAATATCCCCTGGTGCGTAAACGTCTGATCGAACTGTGGCGCGACGCCCTGTCCCGCCAGCCCGATCCGGTGCTGGCCTGGGAATCCATTATGAACGACCCGCAAAAATGCCAGAGCTACAAGCAGGTACGCGGGCGCGGTGGTTTTATCCGTTCCAACTGGAAAGAGCTTAATCAGCTCATTGCCGCCGCCAACGTCTGGACGGTGAAAACCTATGGCCCGGATCGCGTGGCCGGGTTCTCCCCGATCCCTGCTATGTCGATGGTCTCCTATGCCGCAGGCACACGTTATCTTTCGCTACTGGGCGGAACCTGCCTGAGCTTCTATGACTGGTACTGCGATTTACCGCCTGCATCACCGATGACCTGGGGCGAACAGACCGATGTTCCAGAATCCGCCGACTGGTATAACTCCAGCTATATCATCGCCTGGGGGTCAAACGTGCCGCAGACCCGTACCCCGGATGCGCACTTTTTTACTGAAGTACGCTACAAAGGCACCAAGACGATTGCCATTACGCCGGATTACTCGGAAGTCGCCAAACTGTGCGACCAGTGGCTGGCCCCCAAGCAAGGGACAGACAGCGCGTTGGCGATGGCGATGGGCCACGTGATTCTGAAAGAATTCCACCTCGACAATCCAAGCGATTACTTCATCAATTACTGTCGTCGCTATACCGATATGCCGATGCTGGTTTTGCTGGATGCCCGGGAAGATGGCAGCTACGTGCCAGGGCGCATGATGCGCGCCTCAGACCTTGTCGATGGTCTGGGCGAAAGTAACAATCCGGAGTGGAAAACCGTGGCCGTTAACACTGCTGGCGAACTGGTGGTCCCGAACGGGTCTATCGGTTTTCGCTGGGGCGAGAAAGGTAAATGGAACCTGGAGCCACTGGCGGCTGGCGCTGAAACAGAACTTTCCCTCTCGTTGCTTGGTCAGCATGATGAAGTGACCGGCGTGGCATTCCCCTACTTCGGCGGCAACGAAAACCCACATTTTCGCAGCGTGAAACAGGAACCCGTGCTGATTCGTCAACTGCCGGTAAAACATCTTACCCTCGCCGACGGCAGCCGTTGCCCGGTGGTAAGCGTCTATGATCTGGTGCTGGCGAATTACGGCCTCGACCGCGGTCTGGATGACGCTCATAGCGCGCAAGATTACAGCGAAGTGAAAGCCTACACCCCGGCCTGGGGAGAGCAAATTACTGGAGTCCCTCGCCGTCATATCGAACAAATCGCCCGTGAGTTTGCCGATACGGCGCACAAAACCCATGGCCGTTCGATGATTATCCTCGGGGCTGGCGTCAACCACTGGTATCACATGGATATGAACTACCGTGGAATGATTAACATCCTCGTGTTCTGCGGTTGTGTGGGACAAAGCGGCGGCGGCTGGGCGCACTATGTGGGTCAGGAGAAACTGCGTCCGCAAACCGGTTGGTTGCCGCTGGCCTTTGCGCTGGACTGGAACCGCCCGCCGCGTCAGATGAACAGCACCTCGTTTTTCTACAATCACTCCAGCCAGTGGCGTTATGAAAAACTCACCGCTCAGGAACTCCTCTCTCCGCTGGCTGACGCGTCGAAGTTTAGCGGACATTTGATCGACTTTAACGTGCGGGCAGAAAGAATGGGCTGGCTGCCGTCCGCGCCGCAGCTCAACCTCAACCCTCTGACCGTCAAAGCAAAGGCAGAACAAGCGGGAGTGTCGCCTGCACAATACACTGCACAGGCGCTGAAATCGGGTGAAATTCGTTTTGCCTGCGAGCAGCCGGATAGTGGTAACAACCATCCGCGTAATCTCTTCGTCTGGCGCTCTAACCTGCTCGGCTCCTCCGGTAAAGGGCATGAATACATGCTCAAGTATCTGCTGGGTACCGAAAGCGGGATCCAGGGGGAAGCGCTCGGTTCAAGCGAAGGTATTAAACCTGAAGAGGTGGAATGGCAGTCCGCGGCGATAGAGGGCAAGCTTGATCTGCTGGTAACGCTCGATTTCCGTATGTCGAGTACCTGCCTGTTCTCCGATGTCGTTTTGCCGACCGCCACCTGGTATGAAAAAGACGATATGAACACCTCGGATATGCATCCGTTTATTCACCCGCTGTCGGCGGCGGTCGATCCTGCGTGGGAATCGAAGAGCGACTGGGAAATTTATAAAGGCATCGCCAAAGTCTTCTCTGAGGTTTGCGTCGGGCACCTTGGGCAAGAAACGGATGTGGTATTGCAACCGCTGCAACACGACTCCCCGGCAGAGCTGGCGCAGCCGTTTGACATTCAGGACTGGCGTAAAGGCGAATGCGATCTCCTCCCGGGGAAAACGGCGCCCAATATTGCCGTCGTGGAACGTGACTATCCCGCCACCTACGAACGCTTCACTTCGCTCGGTCCGCTAATGGACAAGCTCGGTAACGGCGGGAAAGGTATTACGTGGAATACCCAGACGGAGGTCGATTTCCTCGGCAAGCTGAACTACACCAAACGCGAAGGTCCGGCGAAAGGCCGACCACTGATAGACACCGCGCTGGACGCGTCTGAGGTGATCCTCGCCCTGGCACCGGAAACGAACGGTCAGGTGGCGGTGAAAGCCTGGGAAGCGCTGGGAGCGATGACCGGACGCGACCATACGCATCTGGCGTTGAACAAAGAAGACGAGAAAATCCGTTTTCGCGATATTCAGGCGCAGCCGCGCAAAATCATCTCCAGCCCCACCTGGTCCGGGCTGGAAAGTGAACATGTCTCCTATAACGCAGGCTATACCAACGTCCACGAGCTGATCCCGTGGCGTACCCTGTCCGGTCGCCAACAGTTGTACCAGGATCACGCGTGGATGCGAGCCTTTGGTGAAAGTCTGGTGGCATATCGTCCGCCTATCGATACCCGTAGCGTCAGCAATATGCGCGAAGTTCCGCCTAACGGCTTCCCGGAAAAAGCGCTCAACTTCCTGACTCCGCATCAGAAATGGGGGATCCACTCTACCTACAGCGAAAACCTGCTGATGCTGACGCTGTCGCGCGGCGGCCCCATTGTCTGGATCAGTGAGACCGATGCTAAAGAGCTGGGCATTGAGGATAACGACTGGATTGAAGCCTTTAACGCCAACGGCGCGCTCACCGCGCGGGCTGTGGTGAGTCAGCGCGTGCCGCCGGGAATGACCATGATGTATCACGCTCAGGAGCGAATCATGAATATCCCTGGCTCGGAAGTCACTGGTATGCGCGGCGGGATCCATAACTCAGTCACCCGCGTCTGCCCGAAACCCACGCACATGATCGGCGGCTATGCGCAACTGGCATACAGCTTCAACTATTACGGCACAGTCGGCTCTAACCGCGATGAGTTCATCATGATTAGAAAAATGAAAAATATTAACTGGCTGGATGATGAAGGTCGCGATCAGGTACAGGAGGCGAAAAAATGAAAATACGCTCACAGGTAGGCATGGTTCTTAATCTGGATAAGTGCATCGGCTGCCACACCTGCTCCGTCACCTGTAAAAACGTCTGGACCGGACGTGAAGGGATGGAATATGCGTGGTTTAACAACGTTGAGACCAAGCCAGGCATTGGTTATCCGAAAAACTGGGAAGATCAGGAAGAGTGGCAAGGCGGCTGGGTTCGCGATGTTAACGGTAAGATAAGGCCGCGCCTGGGCGGCAAGATGGGCGTTATCACCAAAATTTTTGCTAACCCGGTGATCCCGCAAATCGATGATTATTACGAACCCTTTACCTACGATTATCAGCATCTGCATAGCGCGCCGGAAAGCAAGAATCAGCCTACCGCACGTCCGCGTTCGCTGATAGATGGCAAGCGGATGGACAAGATTATCTGGGGTCCTAACTGGGAAGAGTTGCTCGGCGGTGAGTTCTCAAAACGTGCCCGCGACCGTAACTTTGAGAAAATGCAAAAGGAGATGTACGGGCAATTCGAAAACACCTTCATGATGTATTTACCGCGCTTGTGCGAACACTGCCTGAACCCAAGCTGTGTCGCCACCTGCCCGAGCGGTGCCATCTATAAGCGCGAAGAAGACGGCATCGTGTTGATCGACCAGGATAAATGTCGCGGCTGGCGCTTGTGCATCAGCGGTTGTCCGTACAAAAAAATCTACTTTAACTGGAAGAGCGGTAAATCAGAGAAGTGCATTTTCTGCTACCCGCGTATTGAGTCGGGCCAGCCGACGGTATGTTCGGAAACCTGCGTGGGACGCATCCGCTATCTTGGCGTATTGCTGTACGACGCCGACCGCATCGAAGAAGCAGCCAGCACCGAGCATGAGACCGATCTCTACGAGCGTCAGTGCGATGTGTTCCTCAATCCACACGACCCGGCGGTCATTGAAGAGGCGTTAAAACAAGGTATTCCGCACAACGTCATCGAAGCGGCCCAACGTTCGCCCGTTTACAAGATGGCGATGGACTGGAAGCTGGCGCTGCCGCTGCACCCGGAATACCGCACCCTGCCGATGGTCTGGTATGTACCGCCGTTGTCGCCGATTCAGTCGGTCGCTGACGCGGGGGGACTGCCGCACAATGGCAACATTCTGCCAGCGGTTGAATCACTGCGAATTCCGGTTCAGTACCTTGCCAACATGCTTAGCGCGGGCGATACCGGTCCGGTACTGCGGGCGCTAAAACGAATGATGGCCATGCGCCATTATATGCGTTCGCAAACCGTAGAAGGCGTTACGGACACCCGCGCGATTGAGGAAGTGGGTCTGACCGTTGAGCAGGTTGAAGAGATGTATCGCTATCTGGCCATCGCCAACTATGAAGACCGCTTCGTGATCCCGACCAGCCACCGTGAAATGGCGCGTGATGCGTTCCCGGAAAAAAACGGTTGCGGATTTACCTTTGGCGACGGCTGCCATGGTTCAGATACCAAATTCAACCTGTTTAACAGCAGTCGTATTGACGCCATCGACATCACCGAAGTGCGCGATAAAGCGGAGGGTGAATAATGCAAATCCTGAAGGTTATCGGCCTGTTGATGGAATATCCCGACGAGTTGCTGTGGGAGTGTAAAGACGAGGCGCTGGCGCTTGTGGCCAGCGATGCCCCAATGCTTACCGAATTTAGCCAGGGGCTGCTCAATGCGCCATTACTGGATAAACAAGCCGAATGGTGTGAGATATTTGACCGGGGCCGGGCCACCTCTCTGCTGCTGTTTGAGCACGTGCACGCCGAGTCTCGCGATCGGGGCCAGGCGATGGTTGATCTGTTGGCGCAGTACGAAAAGGTCGGACTGCAGCTCGACTGTCGCGAACTGCCGGATCATCTGCCGCTGTATCTGGAGTACTTAAGCGTGTTGCCGGAAGCGGAGGCCAAAGAAGGATTGCAGAACGTCGCACCAATTCTGGCGCTGCTGGGGGGGCGTTTGAAACAGCGTGATACGCCGTGGTATCAACTGTTTGACGCCCTGCTACTGCTTGCCGGAAGCCCTCTTTCAAGTGACAGTGTCACTAAACAGGTTGGCACGGAAACCCGCGACGATACCCGACAAGCGCTGGATGCCGTCTGGGAAGAGGAACAGGTGAAGTTTATCGAGGATAACGCCACCGCCTGTGACAGTTCACCGTTACAAAACTATCAACGACGCTTTAGCCAGGACGTGGCACCTCAGTATGTCGACGTCAGCGCGGGAGGCCCGAAATGATACAGTACCTGAACGTCTTTTTTTACGATATCTACCCGTACCTCTGTGGCACGGTGTTTATCCTCGGCAGTTGGCTACGCTATGACTACGGGCAATACACCTGGCGGGCCTCTTCCAGCCAGATGCTGGACAAACGCGGCATGGTGTTATGGTCAAACCTGTTCCACATCGGCATTCTGGGGATCTTTTTCGGGCACCTGTTTGGCATGTTAACCCCGCACTGGATGTATGCCTGGTTCCTGCCGATTGCGGTGAAGCAGCAGATGGCGATGATCGCCGGTGGGCTCTGTGGCGTGCTGACGCTGGTCGGTGGCGCTGGCTTGCTGGTACGTCGTTTGACCAATCCGCGCATTCGTGCAACCTCCTCCACTGCCGATATCCTGATCCTCTGCGTTCTGCTGATTCAGTGTATCCTCGGCTTAACCACCATCCCATTCTCTGCGCAGCATCCCGACGGCAGTGAAATGCTGAAACTGGTAGGTTGGGCGCAGTCGGTGGTGACCTTCCAGGGCGGCGCGTCTGCGCATCTGGATGGCGTGGCGTTGATTTTCCGTGTGCATCTGGTTCTGGGGATGACTATCTTCCTGCTGTTCCCGTTCACACGCCTGGTTCACGTGTGGAGTGCGCCGTTTGAGTACTTTACCCGCCGCTATCAAATAGTGCGTTCACGCCGATAAATTCGCATTGAAATGTCGGGTGACGACACGCCTTATCCGGCCTACAACCAGGCACCGTAGGCCGGATAAGATAGCGATCGTCGCCATCCGGCATTTTGCACGTTATGATGCTTCTCCATTCCAGGGAGAACGTTAATGAAACCACAGGTTTACCACGTCGATGCCTTTACCTCGGTACCCTTTCGCGGCAATTCAGCAGGCGTGGTTTTGCATGCTGACGGACTGAGCGAAGCGCAGATGCAACTCATTGCTCGCGAGCTGCGTCATTCGGAAACCGCTTTCCTGCTGACCAGCGACGACAGCGATGTTCGCATCCGCTATTTCACGCCGACGGTCGAAGTTCCTATCTGTGGGCATGCTACCGTCGCTGCACATTATGTGCGGGCAAACGTGCTTGGCTTGGGCAACAGTACAGTCTGGCAAACCTCGCTGGCCGGTCGTCATCGGGTGGATATCGAAGCTACCGGGAATGGCTATCGTATTAGCCTTGAACAAGGCGTACCCGGATTTGAACCTCCGCTGGAAGAGGCTATTCGTAGTGCGATTATCGAGGCCCTACACCTGAGCGAAGACGATATGCTGGCAGGCTTGCCGATTCAGGTTGCTACCACCGGGCATTCGAAAGTGATGATTCCGCTTAAGCCCGAGGTGGACCTCGACGCCCTTTCCCCTGATTTGCAGGCTCTGACAGCCATCAGCCAACAAATTGGCTGTAACGGCTTCTTTCCTTTTCAAATCCGCCCGGGCGAAAACGCCACCGATGGCCGCATGTTTTCGCCTGCGATTGGGATTGTGGAAGACCCGGTTACCGGCAATGCCAACGGTCCAATGGGCGCGTGGTTGGTTCACCATGGGCTGATGGCGCATGATGGGAAAACGTTACGTGTTCAGGGACATCAGGGCCGTGCGCTCGGGCGCGACGGTATTGTTGATGTGACGGTGACTATCCGTGATAACCAGGCAGAAAAAGTCACCATTACCGGTTCGGCGGTGATCCTGTTTCACGCAGAATGGGCGATAGATTTTTAATTGTTCCCGTAGGCCGGATAAGGCGATTACGCCAATCCGGCACTAATTCCGATGCCCCTATTTCCCCGCGTCCGGATGCGTATCAAACGCCGCCATTACCGTCGCCAGCTCATCCTGGGTAAACCCATGCTTCACGTCATCCACGCCCAGGCCAAACCGCTCCTGCAACAAGGCATACAGGCTGGGGACGTCAGGCAGATTAATCTGTTCTACCGCGTGTCCATCCTGATAATGGGTGAAATGAAAATTGGTTAACGTTAATTTCCCGCCGTCGGGCAGATGACGACACATCAGCAAATGATGGCGAAAATGTGATTGCGGCCAGTGAGCGGACCAGAAGTTGCCTATCAGATAATCGCTCTGATGCTGTACGACCAGGTCGAAACGGTACATTGATTGCCAGTGTTCGTGATGACAGAACTGTAGGATCCAGTCTTCACCTTCCTGAATCAGCCGATATTCGCCGTGTGGTGTCTTCTGCTCAACATTCGCCTGCAGACGAATCGGCGCCGTCAGCGTCTGCCCGCCGAAACCAACGTCGGCGATCCACTGCTCTCCCTGCAACTCAACCAGCAACAGACGATGCGTGCGTGGTGGCAGACTTGACGGGTTCGCCAGTACCACACGCCCGAGCAGACTGCGTACGGTAAAACCGATTTCGCGTAGCGCTCGCTCAAATACTCCGTTCTGTTCAAAACAATAGCCGCCGCGACGCGCCGTCACCAGCTTCTCCTCCAATGACAAATCGTCAAGCTGCATCTCTCTTGGAAGCAATACATCCAGGTTTTCAAAAGGTATGGCGGCGTTGTGCAGTAAATGCAGCGCCCGTAAGGTTTCAATGTTGACCCTGGCCAAATCTGACCAGCCAATACGGGCAAAATAAGCGGTTAAAAAAGGCGTCATACGGAGTTCCTGTTCAATTAATGCAGTACTTATAACGCATTTTTAATTTTGCGCCGTCGATTTTGTGCGTTGTTCCTCCAGACGAGGCGACAAAATCGCTAATACCGTTAATATCTATGTTTATTGTGGTGTGTTATCTCTCAGCCAAGGAGCATCCATGAGCCATTTTCGTCCGATCGAATTAAAACATGCCAGTCGGTTGCTAAATCACGGCCCAACGATATTAATCACCAGCCGGGATGAGCATACCGAGCGGCGAAATGTGATGGCTGCCGCGTGGTCAATGCCCGTGGAGTTTGAACCACCGCGGATCGCGATTGTTGTCGACAAGACCGCCTGGTCACGTGAGCTCATTGAACGTAGCGGCAAATTCGGCATCGTTATTCCGGGCGTTGCCGCCGCCAACTGGACCTGGGCCGTAGGCAGCGTTTCCGGTCGTGTGGAAGATAAATTCAACTGCTACGGCATTCCCGTGGTGCAGGGACCGGTACTGGGTTTACCGCTGATTGAAGCAAAATGTCTGGCCTGGATGGAGTGTCGCCTGTTGCCTGCCACTGCGGCACAGGAAAAATATGACACGCTGTTTGGTGAAGTGGTCTCGGCTGCCGCTGATGAGCGAGCCTTCGTGGAAGGACGCTGGCAGTTTGATGATGGCAAGCTCAATACCCTGCATCACCTTGGGGCCGGAACGTTTGTCTCCAGTGGAAAACTCATAACAGCAGCTGAATAATGGCACGACAAAACGGGCGGAAAATCCGCCCGTTTTGTCTTACATGCTGTAGCCGGGTTTTTTAATCAACCTGGCCATCTGCGGCGCAATCTCCGCATCCCACACGCCCTGCCACGCCTCGGGCTCAATTTCATTAAGCGCCACGCTCACTGAACTGTCTTTGCTTTGCAAATGACGAATAATGACGTCGGTAATATCCGCCGCCAGCGCGGATTTTTGTTCGTTGTTCAGGTCGCGAGGAAAACATTTGATATCGACGTGCGGCATAGCAGATTCCTTATTGTTTTGGGATGCAGGTAACTTATGCGGATTCTCGTTCCACCAGGTGAAATCCAACATCAATAATATCGTCTTCACGCGGAATTTGTTCGATACGATCGGCAAGCAGAGAGGCGGCGCGTTGTCCAATAGCCCGTCTGTCGACGCTGACGGTGGTGATGGCAGGTCGGTTACTGGCGGCAAAGTCGAGATCGCCAAAACCGATTACCGCTAATTCCTGCGGCACGCGTAGACCACGGCTTTCGGCTTCCATGATCGCCCCCTGGGCTAACGTATCTGAGCTACAGACGATGACATCAAACGCGCGTTCAGCCAATAGCTGTGCCAACCCGCTACGCCCCAATGCCAGAGAGGCAGGAAGCGGGACATCCACCTGAGCACCAGCCGCAATACCATGACGGCTCAGCGCATCGCACAGTCCTTGTTTACGCTGGCCTGCCCGGCGATCGGCGGTCCATAGTAAACCAGGACGGCGATACCCTTTTTCCAGCAAATAGTCTGCTACCGCCTGCCCGACTTTTTCATGCGAAAACCCCACCAGCATATCGATGGGCGTTGGCGTTAAATCCCATATTTCCACGACCGGGATGGCCGCATTAAGAATCACCTTTTTCAGCTCGGCGGTATGATGGATACCGGTGAGCACTACACCATCCGGGCGACGAGAAAGCAGCGTCGCCACCAGCTCAGCCTCTGTTTGCGGCGTATAACCCGACACGCAGAGCAAGATGTGGTACCCGCGTTCAGCCAGTTCATCGCTTAATGACTGGATGGTATCGACAAACATATTGTTGTTAATTTGTGGGACAACCACAGCAATAAGCTTACTGCGACGCGACGCCAGCCCCCCGGCCAGCGCGTTGGGAATATATCCGGTGGCGCGTACCGCCTGCATCACTTTTTCTACTGTTCTCGGGCGCACCAGTTGCGGGGTATTCAACGCCCTGCTCACCGTCATGGGCGACAATCCCGCGGTACGGGCAACATCTTCCAGCGTGGGTGCGCGCGGAGGTCTGGGATTTTTCACTGTCGATGCCCTTGTCAAAAATCGCTGATTTATCCTGGCATTATTCATCATGATTTCGGCTATTGCCAGCGCCCCTCTACGATAACGCTGAGAAAACAGCAGCTTAGTTAATTAGCGCCATCTGAAATGATAGCGCCATCATAATGACTTGTGCATTTACCCATAAAGTATTGGAATGTGATGCTGTTTACAAGTTACTGCCCTTTTGTCTCAGTATTTGTGAGCGATTGTTCAAAACGCATTCAATTCGCTGGCGCAATGATTGCGCTAACACTAAAAATGTTAGCGCAATCATTTGTTATCACCAGGAGAGATTAAAATGTCATTAAGTGCGAATTCCGATGCCGTAACGTATGCCAAATCAGCCAATGCAAAAACCGCGGCTGAAACCGGCGACCGTATCGAGTGGGTTAAGCTATCCCTGGCTTTCCTTCCTCTGGCAACACCCGTGAGCGATGCCAAAGTGCTGACCGGTCGCCAGAAACCCCTAACCGAAGTCGCCATTATTATCGCGGAGATCCGCAGTCGCGACGGGTTTGAAGGCGTTGGATTTAGTTACTCCAAACGGGCTGGCGGCCAGGGAATCTATGCTCATGCCAAAGAAATTGCCGATAACCTGTTAGGCGAAGATCCAAACGATATCGACAAGATCTACACCAAGCTACTGTGGGCTGGCGCTTCCGTAGGGCGCAGCGGCATGGCGGTTCAGGCTATCTCCCCTATCGATATCGCCTTGTGGGATATGAAGGCCAAGCGTGCAGGGTTGCCGCTAGCAAAACTATTGGGTGCACACCGGGACTCCGTGCAGTGTTACAACACCTCCGGCGGATTCCTGCATACGCCGCTGGATCAGGTGCTCAAAAACGTCGTTATTTCCCGTGAAAACGGCATTGGCGGCATCAAACTCAAGGTTGGTCAGCCAAACTGCGCCGAGGATATTCGCCGCTTAACCGCGGTGCGTGAAGCGCTGGGCGATGACTTCCCGCTGATGGTCGATGCCAATCAGCAGTGGGATCGAGAAACCGCCATTCGTATGGGACGAAAAATGGAGCAGTTCAATCTGATCTGGATTGAAGAGCCGCTGGATGCCTATGATGTGGAAGGTCACGCCCAACTGGCCGCCGCGCTTGATACCCCGATTGCTACCGGTGAAATGCTGACCAGCTTCCGCGAACATGAACAGTTGATCCTCGGTAATGCCAGTGATTTTGTACAGCCCGATGCACCGCGTGTGGGGGGAATTTCACCGTTTCTGAAAATTATGGACCTGGCGGCGAAACACGGTCGCAAACTGGCTCCGCACTTTGCCATGGAAGTTCACCTGCATCTGTCCGCCGCTTACCCGCTTGAGCCATGGTTGGAACATTTCGAATGGCTGAACCCGTTATTTAATGAACAGCTTGAGCTGCGCGATGGGCGGATGTGGGTTTCCGACCGTCACGGTCTGGGGTTCAGCATCAGCGAGCAGACGCGCCGCTGGACGCAATTAACCTGCGAGTTTGGTAAACGTCCTTAATTTATTTGGCGGGTAAGTAATACCCGCCCTCTTCCCTACAGAAACGCTCTCAACCTTATGAAAGGAGTGGGTGATGAACACAATAATAAAGCGCACAAAAGTGCGTTACGGTATTTTGATATTTCTGTTTCTTGCCACCGTATTTAATTACGCCGATCGCGCGACGTTATCCGTCGTGGCTCCGATTATGAGCAAAGAATTAGGTTTTGATCCCGAAGCAATGGGGCTGGCCTTTTCTGCCTTCGGTATTTCTTATGTCATTATGCAATTGCCTGGCGGCTGGCTACTTGATCGCTACGGTTCTCGTCTGGTATACGGCTGCGCCCTGATTGGCTGGTCGCTGGTGACCATGTTTCAGGGCACCATTTATCTGTATGCCAGTCCACTTGTGGTATTGATAATCTTACGTTTACTGATGGGTGCCATTGAGGCTCCGGCCTTTCCTGCCAACAGCCGATTAAGCGTACAGTGGTTTCCTAATAATGAACGAGGCTTTGTCACCTCAGTTTACCAGGCCGCGCAATATATCTCGTTAGGGGTAATTACACCGTTAATGACGATAATTTTGCATAATCTCAGCTGGCACTTTGTTTTTTATTACATCGGGGCGATTGGCGTTATTCTAGGCATCTTCTGGCTGGTAAAAATCAGAGATCCTATGCATCATCCGAAGGTAAACCAGCAGGAAATTGACTATATCCGGGAAGGCGGTGGCGAACCGTCGCTGGGAAATAAAAAAGAGCCACAGAAGATTACCTTTGCGCAAATAAAAAGCGTCTGCGTCAACCGCATGATGATTGGCGTTTACATCGGGCAGTTCTGCGTGACGTCAATCACCTGGTTCTTCCTGACCTGGTTTCCTACCTATCTGTATCAGGCTAAAGGAATGTCGATCCTTAAAGTGGGGTTTGTCGCCAGTATTCCTGCTATTGCCGGTTTTATCGGTGGATTGTTAGGGGGCGTTTTTTCAGACTGGCTATTAAAGCGCGGCTACAGCCTGACGGTTGCTCGTAAGCTACCCGTTATCTGCGGAATGTTACTTTCCTGTGTCATCGTTATCGCTAACTACACCTCGTCAGAATTTGTGGTTATCGCGGCGATGAGTCTGGCATTTTTCGCCAAAGGCTTTGGCAATCTGGGATGGTGCGTACTTAGCGATACTTCACCAAAAGAAGTGCTCGGCATTGCTGGCGGCGTATTCAATATGTGCGGCAATATGGCGAGTATTATCACGCCGCTGGTGATCGGCGTCATTCTGGCGAATACCCAGTCATTCGATTACGCCATTCTGTACGTCGGTTCGATGGGGCTGATTGGCCTGATTTCTTATCTGTTTATCGTGGGGCCGCTGGATCGTATTACGCTGAGCCCGTCCGTCGCGTAATGTAAGCTTATGGCGATAGTTCGCCCGCTGTTCCGGGATTTGCACTCCTGCGGAACAGCGTTTTTTTTTCAAATAATCTTATTATTTTTCAGTACAGTACGCAGTCGCGGGTGCTGGCAAACCGCGTCAGCGATGGCGCTGATATTGGGCGTGTTGTCCTGAAACCAGTCATGCCCTGGCCCCCAGGTGCGCATAACGGCAATATAAACGTCCAGCAGTGTTAGCTGATCGCCGAACGCGTACGGCTCAGCGATTAGCTGGTCGTTCAGCCACCTATAAAGCGATTTGCGGTACTCAATACAGTTCTTTTTTAACTGCGCCGCGGCGTCTGGTACCCAGCGTTGTGGATAATCGGCATAGGTAAACGTTGGATAGACATTTGCCACCAGCCATATCAACAGACGCTGAAACTGCTGGCGCTCAGCGTGCCCAACGGGTGGCGCAAGTTCAGGACAACGATCGAGGATCATCAGGGCGATCGCCGCCGTTTCCGTCATCACGTTACCATTTTCCAGTATCAGTGTGGGCACCTGGCACAACGGATTCATTTTTTTAAGCAACTCCCGCGAAGGCCCGTCGCGGTCAAAACCATCAACATCAATAAAGCTGTAAGGGATCTCCGCCAGTGTGAGCATCACTTCACTGATGGCCGATCCCCAGCCCGGCACCCCATAGACCCTAATCATGCTGCAACCCCCAAAGTTAAAACCCTAAGTGTAGAGCAGCATTCGTCAGTCTATGCAGACCTGCCTATCTTTCCCTTGAAGTTCACAGCACTTTCGACAAGAACTGCTGGGTGCGCGTGTGGCGTGGATGATTCAGCACCTGCTCGCTGCTGCCCTGTTCGACAATTTTGCCATCGACCATAAACACCACCTGATCCGCCACTTCCCGGGCGAATCCAATCTCGTGCGTCACCACAACCAGCGTGGTTCCCGACTGCGCCAGTGCTTTGATGACATCCAGAACTTCGCCTACCAGTTCAGGATCCAGCGCTGAAGTGGGTTCATCAAACAGCATAACGCGTGGATTTAGCGCCAGCGCACGGGCTATAGCGATACGCTGCTGCTGACCGCCGGAGAGATGACGCGACCAGGCATCGGCTTTATTACGCAGGCCAACGGCATCAAGCAGAGTTAATGCCCGCTCGGTGGCGGCTTTACGCGATGCCAGACCGTGCGCAATGGGCGCTTCAATCAAATTCTCCAGCACTGTTAAGTGCGGAAACAGATTAAAATTCTGGAACACATAGCCGACGTTAACGCGCTGGCGCAAAATTTCCGCCTCTTTCAGCTCATACAGCTTGTCTCCCTGCCGACGATAACCAATGTAATCGCCATCGATTTGAATAAACCCTTCATCGACGCGCTCCAGATGGTTGATCGTCCGCAAGAGTGTGGATTTCCCTGAACCGGACGGGCCAAGAATAACCGTTACCGTTCCGGGAGGGATCTCCAGCGATACATTATCCAGCGCTTTGTGGCGACCAAAGTATTTGCTGACGCCGGTAATGGAAATATGGCCTTCAGGCGAGTGGGACATGGACGGCCTCCTGCTGCGGACGTTGACGGTTGCGTTTTTCTGCACGGCTCACCCGGGCGGTATTGATTGCTGAACGTCGCTCGCTGCGGGCCAGCGCGCGTTCGACCAGATGCTGAATTAACGACAGGACGCTGGTGATCACCAGATACCACACCGCACCCACCATCAGCAGCGGGATCACTTCCTGCGTGCGGTTGTAGATCATCTGGATGGTGTAGAACAGCTCTGGCATTGCCAGCACGTATACCATCGCCGTCCCTTTCGCCAGACTGATGATTTCATTGAAGCCAGCAGGCAAAATGGTGCGCAGCGCCTGCGGCAGAATAATCCGCAGCGTACGTCGCCATGCGGGTAAGCCCAGCGCTGCCGCTGCCTCGTACTGGCCGTGATCAACCCCTAAAAATCCACCACGAATAATTTCAGCAGTATAGGCGCTTTGCACCAGCGTCAGGCCAACCACTGCGGTGGAAAACTGGCCGAGCACATTGATGGTCTCAAAACTGCCCCATTGAATGGGAGTAAACGGAATACCAATCGCCAGCGTGTCGTACAAATAGGAGAAGTTGTACAAAACGATGAGCACCACAATCAGCGGTAACGAACGAAACAGCCAGATGTATCCCCATGCCAGACCGTTCAGCAGCCAGGAAGATGAAAGCCGTGCCAGCGCCAGCAGACCACCGATGATAATACTCAACAGCGTACCGATAAGCGTCAGTAGCAGAGTTTGCCCAAGGCCGGACAAGATAACCGGATCAAAGAACCAACGGGCAAACACGCCCCATTCCCAGCGCGGATTAAACGCCACGGACTGGATAATCACCGCCAGGACAAACAAGGCAATGACTGCTCCTGCGGTGCGCATGGGATAGCGCGCCGGTACGACTTTAATACTCTCCGTCGTTTTCATCTTCTCTCCTCAGGCTATTCTGGCCTGACCGGCGATGGTCAACAGTTTGGTAAAGCGCAGCCGGCCATCAAACGGTGGCATGCTGTACTCTTCGGGATCGCGCGCTGTATCAAATTGCGGATCGTAGCCCTGGCTTAAATAAAGTCGCACGGCCTCCGGCTGGCGAAATCCCGTGGTCAGATAAATCCGGCTGTAGCCCGCCAGCAGCGCCCTGCGTTCCAGCTCCTGCACCACGCGCGCCGCCAGCCCCTGCTGACGCAGGCTGCTTTTCGTCCAGATGCGCTTAATCTCGGCGGTGTCTTTGTCGTAAGGTTTGTAGGCCCCGGTGGCGATAATCTCGCCGCTGCGTTCCAGTACCACGAAAAGTCCCTGCGGTGCCAGATACCATTCGGTCAGCTCCACTTCAGCGTCGCGAGAAAAATAATCGCCATAGCGGGCGGCATATTCACCGAACAGACCGTTCAAAATTGGCTGCAGCTCGCTGGCTTCAGGTGAGACCACGCGAAATTGATCGCTCACGATGACCTCCTTAGTCGCCTAAACCGGCCGGGTTGATTTCAGATTGCGGAATACGTTCCACCCCTTCTCCCCAGCGGTTCAGCACCTTGTCATAGTCGCCGTTGCCAATTACGCCGTTGAGGGCGGTTTGTACCGGCAGAACCAGACCGCTGTCCTTTTTCAGCGTCACAGCGATGTGTGCCGCTTTTGGCCAACCGCCATCAACGCTGCCCACCCGTTGCGTTTTACCGTTGAGTGCAGCTTTCCACGCGCCGATAACGTTAGGACCGAAGTAAGCATCGGCGCGGCCTGACTGCAGAGCCAGGGTTTGCGCGGCATCATCTTTGGTATACACCGGCGTAAACGGCTGCAACCCTTTCTTCACGTTCTCATCGTTCCAGGCGAGTAGGATGGCTTCCTGATTTGTCCCCGAACCGACGATGATGCGCAGACCGGCGATATCTTCTGCCTGCTCGATTTTCTTCAGCTTACTGCCGGTTTTGACGTAGAAGCCAAGGGAGTCCTTACGATACGTCGCGAAATCGAATTTCTCTTTGCGGGCTTTGGTGACGGTAATATTGCTGATCGCGGCATCATATTTGCCGGACGTGACGCCCAGCGGCCAGTCTTCCCATGACGTGGGCACGACGTTGAGTTCCAGCCCCAGACTGTCAGCCACCAGACGAGCGATGTCCGCCTCGCTGCCGATCAGTGTCTTATTGTCATCGGCAAAGACGGTCAGCGGCGGCTGGCTTAACCCGGCAATCGCCACGGTGAATTTACCCGGTACGGCCAGGTGCAGGTTCGCGGGCAACTGCGCAATCGCCTGCGGATTTTTTGCCGTATTGATTGGCGTTTTATTGGCTTCCAGGCTTACGCCTGTACCGTTAATAGTCACATCATTTGCCCAGACGTTAGCGCTGAAAGCCAGTGACAGCGCGAGGAAGACTGATTTTTTCTGCATAGCGTTTTTCTCTTATTGTGTGAATTGGTTTGCAGGTGTCGCGAGTCCCAGGCTTGCGCGCAGGGTCGTACCGGGATATTCATGGCGGAACAGGCCACGCGCCTGAAGCACGGGGACAACCTGTTCGACAAAACGCGGGAAGGTATCTGGCGTTCCACCCTGGATGATAAAACCGTCTGCGGCTTTTTCGTCGAACCACTGCTGAAGACCATCGGCAACCTGTTGCGGCGTACCGCTGAAACGTGGGCGTGGACTGGCCGCTTCCAGAGCAACCTGGCGTAGCGTTAAGCCACGCTCACGCGCGTTGCGTTTGATCTCATCAGTCGTACTGCGAAAGCTGTTTTGTCCAAGGGAACCCAGATCCGGGAACGGTGCGTCCAGTGGATATTGGGCGAAATCATGATGTTCAAAGTAGCGGCCCAGGTAGTTCAGCGCGTCGGTAATAGAGACCAGCGCAGCGGTAGTCTGATACTGCTGCTCAACATCCTCTGCGCTGTCGCCAACAATCACGCTGACGCCCTGGAATATATGCAGTTGTTCGGGATGTCGCCCGGCGTAGGCCAACTGGCTTTTTACATCCTGATAGAACTCTTTGGCCTCCGCCAGCGACTCCTGATGGGTAAAAATAGCATCGGCATGCTGCGCCGCTAATTTCTTACCATCCTGTGAAGCGCCCGCCTGGAATATAATCGGACGGCCTTGTGGCGTGCGCCCAATATTTAACGGCCCTGCGACCTGAAAATAATCTCCATGATGGTTAAGCGTATGCAGTTTTTGCGGATTAAAAAATTCTCCGCTTGCCTTATTACGGGTAAAAGCATCATCTTCCCAGGAATCCCACAGTCCTTTCACCACCTGTAAATATTCATCGGCGATACGATAACGCAGGGCATGTTCTGGATGCTGGGCACGGGAATAGTTCTTTGCCGAACCCTCCAGAGGTGATGTGACCACGTTCCATCCGGCTCGCCCCTGGCTGAGATGATCAAGGCTGGCGAACTGCCGTGCGGTAGTAAACGGCTCGCTGTATGACGTGGATACCGTGCCAACCAATCCCAGATTTTGGGTAATGCTGGCCAAAGCAGATAATACCGTCAGCGGCTCAAAGCGATTTAAAAAGTGTGGGATTGATTTTTCATTAATATACAGACCATCGGCGACAAAAATAAAATCAAGCTTCCCTTTTTCCGCAATAAGCGCCGTCTCTTTGACAAAATCAAAATTAATACTGGCATCGGCCTGTGCCGCCGGATGACGCCATGCGGACATATTTCCCGCTGCGCCATGCAGAATAGTGCCGAGCCGTAGTTGCCGATTTTCAGCCATAATAACCCCTACCCAACAGGTAAACTTAAAGATGTGCGAATGCCGTTTTTGCTAGTTGTGCAAAGTAATGCGCGGCAGGTTCAATTAAACGTTCGTCCGGATTGAAGCCCGGGTGATGTAATCCGTATTCACTGGCGCTGCCAATACTGACAAATGCGCCAGGCGTATTTTGCAGATAGACAGCAAAATCCTCGCCGCCCATATGCAGGTCGGCATGATGGGTGGTGTAGCCTGATTGTTTCGCCACGGCGGTGGCGATATCGGCCCAACGAGCATCGTTTACCAACGCGGTCGGCCCCGCATGCCAGATAACGTCGATTTGTGCGCCAAAGGCGTGGGCAAAACCGGCGGCGATGTCATTAACCCGTGCTTTAACCTGCTGCTGCACCGAAGTCCGGTGCGTTCTGAGCGTCCCTTCCAGCTCAACGGATTCTGGCAACACATTCCATGTATTTCCTCCCTGAATACGGGTCACGCTAAGTACCACTGAATCCAGTGTGTTAACGTCGCGACTGGCAACGCTTTGCAACACCGTGACCAGTTGGCTGGCGAGCAGGATGGCATCTCTGCCTTCATGCGGACGCGCCGCATGTGCGCCCTTGCCATTAATACGCAGCACGAAGCGATCGACGTTGGCATAGAACGCACCGCCGCGTGTGGCAAATTCCCCCACTGGTAAACCTGGCTCATTGTGCATGCCAAAAATAGCCGCAACGTTGTGCAGCGCACCGGCGCGGATCAGCGTTTTTGCGCCACCGAAACTCTCTTCAGCGGGCTGAAACAAAATACGTACTCGCCCCGGTAAGTGTGTTTCCTGTTGTTTAAGCAGCAGCGCGGCGCCCAGCATGACGCTGGTGTGGACGTCATGCCCGCAGGCATGCATCACTCCCGGCGTGAGGGAGCGAAACGGCACATCGGCGCTTTCTTCTATCGGTAGCGCATCGATATCCGCTCGCAGCGCGATGACATCTTCTCCCTGCCCGATTTCCGCGACCAGACCGGTTTTCAGGTCGAACGGCAAAATCTCGACGTCCGCTGCGTGCAGCCAGGCGTGAATGCGCGCCGTCGTTGCCGACTCTTGCAGGGAAAGCTCCGGGTGCTGGTGTAATTCACGACGCCAGTTGATAAGCGTTGAGGCCAGAGTCATCAGAGCACCTCCACGGCGTTATGGGCTTGCGCCAACAACCGCAGCGATGTCAGACGCGCGTGACCTTCCGCGACTGGCGTGTCGATAATGAACTCCTCAATGCCAAATTGCGTATGCAGGGCATTCAGCTTTGCCATCACCTCCTGAGCCGTGCCGTGTAACAACGCCTGCTCACGACGCGCGATTTTGCGTGGCGGACTGCCGGCCTGCGCGGCGAATGCCAGCGCCTGCTCTTCGCTGGCTACCGTGACACGTTGACCATTCTCCAGCTCCACGCCCCAAATTTGCACGTTTTCCGCAAGCTGCGCGGCGGTATCGTTACTGTCCGCCACAATCACTTGTACGGCAACTATCGTCGGACGTGCGCTGTGGGCCTGCCAGAAGGACAAAACGTCACGTAATAACGCGCGGTCACCGTTGAGGTGTGCCGCGAAGATAAAATGCCAATTGAATTGCGCTGCTAACTGTGCGCTTTGCACACTGGCTCCCAGGACAAATCCTTCCGGCGGTATCGGTGGGATTGGCGTCGGAAATACTGTTTCCCCGCTTTCCGTGCCGCTCAGCGTCAGCCAGTCGTTAAGCTGGGAAAGTTGGTCGGCAAAACTGCCTTTTTCATCCTGATGCACTCCTTGCTGTAGTGCCCGAGTCGACAGTGGTAAGCCGCCAGGGGCTTTCCCTACGCCGAGATCGACACGCCCGGGTGCCAGCGAGGCCAGAAGATTGAAGTTTTCCGCCACTTTGTACGGGCTGTAATGTTGCAGCATCACGCCACCGGAGCCAACGCGAATACGCTGGGTTTGCCCGAGGATCCAGGCAATCACCAGCTCCGGTGATGGGCTGGCCAGCTGTGGCGTATTATGGTGTTCCGCGATCCAGAAACGATGGTATCCCCACTCTTCTGCCTGCTGCGCCAGACGTAACGTCCGGGCAAGCGCCATCGCGGCGGTTTCACCTTCCCCGAGGGGGCTTTTATCCAGAATACTCAGGCGATATGACATGTTACGGGCCTATGCTTGTTAACATGTCATTATTATTAAATTATCAGATAACCATGCAGAAACATTTAATTCACATTTGCTCAGCTAAAAAGTAGATAACCAGCCCTGACGCTGTCAGGGTTAAAATTCGGATCGCCTTGTACTGGTCGGAACACGAAACTGAAAACACGCGGAATGTATGGCCTACAAAATATAATAGGGTCGTTGGTCTCACGGGAATAACATCCAAATCATTTCATGCCAGTTTTCTTTTTGCGAAAACGTTTTTTAACGCGATTTACGTTAAGTCAGGTTAAATGACTTAAAACGTTATGCGGTTGTATAAACTGTTTCAGTTTTATGACCCTGAATGAATATTCCACAGAGATTTTTTAATTTAAATACTTCCACAGAAATGATGATTAGTAGAGAATGCAGCGTTTCTTATTAAAACGGTTTAAAACGGCTTTTTAATATTCCTCCCGATTTTATTGCGGGAATTTTTGTATGGATTATACATATCATTATGGGGCCTCTATGAAAAGTAACATGCCCGTTACACAAATTGAGCACGCACTTAACGACAAAGCGACGCTGCTTTCAACGACGGATAAAGAAAGTCATATTACCTACGCTAACTCTGCTTTTATCGATGCCAGCGGATTTAACGAAGATCAATTAATGGGCGAAGCGCATAATATTATTCGCCATCCTGACATGCCTCCCGCTGCATTCGCCGATATGTGGTACACGCTACAGCAGGGAGACAGCTGGACGGGTATGGTGAAAAACCGCCGCCAAAATGGTGACCATTACTGGGTTCGCGCCAACGTTACGCCGGTCTGGCACAATGAAAAACTCACCGGTTACATCTCCGTGCGTACCGTTCCTTCGCGTGATGAAATAACTCACAGCGAAAGTTTATACCAAAAAATGAATAGTCAGCAGTTTAAAGGCTTTCGACTTTTTAAAGGGATTATCATTCGTCGCGGCTTATTGGCATGGACTTCCATGTTTAAATGGCTGAATATCAGCCAGCGCGTCAATTATTCTTTAGGGGTGACGGCCCTGCTCGCTTTGCTATTTATCTTCGCCCCGTTTAATCCATTTATTCAGTCGGGTTGCTTGCTGGTGTTAATTCTGGCGTTAGCTATTTACCTTAAGTATCAAATTTGTCAGCCAGTTAATACGCTTCTGACGCAAATGAAGAAAGTGGTGTCCGGACGTAAACCTGATAACTGTCATTTAAATCGGGTGGACGAGATCGGAATGCTAATGCGACTGGTTAATCAGTCTGGGCTTAATCTGAATTCTCTGGTCGATGACGTCAGTACGCAAATTTCCGGTATTCGCGCTATCAGTCAGCGGGTATCAAAAGAAGGTACGGCGCTGCATCAGCGTTCAGAAGAAACCTCTGCCGACCTGCAACAAACCGCTGCGGCCATTGAAGAAATTGGTAGCGCGGTACAGCAAACCGCTGAGACGGCGGCACATACCATGACCATGGCCGATAAAACCAGCGCCAACGCTGCAGAAGGCGGCGATATCATGAAACAAACTATCGCCATGATGCAGGCGATATCGCGTGATAACGGGCAGATCGTTGACATCATTGGCGTGATCGACAGCATCGCCTTTCAGACCAATATTCTGGCGCTCAATGCCGCGGTTGAAGCCGCGCGAGCCGGGGAATCCGGGCGTGGCTTCGCCGTTGTTGCGGCAGAAGTCCGCAATCTGGCTCAACACTCGGCGTCTGCGGCAAAAGAGATCAAACAGCTTATTGAGAAGAACGTCGCCAATGTTAATAGCGGCGTCAAAATGGTGGAGCAAACAGAAACGCATCTCACCGGGATGATTGGGGATGTATTGCAGATGTCGATGATGATCAAAGACATTAGTCTGGCCACGCGTGAGCAAACCCAGGCTTTGGATCTGATTAACGATTCAATTTCACGCGTTGGCACCATGACACACAATAATGCCGAGATGGTGGAGCGCGTCACCGACGCCACCGCCGATCTGACCCAGCGTTCATCACGCTTACAGCAGGCCGTTCAGGTCTTTGGCGTATCGGCATAACGTTACGGCGCTTATTGGGTGAATGTCTCGATAAGCGCACTCCTCTACAGGTATAAAGGCCCTTCTCTTTTATTGGCTGAATCGAGGCCACACCGCGCCAGTACCGGCTGCATAAAAATGCTGAATTCTTGTTACCGGGGCTTTGCGGAACCAATCAATTGAATGTAGGATGCTCGGCCGGCAGTTTTCCCCCGTAACACAATGAAGGGTAAGGCTGTTTTCGCCGCAGCAGGTGCGGCAAAAAGGATGTTGTATTTTTGTCAGGTCAACAGGAATCGTAATGAACACAAACAACACGCAAGCCGCGGAACAACATGCGGCGAAACGACGCTGGTTGAATGCTCACGAAGAGGGGTATCACAAAGCGATGGGCAATCGACAGGTACAAATGATCGCCATTGGCGGCGCAATTGGTACCGGGTTGTTTTTAGGGGCAGGCGCACGCCTGCAGATGGCCGGCCCGGCTTTGGCGCTGGTCTATCTGGTATGCGGTATTTTTTCGTTCTTTATACTGCGCGCGCTCGGCGAACTGGTTTTACATCGCCCTTCCAGCGGTAGCTTCGTTTCCTACGCCCGTGAATTTTTAGGTGAGAAAGCCGCCTATGTGGCTGGCTGGATGTACTTCATCAACTGGGCGATGACCGGCATTGTCGATATCACCGCGGTGGCGTTGTATATGCACTACTGGGGCGCATTTGGCGACGTGCCGCAGTGGGTGTTCGCCCTCGGCGCGCTGGCTATTGTCGGCACCATGAACATGATCGGCGTGAAGTGGTTCGCGGAGATGGAGTTTTGGTTTGCGCTGGTTAAGGTACTGGCAATTGTGATTTTCCTGGTGGTGGGTACCGTTTTTTTAGGTACCGGAAAGCCGCTGGATGGTAACGCCACGGGTTTTCACCTGATTACCGACAACGGCGGCTTCTTCCCGCATGGCCTGCTGCCTGCGCTGGTACTGGTACAGGGTGTGGTTTTCGCCTTTGCCTCTATTGAACTGGTGGGTACCGCCGCCGGTGAGTGCAAAGATCCGCAAACGATGGTGCCAAAAGCAATCAATAGCGTTATCTGGCGTATTGGTCTGTTCTATGTGGGTTCTGTCGTGCTGCTGGTTCTGCTACTGCCCTGGAACGCCTATCAGGCGGGGCAAAGCCCGTTTGTTACCTTCTTTTCCAAACTGGGCGTGCCGTACATTGGCAGTATCATGAATATTGTGGTGCTCACCGCGGCGCTTTCCAGCCTTAACTCAGGGCTGTACTGCACCGGGCGTATTTTACGCTCCATGTCGATGGGCGGTTCGGCACCGAAATTCATGGCTAAAATGAGCCGTCAACAGGTGCCCTGGGCCGGGATCCTCGCCACGCTGGTCGTGTATGTCGTCGGGGTATTCCTGAACTATCTGGTGCCGTCACAGGTGTTTGAGATCGTGTTGAACTTCGCGTCACTGGGCATTATTGCGTCGTGGGGGTTTATCATGGTCTGTCAGATGCGTCTGCGCCGGGCCATAAAAGAAGGTAAAACGGCAGACGTCAGCTTTAAACTGCCGGGCGCACCGTTTACCTCGTGGTTAACGCTGCTGTTCCTGCTGAGCGTACTGGTATTGATGGCGTTTGACTATCCAAACGGCACCTATACCATCGCGTCATTACCGCTGATTGCCATCCTGCTGGTCGCGGGCTGGTTCGGCGTGCGTAAACGCGTTGCAGAGATCCACCGCACCGCGCCATAACGGCAGAAGGCCTGACAGGTTAATCCTTCAGGCCTTCTTTTTTAGTTCGCTTCAATCAACTGCGCTACGTCGTTGCTGTTAATTTCCCGCGCATTCCCATCCTGATCGGTATAGCTGGTCATTCCCGTGTCTTTATCCAGTTTTGGCTTACCCTGGGTGGTGATGGTTTGTCCGCTTTTGGTCGTCATGACGTAATCGGTGGTGCATCCTGCCAATGTAAACAGCATTACGCCTGCACAAAGACAGATAAATGGCTTTTTCATGGTATTCCCGTGTTATTCAGTTAGCCGTTGAGGGCGTAGTGTAAGTCCCTGAAGTAGGTCAGGCTACTGGCGGGGTGTAACGAGGCGTATCGGGGGATTTAGAGAAGTGACAGGAGGGGTTTCCCCCTCCGGTTAATTACAGCGCAATACGAATAACATCGTCCGGCTGGGTGGCTTCCTGCTCGCGGGTGGACTTCTGTTTCACGCTCACGTACAGGGTTTTACCGTCGGCGGAGAGCGCCAGGCTATTCGGGAATGTTGGGGTCTCGAACGTTTTAACGACTTTATAGCTTTTCGCGTCGATCACGCTCACTTTGCCGGCCTGACGATGGGTCACGTAGGCCTCGTTACGCGCCGGGTTAAACAGCACGGCCAGGGATTCCGGCGCGGCGACTTTTGCCAGGACGTTGCCATTACGGGTGTCGATTACCAGCACTTCCGCCGCTTTAGAGTCGGTGACAAAGGCGCGGTTGCCCGCCGTGTCCAGGCTCAGGTTGATGAAGAAATGCTCTTTTCCATCATCCAGCAGCTTTTTACGGCTGAGAATTTTGTTGGTGGTGGTATCAATGGTGATGAATTCACCGTCCGCATTGGCGGTGTACAGGCGTTTAGCCTTGCTGTCGACAGCCAGAGCGGTGCTCATTTTGCCGGTATTTTGAATGGTGTCCTTCAATTTAATGGCATCACCGTCCACCACCCAAATCACGCTCTCTTTACCAATACCGCTAATGTATACCGTGTTGGTGGCGTCATCGGCGACCAGCTCACGCGGCTGCAGTGGGCGAACGTCTTCAGAACGCTTACGCGCATCCAGCACCAGACGTCCTTTCACCGCGCCCGTTTTAGCATCCATTGCCGTCACCGCGCTGTTTACCGTGTTGCCGAACCACAGCGTTTGCGTGGCGTTGTTGATGGCGGCGCCAAACGGTTTGAGATCGTTATGAATAACCTGAGTCACTTCGAGGGTGACCGGGTCAAGACGGTAAACCACCCCGCCGGTATCCAGTTTGCGGCTCTGCGAAGTCGCCAGCCACAGCGCGTTCTCTTGCTGACTGTATGCCATTTCATAGGCGCCTTTGCCCACGGCTTTGCGCAGCAGTTCTTCTGCAGCCTGCGTAGTAAAAGATGATGCAACGAGCAGTGAACCTAACAGTAAAGAACCACGCAGACGCGGCGAAAACAGATGACGTAAAGACATGACGACTCCCTTTGATAAATTCGTTTGTTACTGCTTCACATAGCTTCAATGAGCAAAATCATGGTTTTGCCTTTTTTAAGAATGAGAATAGTAATCATTATTCATCTCAAAGTGGAGCACTTCTTCACATATTGACTACAATCGTTGTCATTGCCCGAAAAACTAGCGCAATTCAGCAGCGCTAAAATTCATCTTTTATAAAAAAATTCACGCGCTTATCGCTGGTGTTACGGCGTAAGCATCATTAACTGGCCTTGTTCATGACGATTTTTTCAGCCCGCTACACTGCACTTCCTGTTTCTTTACTGCCTGTCTTCCTCTCGCCTTATGCCGTGGCAGAAAGTGAGATAAACGATCAAACGCTGATCGTTAGCGCGACACCACAGTCCGTTTCTGAACTGGACACCCCTGCCGCCGTCAGCGTCGTTGACGGAGAAGATATGCGTCTGGCAACGCCGCGAATTAACCTGTCTGAATCCCTGACCAGCGTCCCTGGGCTACAGGTGCAAAATCGGCAAAACTACGCCCAGGATCTCCAGTTGTCGATTCGCGGATTTGGTTCGCGAACCACTTATGGCATCCGCGGCATTCGTTTGTATGTCGACGGGATCCCGGCAACCATGCCGGATGGGCAGGGTCAAACATCCAATATTGATATCAGCAGCGTACAAAATATTGAGGTTTTACGCGGCCCCTTCTCTGCTCTGTATGGCAATGCGTCAGGTGGAGTGATAAATGTCAGCACTGAAACGGGACATGAGCCGCCAACCATTGAAGCCAGCAGTTATTACGGCAGTTTTGGCAGTTGGCGCTACGGGTTAAAAGCAACGGGCGCACTGGGCGATGGCACACAGCGAGGGGATGTGGATTACACCGTTTCAACAACCCGGTTTACCACCCATGGTTATCGCGATCGCAGCAGCGCACAAAAAAATCTGGCCAATGCCAAACTGGGCGTGCGCATGGACGATACGAGCAAACTAACCCTGATTTTCAATAGCGTAGAGAGTAAAGCTGACGATCCTGGTGGTCTTACCGAGTCGGAGTGGCAGGCCAATCCGCAGCAATCTCCCCGCGCTGAGCAATACAACACGCGAAAAACCATCAAGCAGACCCAAGCAGGATTGCGCTATGAACGCCAGCTTAGCGCGAAGGATGATATCAGCATCATGACCTATGCGGGGGAGCGTGAAACCACTCAGTATCAGTCGATCCCGATGGCCCCGCAGTTAAAACCCTCTCATGCCGGAGGTGTTATTACCCTGCAACGTCATTATCAGGGGATAGACAACCGCTGGACTCACCGTGGCGAGCTGGGCATACCCGTGACCTTCACCACCGGTCTGAATTACGAAAACATGAGCGAAAACCGTAAAGGCTACAACAACTTTCGCCTTGATGATGGCGTGCCAGAATATGGTCAGAAAGGCGACTTACGACGTAACGAACGTAACCTGATGTGGAATGTCGATCCCTATCTGCAAACCCAGTGGCAATTAACGCAGAAACTCTCGCTGGATGCCGGTGTTCGCTACAGTTCGGTGTGGTTTGATTCTAACGATCGCTATATTACGCCTGGTAACGGAGATGACAGCGGTGACGCCAGCTATCACCAGTGGTTACCTGCCGGATCGTTAAAATACGCCATCACCGATGCCTGGAACGTCTACCTGGCCGCGGGACGCGGGTTCGAAACGCCCACCATCAACGAGTTGTCTTACCGCTCCGACGGCCAAAGTGGGATGAATTTTGACCTACAGCCTTCCACAAACGATACCGTGGAAATCGGCAGTAAAACGCGTATCGGCGATGGGCTGTTTACCGCAGCGCTATTCCAGACCAATACCGATGACGAGATCGTGGTTGACAGCAGTAGCGGCGGGCGGACAACCTACAAAAACGCTGGAAAAACCCGCCGTCAGGGAGGTGAGTTATCCTGGGACCAACGCTTTGCCGCAAACTGGCGCGTAAAAGCTGCATGGACCTGGCTGGATGCAACCTACCGCAGCAACGTCTGTGGCGATCAAAACTGCAACGGCAACCGCCTGCCTGGCATTGCGCAAAACATGGGATTTGCTTCGCTGGGCTACGTGCCTGATGAAGGTTGGTATGCGGGAACTGATGTTCGTTATATGAGCAACATTATGGCCAATGATGAAAATACGGCGCAAGCCCCGTCCTATACCGTAGTGGGTTTAAATACCGGCTATAAATTTTATTACCGCAGTCTGATGATCGACCTGTTCGGTCGGGTGGATAATCTGTTTGATAAGTCCTACGTCGGTTCGGTGATAGTGAATGAGGCAAATGGTCGATATTACGAACCGGCGCCAGGACGAAACTATGGCGTAGGGATTAATCTGGCCTGGCGTTTTGAGTAACACTGGCGGGAATGACTCCCGCCATCCGTTTTACGCATCGTCTGCAAGACGAATCACCACTTTTCCGAAGTTTTTGCCGGTCAGCAGGCCGATAAAGGTCTGCGGCGCATTTTCCAGACCGTCGGTGATTTGCTCGCGGTAATGGATTTTTCCCTCTTTAACCCAGCGCCCCATCTCCCGCTGAAACTCCTGAATGCGGTGACCATAATCCTGACCAATGATAAAGCCCTGCATCCGGATACGCTTTTTCAGCAGCGTTGCCATCAGCAAAGGTAATCTATCGGGTCCGCCAGGAAGCGATGTGGCGTTGTAACCGCTGACCAGTCCGCACAGCGGAATGCGCGCAGAGGTATTGAGCAATGGCAAAACGGCGTCAAATACCTTGCCGCCGACGTTTTCGTAGTAAATATCGATCCCCTGCGGACAGGCTTTTGCCAGCTGTTGCGCAAAATCTTGTGCGTGGTGATCGAGGCAGAGATCAAAGCCCAAGACCTCGGTGGCATGTCGGCATTTCTCTGCCCCGCCTGCAACCCCGATCACCCGGCAGCCTTTGAGCTTACCAATCTGCCCTACCGTTGCGCCAACCGGGCCGGTGGCGGCGGCCACAACCAGCGTTTCCCCCGCTTTTGGCTGACCGATATCCAGCAGCCCCATATAAGCAGTAAACCCTGGCATCCCCATCACTCCCAGCGCCCAGGAGGGATGTTCAGGATTATCGCCAAGCTTCACCAGCCCGTTACCGTCGGAGATGTCATAGTCCTGCCAGCCGCTGTAGCTCAGCACCCATTCACCAGGCTGGTAATCAGGATGGTTGGAGGACACCACGCGACTCACGGTCCCGCCAACCATCACGCCGCCAATCTCTACCGGCGGGGAGTAAGACGGCTCATCGCTCATGCGTCCACGCATGTAGGGATCGAGGGAAAGAAAAATGGTGCGTAGCAAAACCTGGCCTTCACCCGGCGTTGCCACCTCATCGTCTTCAAGACGGAAGTTTACCGGGACCGGCGCGCCATGCGGGCGGGAAGCCAGTACCCAGCGGCGATTGCGATTAGTCTGTTGACCCATGATGTGCTCCTCTGCTTTTGGCATGATTCCATCAATAGTAGCAGCCTGTGTCCGCCAGTTAGCTGACGACATGATTTAACCGCACAACCAGGTAAACGCAGGGGTGTGCGGTTTCATTGATAAACCGACAATCATTCGGTGGGCCAAGCTCCAGGCAATCGCCAGCCCGCATTTCATGACGCACGTCCCCTTCCACAAAGACCAATTCCCCCTGCTGTAGCCAGATAAGTTGTCTTGCCTGCACGTAGGAAGAGGCTGGCATCGGGATATCGCTTCCGGCAGGCAATTCTATCTGCACCAGATCAATAGGCAGATCGCTGCGCGGTGAAACGTGGCGGCGCAGATAGTGGCTTTGCGGGTCGTGCCAGACAGGCTGATCAGCGAAGCGCAGCAGCTTGCCCTCCTGCATTTCGGCCCGCGCCATCAGCATAGACATGCTGATACCAAAGGCACCGGAGAGCCTGCCCAGCAGCGTGGCCGTTGGGCTGCTCTCACCGCGCTCTATTTTATGGATCATCGCCCGCGACACGCCTGCGCGCTCAGCGAGTTCCGTCAGAGACCAGCCGCGAGACTCCCGCTCAATGCGAATTCTTGCACCGATCCGTTGATTTATGCTGTCTTCAATAGTATTCATATTGTAATACTATAGTGAACAATCCCTGAGGTTCAACATGTCCATTCGATTTGCCAGCAAAGAAGACTGTGCCGCCATTGCAGAAATCTACAACCACGCGGTACTGCATACGGCGGCTATCTGGAACGATCAAACGGTCGATGCCGAAAACCGTATCTCATGGTATCAAGCCCGCCAGTTGATGGGCTACCCGGTGCTGGTGAGTGAAGAGAATGGCGTGATTACAGGGTACGCCTCCTTTGGCGACTGGCGTAACTTTGATGGATTCCGTCATACCGTTGAACATTCGGTATATGTCCATCCTGCTCATCAGGGTAAAGGCCTGGGACGAGCGCTGCTCAGCAAGTTAATAGAAGAAGCCCGCGCGTGCGGCAAGCATGTGATGGTTGCGGGCATTGAGTCTCAGAATCAGGCGTCGCTGCATCTGCACAGCACGCTGGGTTTTAAAACCACCGCGCAAATGCCACAGGTTGGCACGAAATTTGGGCGCTGGCTGGATCTGACTTTTATGCAGTTGCAGTTAGACGATCGCCGCGAACCGGATGCCAGCAGATGAACCAGACGCTAACCCTCTCCTTTCTGATTGCCGCAGGTATTGGTCTGGTGGTGCAAAATACCTTGATGGTACGCATCACGCAGACGTCCTCGACGATCCTCATCGCCATGTTACTTAACTCGCTGGTCGGGATCGTGCTGTTTGTCAGCATACTGTGGTTTAAGCAAGGTATGGCGGGGTTTGGGGAACTGGTTTCCAGCGTGCGCTGGTGGACGCTAATCCCTGGCTTGCTGGGATCGTTCTTTGTTTTTGCCAGCATCAGTGGATACCAAAATGTGGGCGCTGCAACTACTATCGCGGTGCTGGTGGCCAGCCAGTTAATCGGCGGACTGGTGCTGGATATTCTGCGCAGTCATGGCGTGCCGCTGCGGGCGTTGGTGGGGCCGGTCTGCGGCGCGGTGCTGCTGGTCGTTGGGGCCTGGCTGGTGGCGAGACGTTCGTTTTAATTGCGCTTATCCGGCCTGAACATGCAGGCCGGATAAGATGTTACTTCGCCATCTGGCCACAACGAATTAAAGGATTGTGCCGCCTTTGGTCAACTGTTCGCGACGGGTTTCCATATCCTCTTTATGCTGACGGCCATGATGTGCGATAGCCGTACGCAAACGCTGTTGCTGGGTGTAACGTTCTTCCCGGCTCAGCACGACATCATCGCTGAGTTCAATCAGCAATTCATTCATATGCGTAATGACGCTCTCTTCAATGGCGGCATCAACACGTGCGCTGACCTCATCCAGATGCGACATAACCTCTCCTTAACTCATTAATTTAATTTTGCTTTTGAAAAATCGCTGCCCATCAGGCTAACGCTGTATCCGCTGACGTTGCTGCGCGTCGCGTAAAACGTTTTCCCGTTTGCCAACGCAATCCACGGAGCCTGCTGGTAGAAAATCTCTTGCGATTGCTGGTAAAGCGCGGCGCGTTCTTCCGGTTTACTCACCAGTTTCGCCTTTTGAACCAGCGAATTATACTCTTTATCGCACCAGCGCGCGGCGTTAGATCCGGTTTTAATGCTGTCACAGCCCAGCAGTACATCGGCGAAGTTATCCGGATCGCCGTTGTCTGACATCCAACCGAACAACGCGGTGTCATGCTCACCTTTACGCATTCCGGAGAGATATTCGCCCCACTCGTACGACACAATTTTCGCCTTCACGCCAACCTTCGCCCAGTCGCTTTGGATCATCTCGGCAATCCGTCGGGAGTTCGGGTTGTATGGGCGCTGAACCGGCATTGACCACAGCGTCGCTTCAAAGCCGTTTTCCAGTCCCGCCTGTTTCAGCAGATCTTTCGCTTTTTGCGGGTCGTAAGCGTAATCCTGCAGATCTTTATTGAACCCCAACATATTCGGCGGAATTGGCGATTTTGCCACCGTACCGGAACCTAAAAAGACGGCGTTAATAATGGCCTTTTTGTCTGTCGCGTAGTTAAGCGCCTGACGCACCAGCACGTTATTAAACGGTTTTTTCTCGGTATTAAACGCCAGATACCCGACGTTCAGCGCTTCAACCGAATGCAGCGTCAAATCTTTATTCTTCTTAATCTCGTCAAACTGTACGGGCGCAGGCGCCGGAATTATCTGACATTCATTGGTTTGCAGTTTCGCCAATCGGGTCTGTACGTTTGGCGTGATTGAGAAGATCAGGTGCTTCGTGGGGACGGCGCCGTCCCAGTAGTTCGGGTTGGCGAGATAGCGGATTTGCGAATCCTGCTTGTACTGTTGCAACACGTATGGCCCGGTGCCAATTGGCCAGTTATCGACGTTTTCCGGGGTGCCTTTTTTCAGCATCACGTCAGCATATTCTGCAGAGAGGATGGAGGCAAAATCCATTCCCCAGTCGGCAAGAAACGCGGCGTTAGGTTCATTAAGGATAAACTGAACGTGATAATCATCGACCTTCTTCACTTCTTTAATCAGTTTATCCAGACCGACATCGTTGAAGTATTCGTAGCTTCCCTGAGAAATTTTGTGGTATGGATGATCGGCATCTTTCTGTCGTAATACCGAGAAAACCACGTCATCAGCGTTGAAGTCACGGGTTGGTATGAAGAATTTATTACTGTTGAATTTCACGCCCTGACGCAGGGTAAAAGTGTAGGTCTTACCGTCCGGCGAAATCGTCCAGTCCGTTGCCAGAGACGGAACTGGCGTATTTTTTACCGGATCAAAGTTGATGAGTCGGTTGTAGAGCACCTGTGAGCTGGCCACAAACGATGGACCGGAACTGGCGATTTGCGGGTTAAATGACTCTGGCGACGCTTCTGAGCAGTAAATGAGAGTGTCAGTATTGGCCGCGAACGCCGCGCCTGATGGTAAGACGGCGCTGAGCGCCAGCGCGAGTAACGTTTTCCTTGCAATCATGGTTATAAGCCTTCTTATTTTATTATTAACCGGGATATCAGAGCATAGCTGACAAAAACTGACCAATAACAAATCACTATCAGGTTATTCTAATCCGGTGTATTTTGCTGAATAATTCATCACCCTAAGCGAATTAATTTCCCTTAAGTCTTTTTCAAAACGTCAAGATTTTTCCCGGCACTCTATGCCATGAAAATTCGCCCCTTTTTGCCTCTCTTCCACCGTTTGCTCGTTTTTATAAAACGTAAAGTAGATACGTGAAGAAGTCTAAGGGGTAACAACGTGGCAAAAACTCTCTTGCGCAGCGGCAATTTGGATGACTATCAGGCCGTGGGTGGCGGTGGTCAGGCCGTGTTTGATTCAGCATTGCAAATTCGTGAAACGCTTCGCCTGCGTAAACAGCAGGCGATGGTGGATTGTCTGGCGATCCCACAAATTAACGACAACGGCGATCGCGTTGACTGGTATTCGCCGATTGAAGGGAAAGCCGTTGCATGGAAAGCCGCTGATGAAGAGGCCCGTTTTCGTGCGCTGCGCTATCTGGGGAGCACGCTGGAAAATGCGGCGGCGCTGAGCCGTAAAAATCTGCAATCGGGTAAAACCTCTCTGCAACTGTTTGGCTCACTGCTGGAAAAAGCCATCCAGTTTCCTGGTGAGAATCACGTGTTTCTGGTTGAAGGTAAACCCGTTATTACGTTCTGGGGTTTCGTCAATCTGAATGAAAATCCTCGCGACGATGTGCTCGATTGCCTGCGCCTTGCCGATATTCCTCCGGTCGTCACCGTAGCGGAGCCTGAGCCGGAAGAAGAAATCACTGCCCCAATCACCTTCGCCGAGGCCGAGGCGCCTTTGTTGACTCCAGTGGTTGAGCTACCTAAACCGGCTGAACCTGAACCTGAACCACAACCCCCGGTCGTTGTTAACGAACCTGAAGTCTCGCCGCCGCTCGCACAGAAGAAACCCGCACGCCGCCTGCCGCTGTGGAGCCTGCCCGTTGCCGCGGTGATCATTGCAGCCATGGTTGGGCCGCTGCTGTGGAAGCAACAGACCACCCAGCCCGTACCCGCTGTTCCCCCTGGAGACGTCGCTAAGGCAGATATGGCACCGCTGCCAGAACTGACATCTGCACTGCCGCTGCATCGGGCTGAAGTGGTTCCGGCTGCCAAAAAAGAAAAACCTGTCGAGGGACCGGTCGTGATCGCCGCGATTCCGAAAGATGCGCTGGTGATGGATGCCAACCAGATGAAGGCAGGAACGACGCGTTTTCTCAACGGTAACTGGCGCGTAATGGTTGATGTTAAAGATCCGGTTAGCGGTAAAGCGCCGTCGTTGCGCTATCAGATCCAGGCCAATAAAGGCACTGCGCGCGTGGTTCATGGCGACAATATTGTTTGTCGTGCCGAGATTTTCTCCGGTTTGCATCAGTCAGGTGAATTAATGATTAAGAGTCGCGGGAATGCCCGTTGTACGGACGGGTCACGTTATCCGATGCCGGAAATTACCTGCAAAGCGGGAACCAATGACGTCGCAGCCTGTACCGCACGTTATGACGATCACGCGGAAATCCCTCTGACGATCAAAAAGATAGGTGCCTGATTTTATGTTGGTGAATCTGTGTGACTACAAACAGAGCGTGACGCTCATCGCCAATAGCGGTGTGCAATTTCTGGATTTTGGCCTGACGCCGCAGGAATCTGCGCATCATGGACGCTTTGTGCGCAAAACGGCAAACGGTCCCCTGCTGCGGCTGGATTTCGATCTGACAACCGGACGTTATACCTTACCTGGCAGCACCGGCGGTCAGCCCGAAGTGGTGAAGCCGGAAAGCACCCAGAAGCTGCATTATTCGCTGGACGTGCTCGACGGTGTCTGGCTGCCGCTGCCGTTCCTGCGCTTTAATCCGCCGCGTACGTTCGTTGAAGGCCCGGATAACTGGGCGCGCGTACAGGTGCGAAAGCTGGCGCAACCTGACAGCGCGGGCAACACCCACCGCGTCACCGTGGCGCTGGACAGCCAGCTCACTGAAAATGCCCCTGCGGCGTTAACCCCCAACGAAAATGACCTGCTGAACGGTACGCGATTTGCGCTGGCCTGGCATGACAACGAAATTGCCGATTTCCTCGACCAGACCTGGATTGACGGCTGGTTGCGCGAATCCTTTATGCATCATGTCACACAGCATGAGAACCGCTCAGAACAAGAGATCCAGCAGGCGCTGCGTAACTTTGAATATCAGGCGCACTGGCTGAATGTGCTGACCCTGTTAGGCGAGCAGCTTTCCGTCCCGGAAGTGAAACTGGTCACGCATACCCTCAGCACGCCCGCCATTCCCGTTGATCTTATCCTGGATATCGGTAACACCCATACCTGTGGCGTCCTGATTGAAGATCACGGGGATGCCAATGACGGACTGCGCCAGACAGCCGAATTGCAGGTGCGTTCGTTAAGCGAGCCACAGTTTCTCAACGATCCGTTGTTCACCAGCCGACTGGAGTTTTCCGAAGCGCGTTTTGGTAAGCAGCACTTTTCCGTGGAGAGCGGTCGTGATGATGCCTTTATCTGGCCGTCGATTGTCCGCGTTGGCGATGAAGCCCGAAAGCTGGCGATGCAGCGCATGGGCACTGAAGGCAGCAGTGGGATCTCCAGCCCGCGCCGTTATCTGTGGGACGAAACGCCGGTGTTGCATGACTGGCGCTTTAGCCAGATGAATGGCAAAACCCAGCGCGAACCACTGGCTACCGCCTTCCCGCTGATGAACCTGATGAACGATGACGGGCAACCGCTGTTCAGCCTGCCGCAGGATGATCGTCTGCCGGTATTCTCACCGCAATACAGCCGCAGTACGCTGATGACGCATATGTTGTGCGAAATACTGGCCCAGGCGCTGGGGCAAATTAACAGCGTGGCGACGCGTTTGCGCCTCGGATTCCCGGCATCTCCTCGTCAGTTGCGTACGCTGATCCTGACCCTGCCGTCGGCGATGCCCAAACAGGAGCGCGAGATTTTCCGCCTGCGCATGTTTGAAGCTATTGCGTTGGTCTGGAAAGCGATGGGCTGGCACCCGCAGGATGAAGACTTCACCACCCGTAAACAGCAGGAAAAGAGCGTGGTTCCCGTACCTGAGATCCAGATGGAATGGGATGAGGCCAGCTGCGGGCAACTGGTGTGGCTGTATAACGAAGCTATCTCTCACTACGATGGTCACACCGAATCGTTCTTTAACGCCCTTGCCCGCCCGGACCGTCTGCCGGAGCCTGGTGAGACTAAAGGTCGTGCGCTGCGCGTGGCATCGATCGACATTGGCGGCGGGACAACGGATATGGCCGTCGTCCATTACCAGCTTGATGACGGCGTGGGTACAAACGTCAAAATTACCCCGCACCTGCTGTTCCGTGAAGGCTTTAAGGTTGCGGGCGATGACATGCTGCTGGACGTGATTCAGCGTTGCGTGTTGCCTGCGCTGCAAACCCGCCTGCAACAAGCTGGCGTGACCGACGCCGCCGCATTGCTGGCTACGCTATTTGGCGATTCCGGGCGCATCGACACCCAGGCGATTTTGCGTCAACAAACGGCGTTACAACTCTTTATGCCGCTCGGTCATGCGGTACTTTCAGCCTGGGAACAAAGTGATATTAACGATCCGGTAGCGGGTCTGCATGCCACCTTTGGCGAACTCCTGAGCCAGCAACCAACGCGCAACGTGCTGAATTACATCCAGCAGGCTATCGATCATGCGTTACCTGCGGGATCGCCAGCGTTTGATGTGTTGAGCGTGCCGTTACAGGTGCAGTTCAGGCAGTTACAAGAAGCGTTACTGGCGGGCCAGTTTACCCTGACCTCCCCACTGCATGCGGTCTGTGAGGCCATTTCACACTATCGCTGCGATATTTTATTAGTGACCGGCAGACCCGCCTGTTTACCGGGCGTACAGGCGTTGATCCGCCATCTGCAGCCCGTTCCGGTTAATCGTATGATCTGGATGGATAACTACCGCGTACATGAGTGGTATCCGTTCAGCCAACAAGGGCGGATTGGTAACCCCAAATCCACCGCAGCAGTTGGTGCCATGTTGTGTAGCCTGGCGCTGGATCTACGCTTACCGCGTTTCAACTTTAAAGCTGCCGATATCGGCGCTTACTCGACCGTACGTTATCTCGGCGTGTTGGATAATACGGTCAATACGCTGCGTGATGAGAACATCTGGTATCACGATATCGATCTGGATAAGCCCGGCGCGAAGCTGGATGCCCGCCTGCACTTCCCATTGCGCGGCAACGTTACGTTAGGTTTCCGCCAACTGGCCAACAGCCGTTGGCCTGCCACACCGCTGTATACGCTCAGCATAAATTCTGCCGAACTGGCAAAAACCATCGCCGGAGATGGCGTGTTGAATGTACGGCTGCAGCTACGCGGTGGTAGCAAAGAAAGCGGCCCGGAATTTTTCGTACTGAGCGATGCGTGGTTACAGGATGGCACTCCCGTTGCCGCCAATGCCTTAACGTTAAAACTGAATACGCTGGCAGACCGACGCCATAGCGGGAGCCATTACTGGATTGATAGCGGGAGCGTGTACCTGAAATGAGTAAGATGTTAAACACCGCGCAGGCCACCATCGAGTGGGTAACTGATACCCGTCAGCGTGCGGCGCGTCTTGATGATGAAGCGGATGCCCTGTTGGCACAGCTCACCCTGGCCGCCGTTAATGAATCTGCGTTGAAGACGACCTTTTCATCGCGAGGATGCGTTGGGCTTTACGGACATTCGCAATCGGCAAAAGCGCACCTGCTCACAGCATTGTGCAGCAACGCCAATGGCAAAGTGAATATCGTTACCCCGGATCGCAGCTTTGATTACTTTTCACATATTAATCCTGGTCATGCGCCAACCAACATGGCGATCCGCTTTACGCGTGATGAAAATCCGCTCGATGGTGAATGGCCGTTGCGCCTGCGGCTACTCAGTGAAGCCGAACTGGTACAGCTATTTATTACCCAGTTCTGTGCGCTTGCGGACAACCGCCAGGTCGAGAAATCGATTATTGAGGCGCGCCTGGAAAAATGGCAAACGTTGCGCCAGCGTCATCCGGTGCCGGGCATTACCGCGCATGATGTCGCGGCAATTGGCCGTTTCTGGCGCGCCTGCGTACCGGCCAGACAACAGCAATTTGACGACGCGCTATGGCATCAGTTTGCCACGCTGCTACCCGCACTGGATCTGACTACCCGGGCAAACGCCTGGGCGTTACTGTGGGGAGAACAGCCAGAGTTGACGCAACAGTGGTTGGCGCTGGCGCATACGCTGCAACAAACCGGGAGCGCGCAAGAACTCGCGGCTCCGCTGAGCCTGCTGGTTGACCATTTTGGTTTACCTGCCGAGAGTTTCCTGACTCAGGTAGCATTGAACGGGAATGAGGCGCAAAGCGATGTGGTGGTTCATCCAATAGAAAATGATCAGTTGCTCAATGCGGTCAGCCTTTCTCAGGCTTCGCTGGCGCTGCTCACGCGCGAGCTGGTCCTGACGGTTGAAGACGCGGTACTGGAGAATGTCGATCTTCTGGATATTCCCCTCGCCCCGGATGTTCATCCCCATCCATTGTGGCAGGCCAAATTAGGCTGGATGCTGGAACATTATCGCCAGCATCTGCAACCGGATGTACTTTTAATCTGTAATGCGGTATCTACCCGCTCCCAGACGCCCGCCATCACCCGCAAGCTGCTGGGCTGGGTTAACGACACTCAGCCCGTACATGACGCCGCATTGCCGGGAGTGGTCTGGGCCATTACTCCGCAGGATGCGCGGTTTAGCACTCAGCAAAATCTTGATGAATCTGTGCAGCAATTAATGGGCAAACCCGGACTGCACTGGGGCACGCTGCAGGCGCTGGATAAACACAGCTTACAACGCCTCGTCGAATGGCTGACTCAGGCAACCTCGCCCCAGCAACGCCAGGCGAGATTGACCTCCCTGCGTGAGCAGCACCAGCAGCGTGTACGCGAAACCTTGATAGGCTGGATTAATCCCGTTGAAACCGAATCGGGTAGCAATGAGTCGGTGATCCGCCAGCTCCAGGCCCAGGCGGCAAAGCATGGCGAACTCCTGGACGGTTTGCTTCCGCCGATGCGCCTCTTTGAGTCGCTGCTGCGTGTTCAGCAGCCGCGCGAGGAACAGGTGAGCGGATTATTTAATGAAGAGATTGACCTGTTTGCCGAGGTGCGTGACACACCGCACTCGCCGGAAAGCAAAGAGGCCGGGTATCAGGCGCACAAAATGTGGGTTAACCACGTGCGCCAGTGGTGTCGCGATGAAAATAATGCGCGCCGATTACGTCTCGAGCCGCGTACGCTAAGGCAGGTTGCCGATATCCTCGTTACCACCAGCTATCGGCTGGAGATGCCGCAACGCTTACAGCGCATTATGCAGCGAGAAAACGTCTGCGCCGCGCAGCTTCACGCCGATATTGGGGATTTTATTACCTGGCTTGGATTTGCCAGCGTGGCAGAGGAACAGCGTCCGGCCAGCAGGATCCAAAAAGGATCGGCTATTTTTAGTGCCCCGGCGCAACAGCCGATGTTACGGTTGACGAAACTGGATGAACAACCTTCGCATGGCGCAAGCCGTTACGTTTACGACTGGCTGGTCGCTTTGTATACCCGCGCCAATGAAAACGTGGGATATCAGCATCCGCAGGATGTTTGCGCAGCCGACAAAAAACGATTAGATGCCCTGCTTTCCTCCTGAAACGGCGTTTACGCCGTCATCAGAAGAGAGAAAACATTAACGCGACGGGAAAACTCATCGGCCAGGTCGCCCCGACTAATACCGCGCTGAGAAAACGAATCCGCTTTTTATCGCGGGAAAGAAACCAGGTGATGATTGCCGTGATAGCGGCCATCACCGCATAAAAAACCAACATTTTTTGGTACAGAGACATGTCAGGCATCCGGGCCGAAAGGTAAAATCGCGCGCAATATGCTCTTTTTCATGACCCACATCAAGTTTTATTAATTATTTTAAGAGAAACGCCGGTAAAACAAGCCGTTTTCATTATGTTCAGAATCCGTACTATTGCGGATAGTTATAACCCGTACTATACCCATAAGGGTTAAAACGAAAGGTGGCACAAATGAATGTTTCCAGTAAAACTGTGGTGCTGATAAATATATTTGCTGCTGTAGGACTTTTCAGTCTGATTTCCGCAAGGTTTGGCTGGTTTGCTTGATGTCGTTCTTCTTGATTAATTGCAGCGTCTGCTGGCAGAGAGGCTCTTCTCTCTGCCATTAGTACACGATTTTCCCACTCTCCTGCCACCCGGTAAATTATCCTTAGTATGTAATCCCCCTAATACTTCTGCGGCATTATATTGCCCGCATAACGACTCGGTGTTGTGCCGGTATGCTGATGGAAAAAAGCGATTAAAGCACTGTCACTGACAAATTCCAGATATTGCGCCACCTGGCTGATCTGCCCCCCGTCAGCCAGCATCTCCATGGCTTTTAATAGTCTAAATTGCTGCCGCCAGCTCTGATAATTCATCCCGGTATCCCTGGTAAATATTCGACTGATCGTCCTCTCGCATGCCCCAACCCGTTGGGATAATTGATTTAGTCGTGGTGGCAATTCGCCCATACGTACTCCTTCAAGCCACACGTTCAGCCGTGGATCTGAGGGAAACTGCAACGTCCAGTTTTCACTGCGGGCGGCCCGCATTTCCTCACAGAAAACGGTGATAAGACTGGCCTGCTGCGCGGCAGGCATTTCCCATGGCCAGAAAGCCATACGTTCTATTACTTCAAAAAAGAGAGGATTAACGTCGACTATCTGCAGCGGTAACTTAGATAACGGCAATGTAGTTGAAAAATACAACGAACGATAAGCCATCACCCCACGCATTATGGCGCGATGTACCGTACCAGCCGGGATCCAGACCGCGCGCCGTGGCGGTAGCAGACACAGGGCATGCTCCAGCTCAATCGTAATGCTTCCCGCTGCCGAAAAAAGTAGCTGATGACGAAGATGGCTATGCCGGCCGGAATCGTGTACGCCCATCTCGGAGGCAATCCCGATTACCGGTTTATCAAAGCTATCCGCATCGAAATCATCATCCGGGGCAATTTCCATTATCTGTCCGATAGTTGATATTTAAAGTCTTGATAATGGTAATGCGACACCTCCCTTTCAGCAATAATGCCCGCCAGTTTTCTGTCTCTCTGGATATTGCTATGAACACTCTTCGCCGCCCGCCGCTGTGGCTTCTTACTTTGCTGATTATGTTTCCGCAACTGGTGGAAACCATTTATAGCCCGGCATTGCCAGGGATTGCCACGTCTTATCACGTAAGCAGTGAGCGCGCGGCGCAAACACTCTCCGTTTATTTTATTGCCTTCGCCATCGGCGTGGCGATGTGGGGTTGGCTGAGCGACTGCATCGGTCGACGTTGGGCGATGCTGGCAGGACTTATCTGCTATGGGTCAGGTTGTGCCCTGGCCGTGGTTGCCACTGACTTCAGCGTTTTGCTGCTGGCGCGGATGATCTCAGCCATCGGCGCGGCTGCCGGGTCAGTGGTGGTACAGACCATGTTACGGGACACTTATGAATCAACTGCGCTATCCCGCGTCTTTTCCGTGATGGGCGCTGCGCTGGCATTGAGTCCCGTTTTCGGCCTGCTAAGCGGAGGTTGGTTGGTTAGCCTGTATGGTCATACCGGTGTATTTATTGCCCTTGTGCTGCTGGCGCTGCTACTGCTGCTACTGACTGCGACCATGCTGCCAGAAACCCGGCCCGAAAATACGCTCAGACCCAGCCTTGCTGCACTGCTCTCCCGCATGATGCGTGACCGCGAGCTGTGGAAAAATACCATGCTGGTTGCGCTGCTGAACACCATGCTGTTTAGCTATTACAGCCTGGCTCCGTTTCTTTTCGGGCAATTGGGATGGAGTTCCAGAGCCTTTGGCTGGACGGGGGGACTACTTGCGTTTGCTTCGCTGTCGGGCAGCCTGCTGAACCGGAGATTATTGACGACAGACCTGACGTCGGAACAGAGGGTACGTTATGCCTGTGCGCTGGCAGCATTGTCAGGCCTCGCCGCGTGGTGGTTACAGCACTCCGCGTGGATTCTGATACCGGTTTTCGGCGCGGTGATTGCCTATGGCATCGCGATCCCTAATGTGCTGAGTCAGGCCCTACGCCACTATCGTGAACAGGCCGGGGCCGCCGGTGCATTATTCGGATTAAGCTATTACCTGTTGCTGGGAATGATGCTGGGGGTTGCAGGCATGGTGCAACAACTGGGGCTGGTTCTGAGCGTCTGTGCGCTACTCGCCTGGATTTGCAGCTTGCGGCGCGGATAATCGGATGACGATCCTGAAAGCACAAAGCCCTGACATTAAGCCGGGGCTTTGTTGTATTAATAGCCTGACCTCGCGGATATTTCCAACTTACCGCCGTCCGATGGCGACGAGGCCAGTGGCGCGAATAATATAGACACACGTTTGCCAGTATTTAGCTATCCGTGCCGCATTTATTGCTCGCGCTTCAGATATTACTCATGCTTGATCATGACATGGCGAACAATCGTGTAATCTTCCAGCCCGTAAACCGACATATCCTTGCCATAACCAGACTGTTTTTGTCCGCCGTGCGGCATCTCGCTGACCAGCGTGAAGTGGGTATTGACCCAGGTGCAACCATACTGCAGGCGAGCGCTAATTCGATGCGCGCGCCCCACATCCCGAGTCCAGACGGAGGATGCCAGGCCGTATTTCGAATCGTTAGCCCACGCCAGCACCTGATCTTCATCCTCAAATACGGTGACGCTGACCACCGGACCGAAAACTTCCCGCTGCACGATAGCATCTTCCTGCTTCGCTCCGGCCAGCAGCGTCGGAGCAAAGTAGTAGCCTGCGCCGTCCACTTTTTTACCACCGGTGATGACTTTGATATGCCCCAGTGCTTTGGCTTCATCGACCGCTTTAGTCACGCGATCGAGGTGCGCCTGCGAGCTTACCGGCCCCAGCTCAGTCGATTCGTCATTCGGTGCACCGATTTTCAGACTGGCAACCGCGGCACCAAGTTTCTCAACCAACGCGTCATAAATGCCTTTCTGGGCATAGATTCGACAAGCGGCGGTACAGTCTTGCCCGGCGTTGTAATACCCAAAGGTTCGCACGCCGCTCACCACTGCATCCAGATCGGCATCATCAAAAATGATGACCGGGGCTTTGCCGCCCAGCTCCATATGTGTGCGCTTAATCGAAGGCGCGGTGTGCTGGATAATGTGTTCACCGGTCGCAATGGAGCCGGTCAGGGAAACCATCCGGACTTTTTCATGACCGGTCAGCGGGTCACCCACCGTTTTGCCACGGCCAAACAGCACGTTGATAACGCCTGGCGGATAAATATCTTTGGCAAATTCAGCCAGTTTAAGTGCCGTTAGCGGGGTAATTTCTGACGGTTTAATCACCACACAATTACCCGCCGCCAGCGCCGGTGCCAGCTTCCACGCCGCCATCATCAGCGGGTAGTTCCACGGCGCGATAGAGGCCACCACGCCCAGCGGATCCCGACGAATCATCGACGTATGCCCTTCCAGATACTCTCCAGCCGCCTGTCCTTGCAGGGTACGAGCTGCCCCGGCGAAGAAGCGGAAAACGTCGACGATTGCCGGAATTTCATCGTTAAGGACACAGTGCAGCGGCTTACCACAGTTAAGCGATTCCAGCTCAGCGAAGGTTTGCGCGTTATCGGCGATAGCATCCGCCAGTTTCAGCAGCAGTTCGGAACGGACTTTCGGTGTGGTTTGTCCCCAGGTGGCAAATGCGCTGTCTGCTGCACGTACCGCCGCATCAACCTGCCCGGCTGACGCCTCGGCAATCTCCAGAATGCGTTCTCCAGTGGCAGGGTTATAGACTGGCTGCTTTTCACCTTCACCGTTGACCAGCTCGCCATTAATCAGTAATTGATGTTGCATAGCAATTTCCCATATCGTCGTTTATTTACCGTTTCCGGCGAGAGTGTCGCCTTCACGCGTTAGCCACCAGGCCCCTAAAATTGGCAGTGTTGTCACCAGCATTACCAGCAATGCCACAACGTTGGTGACAGGCACATCTCGTGGTCGACCCAGTTGATTGAGCAGCCACAAAGGAAGTGTTCTTTCATGTCCGGCGGTGAACGTTGTCACGATGATTTCATCAAACGACAAAGCAAACGCCAGCATCCCTCCCGCCAGCAGTGCCGACGCCAGATTTGGCAGCACGACATAACGAAAGGTTTGCCAGCCGTTGGCGCCAAGATCCATAGACGCTTCAACCAGACTCCATGAGGTACGGCGAAAACGCGCCACGACGTTGTTAAATACCACCACCACGCAAAACGTCGCATGGCCGACCACGATGGTGAGAAAACCGGGTTCCAGGTTGATAGTTTTAAACGCCGTCAGTAGCGCCAGACCGGTAATAATCCCCGGCAGCGCGATCGGCAACAGCAGCAACAGCGATATTGCGCTTTTACCAAAAAAGTCCCTGCGCCACAGTGCGGCAGCGGCCAGCGTCCCCAGAACGAGGGCAATGGCCGTCGACAATGCAGCGATTTTAAGTGACAACGTCACCGATTCCAGAATATCGCTACGTTGCGCCGCAACGCTAAACCACTTCAGCGTTAACCCCTGCGGTGGAAAACTAAAAGCAGCCTCCTCAGTATTAAAAGCATAGGTGGCGATGATGAGGATGGGAAAGTGCAGGAAAATAACCCCGCCCCATGCCGCCAGTTTGAGTAACCAGGGCGCGCGTTCAGAGTGCATCGAAAGCTCCCAGACGCTTCACGAACGCCAGATACAGTGCGATTAACACAATCGGCACCAGAGTAAATGCCGCCGCCATCGGCATGTTGCCGATCGCCCCTTGTTGCGAATACACCATATTGCCGATGAAATAGCCTGGCGGTCCCACCAGTTGCGGCACGATAAAATCGCCCAACGTCAGAGAGAAGGTAAAGATCGACCCTGCCGCGATACCGGGTATCGCCAGTGGCAGGACCACATAGCGGAAAGTCTGGTGCGGACGAGCGCCCAAATCAGCGGAGGCCTGTAAGAGCGAAGGCGGAAGTCTCTCCAGCGCGGCCTGTACCGGCAGGATCATAAACGGCAGCCAGATGTAGACGAACACCAGAAAACGCCCTAACCCTGAAGTCGACAACGTATTCCCGCCTACCGCAGGCAGCGTCAGGAACGAAAGCAGCAGCGGCTCCAGCCCCAGATGGGTTAAAAACCACTGCGCCACCCCGTCTTTAGCCAACAGTAACGTCCATGCGTAGGCTTTAACAATGTAGCTGGCCCACATCGGCAACATCACAGCAATGTAAAAAAAGGCTTTCATTTTGCCACTGGTATATCGCGCCATATACCACGCCATCGGAAACGCCAGAATCGCGCTGGCAATGGTGACCGCCACCGCCATCGTCAGGGTACGCAAAATGATGTCGTAGTTGGCGGGATTAAACAGCGCCTGCAAATTCGCCAGCGTCAGGTCGGGTGTGACCGACATGGTGAAATCATCGAAGGTATAAAAACCTTGCCACAACAGCGTCAGTAATGAGCCGAAGTAGACGATCCCAAACCACATCAGCGGTCCGAGGAGCAGCAAAAACAGCCCCAGACCCGGATTACGCCAGAAGAACCCTGAGATCCGGTTCAGACTTGTCGACTGTGGAGGCGAATGTAAGACATTCATAGCCATTCACCTCTCCTCAACCAGCGGTACCATCACGTCGCGTGACCACGATGCCATCACCTGTTGACCCGGCGACAGCGTTGTCGGCAGCATTTCTCCCGTCAGGTTCGCCTGGCTAACCAGCAATTTTTCACCGCCAACAAGTTTCAGCTCAAAACGTGTCGCCGCGCCCTGGTACTGCACCGCCTGGATAACCCCCCGGGCCTGGACTTCGCCACTGGTATCATTCAAGCGAATGTGTTCCGGACGCAGGGAAAACATACCCTGTAGCCCGCAAACGTTCGCTGACATCGTTTCATCAAAAACATTTGACGTCCCGACGAAACTTGCCACAAACGGTGTGCGCGGACGCATGTACAGTTCACGCGGAGAATCCACCTGTTCGATGCGGCCATTATTAAACACCGCCACACGATCGGACATCGACAGGGCTTCACCCTGATCGTGGGTGACAAAAATGAAGGTGATACCCAGGGATTGCTGTAACTTTTTCAGTTCCAACTGCATCTGCTCACGCAGCTTAAGATCCAATGCCCCGAGCGGTTCATCCAACAGCAGGACGCGGGGTTCATTGACCAGCGCGCGGGCAATCGCCACGCGTTGCCGCTGACCACCGGAGAGTTGCGATGGTTTGCGTTCATAAACAAAACCGAGCGCAACCTTATTCAGCGCTTCACGTGCTTTTGCGTGACGCTGTTTTTTATCAATACCTTTGACCATCAGCCCGTAGGCGACATTGTCGAGAATCGACATATGCGGGAATAGCGCATAATCCTGAAATACCGTATTGACGTCCCGTTCCCAGGGCGGCAATTCGCTGGCCTGCTTACCAAAAATGGTGATTGCGCCGCCTGACAGTTGCTCAAACCCTGCAATAAGGCGCAGACAAGTGGTCTTGCCGGAGCCGGATGGCCCCAGCATAGAGAAAAACTCACCGTCGTTAATCGCAATACTCACCCCATCGACTGCACGAACATCCCCGTACAGACGCGAGACGTTATGAAACTCCACTGCGTACGTCATAAAACCCCCAGCGGAATTAACGACCGCCCATAATGGCGATGTAATCCTGCGTCCAGCGACTGTAAGGAACGAATTTGCCACCTTCTGCGATCGGCGTTTTCCAGAAGGCAATTTTGTCAAAGTAGCTATAGCCGTTGGTTTCACAGCCCTTTTCACCCAGCAGCGGGCTGGCTTTACAACCTTCAGGCACGACTGGCAGAGAACCAAACCAGGCTGCGACGTCGCCCTGAACTTTCGGGGTTAATGACCAGTTCATCCATTTGTAAGCGCACACCGGGTGTTTGGCTTCGCTGTGCAGCATGGTGGTATCAGCCCATCCGGTAACCCCTTCTTTTGGGAAGACCGTGGCAATAGGCTGGCCTTCTCCTTTCAGGGCGTTCGCCTGATAAGGCCAGGCGCTGGACGCCACCACACCTTCGTTTTTGAAGTCGCTCATTTGCACGGTGGTATCGTGCCAATAGCGATGGATCAGCGCGTGTTGATCGCTCAGGACTTTGATCACCGCCTGATACTGTTGTTCGGTGAGCTGATAGGGATCGGTAATGCCCAGTTGCGGCTGAGTCGCCTTAACGAATAATGCAGCATCGGCAATATAGATCGGGCCATCGTAGGCTTGAACGCGCCCTTTATTGCTTTTTCCGTCCCCAAGTTTTTGCTCAACAAATACCACGTTCCAGCTATCCGGCGGCGTTGGGAAAATTTTGGTGTTGTACATCAGCAGGTTTGGCCCCCACTGGTACGGTGTGCCGTAAACTTTTCCGCCAACGTTAAACCACTCGCCTTTTACCACGCGCGGATCGATGCTTTTCCAGTTAGGGATCAGCGCGGTATTAATCGGCTGAACGCGTTTTCCCATAATCAGACGCAAGGAGGCATCACCGGAAGCGGTGACCAGGTCGTAGCCGCCTTTTGCCATCAGGCTGACCATTTCATCAGAAGTGGCCGCTGTTTTAACATTGACCGCGCAGCCGGTCTCTTTTTCAAACTGCGAGACCCAATCATATTGTTTATCGGTCTGTCCACGTTCGATGTAGCCCGGCCAGGCAATAATATCCAGACGGCCTTCCGGTTTATCTAAGGATGTCGGGGGTTCGGCTGCCTGTGCAGTCATCAGCGTCATACTGAGTGCGCACAGGCTACTGAGGGCAAACTGCTTGCTCATAACGTCTTACTCCTGTCTAAAAAATATTGAGCGGCAGCCTTGCCGTAAATATATGTCCTTTCCTAAAAATAGTCGGGGTGTTGTAAGCGTTCCTGCTGGCGCAAGGAAATTTAATCAGGTTGTGAGCTAACGCTCATTACGCTACTGATGCTGATCGGGAGCTTTAATCTTCTGGAGTATAGACAAGGAGTTAGGTGCAACGGTGGCAATAGTAAGAACTATTGATTTTTTGTATGGTAGCACCCGATATAAATAACATCGGGGTTAGGTATTCTCTATTTCGAAAATAAGAACGCGCTATTCTTTTATATTGAATAGCGCGTTACGTTTTATTTCATCATCTCGCGAATTAATTTTCCCAGCTGTTTCACAGCCTGTTCCTCACGCTCTCCCCAGTGCCATGCGGTATTAAAGCGAAAGAAACGAGTCCAGCTCCCCGAGGTCGAAAACATTTTTCCCGGTGCAATGCTGATATGGTGCGCCAGTGCCTGGGTGCTGAGCACGCCTGCATCAAGCGGTTCTGGCAGTTCCAGCCACAGAAAATAGCCGCTGTCGTTATGGTGAATTTTGACTTCCGCCGGAAGATGGCGCAGCAACGTTTGCCAGGCCTGCTGTTTGCGTTCCGCCAGTTGACGGCGTAAGCGGCGCAGATGCGCGTCATAGCGCCGGGTTGACAGATAATCCACGAGCGCAAGCTGCATGGGGGAACTGGTGGATAACGTGCTCATGAGCTGGAGTCGCTGAATACGTCGAGCATGCTTCCCGGCCGCCACCCAGCCCACGCGAAATCCGGGCACCAGGCACTTCGAGAAAGACGAACAATGCAAAACGCTGTCGGCGCGATCCCAGGCTTTGGCAGGCAGTGGTTTTTCGCGACCAAAGTACAGCTCGCTGTAGACATCATCTTCTATCAGCATTACATGATATTTTTCCAGCAATGCGACCAGGTGCGCCTTTTTCTCTGGGCTGAGCGTAAAACCCAGCGGATTTTGGCTGTTGGTCATCAGCCAGCAGGCTTTTACCGGATACTCCTGCAACGCTTGCTCCAGCGCGGTAAGATCGATCCCCTCTTTCACGTCGGTGGCAATCGAAAGCGCCTTCAGCCGTAATCGCTCCAGGGCCTGCAACGCCCCATAGAAACAGGGATTTTCGACAATCACCCAGTCTCCCGGTTCGGTAACCGCCTGCAGGCTCAGGTTGAGGGCATCCAGCGCACCGGTAGTGATGACAATTTCATCAGGTGAAATGGTCATCCCCTGTTGAGCATAGCGGCGGGCAATGGCATGGCGCAGCTCATCATTTCCCGGCGGCAGGTTTTCTATCACGCTCATGGCGGTCGCGGTTTTACTGACCTGCGCCAGCGAGCGGTTCAACTGCTGGAGGGGAAACAGACGCGGGTCAGGGAATGCAGAGGCAAATGGCATCACTGACGCATCCCGGCTGGCCTGCAGCATATCAAAAATATAGGTGTTGATATCCACCGCTTCATCGCGCATCACCTGCGCCTGCGGCGCTGCCAGCTCACGTTCAGGGCGCGCGGCAACATAGTAACCCGACTGCGGTCGGGCGATAATCCGGCCCTGACTTTCCAGCAACTGATATGCATGTCCGACGGTCATAAAACTCATGCCGCTGCTGACCACCTGCTCGCGCAAGGATGGCAAGCGATCGCCGGGCTGCCATACGCCAGACGCGATTTGATCGCGAATTTGCTCAGCCAGTCGCTGGTATTTTTTCATTTTTCGTCCTGATAATCGGTGTCGGTGACACGCACTGTATATATCAGTTTACATAATCAGGGCATTTTTTATAACTGTTATAGTTAACAGTTTTACAACATTGTTACTGACAGCTCCTTGCCTAAGGCGCGTGCAGCTATTTGCACAGCATCAATTTTTGTCGCGTGCTTTAAATCGAACAAACGGGTAATTTCCTGCTTAGGCCTGCCAATCCTGTTTGCCAGCTCCTGCTGGGTGATTTTTGATTCAAGAAAGGCATTTAACAAAAGAACCTTCGACGCAATGCTCAGGGGGATTTCCACAAAGTCACCTTCAGCGCCAACCGCCGAAGGTAAAGGAATCGGTTCGTTATCGTCGAAATAGAATTCAAAAGCGGTCACCAATGCAGACTGCGCAGCCTGCAAAGCCCCATGACGGGTTTCGCCCTGAGTTAATGCTTCAGGAATATCCGGGAAAGAAACCACGAATCCACCTTCCACGGCGGGGATTAGATTAACGGGATAACGCATGATTTTTTCAAAATCTCTCATATAATTAACCTCATATTGATGATGACTGTAAACCAAGCTGCTTCAGGATCGATTTTCGCAAGGCTTCTTTTATTTCATCACCAGGATGCCTGGGCATAACGCTACGCCTTCCCTGATACCTCAACTTCAGATGATTTGAGCCGTTTGTAACAGCCACTCCCTGAGATTCAAGCCAGCGTCTGAACTCACTTTGCTTCACTGCGCCTCCCTGTCGTCTATTATACGCACAAAGTAAACATTTATGATTACCTTTTCATTACCTCGCTAGTGATAGCGTAAAATCACTCGCGTGGGGAGGACGCTATTTGATAACAGGAATCCAGGTTCCAGATTTCATATCAGCCAGGCCAACCTATAACAGCACGACAACTGTTATGGTTAAAAAGAACTGTTCTGTTTCTGCCCTCCATTGCTTCGCAGCCTTAGAATTGCGCTAAATCAATTTTGCCTGCGGAGCTAAGCATGTTCGGTCTTGACGCGTTTCACCTGGCGAGGATCCAGTTCGCGTTTACGGTATCCTTTCACATCATCTTTCCGGCGATTACCATTGGCCTCGCCAGTTATCTGGCGGTGCTCGAAGGGTTATGGTTAAAAACGAAAAATCCGACCTGGCGCTCGCTATACCATTTCTGGTCGAAAATATTCGCCGTAAACTTTGGTATGGGCGTGGTTTCCGGGCTGGTGATGGCTTATCAGTTCGGCACGAACTGGAGTGGTTTTTCTGAGTTCGCCGGTAGCATCACCGGGCCGCTGCTGACCTATGAAGTATTAACCGCCTTCTTCCTCGAAGCAGGCTTCCTCGGGGTAATGCTGTTTGGCTGGAATCGGGTTGGCCCAGGGCTTCACTTCTTCGCGACCTGTATGGTTGCGCTGGGTACTATTATTTCTACCTTCTGGATCCTCGCCTCCAACAGCTGGATGCAAACGCCACAGGGCTATGAAATTGTTAACGGGCAAGTCGTTCCCGTCGACTGGTTCGCCGTGATTTTCAATCCGTCATTCCCTTATCGTTTGCTGCATATGTCCGTTGCCGCCTTCCTGAGCAGCGCGCTGTTTGTCGCGGCATCAGCCGCATGGCATTTATTGCGCGGTAATAGCACGCCAGCAATTCGCGCGATGTTTTCAATGGCGCTGTGGATGACGTTAATCGTCGCCCCGCTGCAGGCCTTAATTGGCGATATGCACGGGTTGAATACGCTGAAGCACCAGCCTGCAAAAATTGCGGCGATTGAAGGACACTGGGAAAATCCGCCCGGTGAACCGACCCCGCTGCTGTTGTTCGGCTGGCCGGATATGGAGCAGGAGCGCACCCGCTATGGGCTGGAAATCCCGGCGCTGGGCAGCCTGATCCTGACTCATAGTCTGGATAAACAGGTCCCGGCGTTAAAAGAATTTCCGAAGGAAGACAGGCCCAATTCCACCATCGTGTTCTGGTCGTTTCGCATTATGGCAGGGTTAGGTATGCTGATGATCCTGCTGAGCGCGTTTGCCCTGTGGCTGCGTTATAAGCAGCGGCTATACACCTCACGTCCTTTCCTGCGTTTTGCATTGTGGATGGGCCCCTCCGGTCTGATTGCCATCCTTGCTGGCTGGGTGACCACCGAAGTTGGCCGTCAGCCGTGGGTGGTTTACGGTTTGCAACGTACGGCGGATGCGGTTTCCGCACATGGTGATTTACATATGAGCATCAGCCTACTGTCTTTCTTTGTGGTGTATAGCTCGGTGTTTGGCGTGGGTTACAGCTACATGATCCGCCTGATCCGCAAAGGACCACAGGAAGATGAGCCGACCATTCCACCAACAGGCACGCCGGCGCGGCCGCTTTCTGCTGTCGTTCTCGATTCTCAACCGGAGGCACACCGCTAATGGGTATCGATTTATCAGTTATCTGGTTTGTAATTATCGTGTTCGCCACGCTGATGTATATCGTGATGGACGGTTTTGATCTCGGGATCGGTATTTTATTCCCTGCGATTTCGGATGCGGATGACCGCGATGTGATGGTCAACAGCGTCGCCCCGGTATGGGACGGTAATGAAACCTGGCTGGTGTTGGGTGGCGCCGGATTATTCGGCGCTTTTCCCCTGGCCTATGCGGTGATTGTCGATGCGCTGACGATCCCGTTGACCCTGATGCTCATCGGCCTGATATTTCGCGGCGTCGCGTTTGAGTTTCGCTTCAAAGCCACGCCGGCGCATCGACCATTCTGGGATAAAGCTTTTCTCGGCGGTTCAATCCTCGCGACATTCACTCAGGGTATTGTGGTCGGTGCCGTACTCAATGGATTTTCCGTCACCGGACGCAGCTACAGCGGCGGTCCTTTCGACTGGCTGACCCCCTTTACCCTGTTCTGCGGCGTGGGCCTGGTTGTAGCCTACGCCCTGTTGGGGGCAACATGGCTGGTGATGAAAAGCGAAAATCCGTTGCAGGATAAAATGCGCTGCGTGGCAAGAAAACTGCTGCTGGCGATGCTGGTTGTCATTGCCATTATCAGTCTGTGGACGCCGCTGGCGCACAGCGCCATTGCCGATCGTTGGTTTAGCCTGCCCAATCTGTGGTTCCTGATGCCGGTTCCGCTCCTGGTTGCGCTGATTAGCCTCTGGCTGTGGCGTTCGCTGGGTCAGCAAAACAGCCATACGCTGCCTTTTGTACTGACGCTGGGGCTGATTTTTCTCGGGTTCAGCGGGCTGGGGATCAGTATCTGGCCCCACATCATTCCACCGTCCATTACGCTGTGGCAGGCGGCAGCTCCGGCGCAGAGTCAGGGCTTTATGTTGGTTGGCGCGCTGCTGATTATCCCGATAATCCTGGTGTACACCTTCTGGAGCTACTACGTTTTCCGCGGCAAAGTTCAACATGGTGAGGGGTATCATTGATGCAACAGACAATCTGGAAACGCCTGATGTGGCTGGTGATCCTCTGGGGCGGCAGCGTGCTGGCCCTGGCCGCCGTTGGTATGTTCTTTCGTCTCCTGATGACGGCCGCCGGATTTAAATCCTGATTCTCTCCCTGATAACAACCGGGCAGCGCTGCACTGCCCGGTTGTGACAAATCCCAACGTTATCTAAACAAAAATGTAAAAAACATCGAAATGACAAAACAGAGATTGTCATTAACCCGATTAAAATATTGAATAGTCACCTGGCGAAATTATCGTCAATTCCGCAGCTAACGTACCAGAGGGTGCATGATGTTTAAGAAAGGGTTAACGGTGTTATTGCTGGCCAGCGCGCTTTTTTCCGGTCAGCTTCTCGCTACTAATCAGGGACATGAATATCTTCAGGTGCAGGATGCCGATCACTTATTACGACACACAGCCGACAGCGATGAACTACGAATGACGGCGGAAGAATCCGCCGCCGATCTTCGCGAACACCATTACTGGCAAAAATCACGCAAACCCGATACACATCAGAGCTAACCGTTAGCTTTTACGCTTTGGCAACGTTTTCAGCAGTTCTTCAGGGCTGACGGAAGCCACCACGCTGCCCGGCAACGGCATCTTCAGAATGTGATGTTTCATCTTGCCGATCACGTGCATTTCGCACGGTCGGCAATCAAATTTCAGCGTCAGGACCTCATCGCCGTTAACCAACTGCATCGGCGTGGCTTTCCAGCTTTTGATATTTCCTTTCGCCTGTTTCGGACACAGGTTAAATGCAAAACGCAGGCAATGTTTGGTGATCATCACCGGCACATCGCCCTTTTCTTCATGCGCCTCATAGGCGGCATCAATCAACTGCACGCCATAACGGTGATAAAACTCTCGCGCTTTATGGTTGTAGACGTTAGCCAGAAAGCTCAGATGCGTTTGCGGGTAAACCGGCGCCGGCTGGGCAACCGGTTTACGGCGACCGCGCTGATAGTTTTGCAAACGAGCGGCATCCAGCATGTCGACCGCTTCACGTCGCAGCTGATTCAGTTGACCGTTAGGCACGAACAATGCTCCCGGCAGATTCACCTGAATATTACGGGCGTAATACAGCGTTTGTCCCAGTTTTGCCAGGCCATCCTGTAGGTTGCTCAACGCTTTTTCTGCATTGTTCGCTTCCTCAAACTGGCCGTCCAGCGTATGGGTGATACTCACCCCCTCCTCACTGGTGAGCGTCAGGATCAACTGTTCCTGCCAGCCGCCCAGCTCAATATCGACCGCGACGCGGCGTTCGCTGGAGGTTTTGGTCAACGCCTGCTGCCAGTTATGATCGAGATTGCGGTTCAGCGGATGGTTGGCGCGCACTTTGTGCAGATCGGCGGGCATTTCATTCGGCCACACCCGATAACGATTGTGCCCTGTTTTTTCAACGGTGTTGGCGCGAAATCCGACGACCTCACGCTTGATTAACACGTTCAGACCATCCCCGTTGGCCAGCGGTTCTGTTACCTCAACATAGAGATGATCTTTTGCCACCTTCAGGACTTCGCCAACCGGCAGACCGATGAACTTTGGTGAGTCGAATGCGCCGATATCCCCCTTACGGGCATTCACAAAATAATCGGTGCTGCCGCGATGGAAGGTCTTTTCCGTGGATGGAGTAAAGAAATGTTCGGTACGCCCGGCTGAAGAACGGGCAAGATCGCCGCGCTCTTCAATTATGGCGTCCAGCATCTGACGATAATGCGCGGTAATATTCTTCACATAGCTCATGTCTTTATAGCGCCCTTCAATTTTGAAGGATCGCACGCCTGCGTCAATCAACGCACCGAGGTTGGCGGTCTGATCGTTATCTTTCATCGACAGCAGATGTTTTTCATAGGACACCACGCGCCCCTGATCGTCTTTCAGGGTATACGGCAGGCGACAAGCCTGAGAACAGTCACCGCGGTTAGCGCTACGTCCGGTTTGCGCATGTGAAATATAACACTGGCCTGAATAGGCGACGCACAGCGCACCGTGAATGAAAAATTCAATAGTCGCATCCGTAGCCTGATGAATGGCGTTTATTTGCTCAAGGCTCAGTTCGCGCGCGAGGACAATTTGGGTGAATCCGACGTCAGAAAGAAACTTCGCCTTCTCGACGCTGCGAATATCACATTGGGTGCTGGCATGCAGCTCAATGGGAGGAATATCCAGCTCCAGAATCCCCATATCCTGCACAATCAGAGCGTCAACGCCGGTCTGATACAGATCGGTAATTAATCGCTGTGCGGGCTCCAGCTCATCATCATGCAAGATTGTATTCAGCGTCACAAAGATTTTCGCCCCGAAACGATGCGCAAACGGCACCAGTTCGGCGATATCTTTCAGGCTGTTACTGGCGTTATGACGCGCGCCAAAACCCGGTCCGCCAATGTAAACGGCGTCAGCGCCGTGCAAAATGGCTTCACGTGCAATGGCGGTATCCCGGGCCGGGCTTAACAATTCAAGGTGATGAGGCTGCTGGCGCATACAGTTGTTACCATCCACAAGTGGTAAAAATGGCGGCTATTGTAGTCACAAGCGCGGCTTTTCGGAATAGTTTTCCCGATTAACCGCGCGGGTAATGGATCAGGGAATGAAAGTGAACCGTTTGTTCGCTACTGTTACGGTAGCTATGCGCCCTGTCTCCCGCAAAACGCACCCCCTCGCCGGATTTCATGGTGCGCCACTGCCCCTCAATACACATATCCAGCAGCCCATTTATCACCACCACGTGCTCTATAACGCCGGTTTCATGCGGAGTCGATTCACTGAGTGCGCCGGGTGCCAGCTGTATCGAAAAATGATCGAAGCACAGCTGTGGGTCCCACGGAAACAATGGCGTGACGACCATCGCCTGCTGCTGGGGATCGAATGTTGGCGCGCCGTCTGACTCTGGCGGTGAAATAAACGTCGAGAATGGCACGTTCAGTCCGGTGGCAATTTTCCACAATGTCGCCACCGTTGGGCTGGATTCATTGCGCTCAATCTGCCCCAACATGGCTTTTGACACGCCGGTTTCCTCCGCCAAACGTGACAGGCTCCATTCCCGCTGGTGACGTAGCGTGCGGAGCGTTGTGGCCAGATAGTAGGTTAAGTTTTCCATTTTTCGCCTTCCTGACTCTCCTTTCTCAAGGCTACAGCTTAGCACTTGTACGCTATAACGCACAGTGCTACATTGATTGACCGTTATAACGCACACGGAGTGACTATGCGCGCATTCTCCATCCCACTACCCACCGTATTATCGGGTTTTGTGGCTGTCCTGGTCGGTTACGCCAGCTCGGCTGCCATTATCTGGCAAGCGGCCCTGGCCGCAGGTGCGACCACCGATCAAATCGCGGGCTGGATGACCGCGCTGGGGATTGCAATGGGCGTCAGTACGCTGGCGCTGACGTTATGGTATCGCGCTCCTGTGCTCACGGCCTGGTCAACACCTGGCGCCGCGCTGCTGGTTACGGGTCTGCACGGGGTAGCGATTCAGGATGCTATCGGCGTTTTTATCGTAGCTAACGCGTTGATTGTGCTGTGCGGCATAACCGGATTGTTTGCCCGTCTGATGAAAATAATCCCCCACTCACTGGCATCAGCCATGCTGGCCGGGATCCTGCTGCGCTTTGGTCTGCAGGCCTTTAATAGCCTCAACAGTGAGCTTATTTTGTGCGGTAGTATGCTGGTGGCATGGCTGGTATTTAAAGTCACAGCCCCACGGTACGCGACGATCGCCGCGATGCTGGCGGGTATCGCTATCGCGCTAATAAAAGGTGACATTGTCACAAGCGGAGTGAATTTATCGCCGGTCATGCCTGCGTTTATTGCCCCACACTTTTCATTTGCCCACAGTATCAGCATTGCGCTACCGCTGTTTCTGGTTACCATGGCTTCACAAAATGCCCCTGGTATTGCCACTATGAATGCCTCGGGCTATTCATTACCCGTTTCACCGCTCATTATCTTTACCGGCCTGCTGGCGCTGATGTTTTCGCCGTTTGGCGTCTACTCCATCTGCATTGCCGCCATAACCGCCGCAATTTGCCAAAGTCCCGAAGCGCATCCTGATGCCAAACGACGCTGGCTCGCCGCCGCCGCGGCTGGCGTCTTCTATCTTCTGGCTGGGGTGTTTGGCGGTTCAGTCACAGGACTAATGGCGGCACTGCCCGTAAGCTGGATCCAGATGCTGGCCGGTCTGGCCTTGCTCGGGACAATTAGCGGTAGTTTGTATCAGGCGTTGCATAATGAATCGGAACGCGACGCAGCCATCGTTACGTTTTTGGTCACGGCCAGCGGCCTGACGTTATTGGGGGTTGGATCTGCATTCTGGGGGCTGGTCGTAGGCGGTATCTGCTACGCCGTGTTGACGTTATTTCGCCGCACGTAGCTGCGTTGGCGTTTTACCGGTTACCTGTTTAAACCGGTTACTAAAATGGCTTGCCGAACTGAATCCGCAGGTCATCGCAATATCTGACAAACTGCGTGAAGTGTAACAGACCAGATGCTGTGCCAGCGCCATACGACGTTGCATCACGTACTGATGCGGTGCCATATTCATCGACTGGCGAAACATTCTGGCAAAATGGAATTCGCTGAGCGCCGCCTCGCTAGCCAGATCGTTCAGGGTGATCGGGTACGCCAGATGCGCGTCAATATAGGCCAGCACGTTACGCAAGGTGACGGGCGCGAGTCCCCCGGTGACGGTGGGCAGTCGCCATTGAACGTTGCTGTAATGCTGGATCAGATGCGTTAACAGTAGCGAAGATGCCGCGCTGAGCGTGAGGTGATTGGCCGGTTGCTGCCAGTCGTTATCAAGCAGAAACTGACGGTAAACCGCCGTGATCCCCGGGTCACTGCCAAACGTGTGCTCGTCCAGCGTGAAGCTATAGGGGCTTTTATCCCAGACTTTTTCACCCACTTCGCGCAGATGTTCGTCGGTACAATAGAGATGAACAAAGGAGAGAGCGTCGCGGATATCCCAACTTGACTCGCTCTCTTTCGGCATCAGGCAAAAACGGTCCGGTCCGCCGCCATTCTTCCAGCCCCCCGCCGTTTTGTGGTAACTCTCGTAGCCATCCGCGATATATAAACTGAGCGTATGGTGATCGCAATACTGGGTGATGGTATCGCGCTTGTTTGACCAGGCCGCCAGTTGGATCCCTGAATGTAACGCAACCGATTCATGCAGCACGGCATTATGTTTGCGTAAGTTTTCAAAGGCATCGTAGGGCTGAGGCATACCATCACATTCAAAATAAGTTAGCAGGCTTTCAGTCTATAACAGCCACATATTGTTAACAGCTTCCTTTTCGCTTTTACGCTAAAAAAGCGCAAGATTTTGCAAGTCCGCCGCAAACCGATGAAAGCCTCCTGCCGCCAGACATGACACAGTGTGAACCTGAATCCAAAAAAGAGAGAGTTGTATGAACGCACTGTTGTACTGCCTGGTGGTGGTAATTTGGGGAACGACATGGATTGCGATTTATTTGCAGCAGGGCCCGGTTTCTGCGCCGGTTTCTATCTTTTGGCGCTTCGCCGTTGCCAGTTCGCTGATGATAGTGATCCTGCTGGTTAGCGGTAAATTACGCAAACTGTCTGGTCGCGATCATCTGTTTTGTCTGTTACAGGGTGGATGCGTTTTTTGCTTCAACTTCTGGTGTTTTTATACGGCTGCAGCCTGGATTAATACCGGCCTGGAGTCGGTGATTTTCTCAATGGCCGTCCTGTTCAATGCGGTCAATAGCTTCATCTTTTTTGGGCAAAAACCACCGCTGCGTTTCTATATCGCAGCCGGTCTTGGACTGACGGGCATTGTGACTCTGTTCTGGCAGGATTTGCTCAACAGCGGATTCAATCATTCCTTGCTGCTGGGTATCGGCTTAAGCGCCCTTGGAACCTTCGGCTTCTCATTGGGGAATATGATCAGCATGCGTCACCAGAAAAAAGGGCTGGAAGTGTTAACGACCAACAGTTGGGCCATGCTGTACGGCACGCTGTTGATCGCTACCATTGCGCTGATGCGCGGGGACAATTTTACGCCACAGTGGACATTCAGCTATCTCAGTGCACTGTTATATCTGGCTATTTTTGGCTCAGTGATTGCTTTCGGCGCTTATTTCACACTGGTAGGTCGCATTGGTCCCAGTAGGGCGGCATACAGTACCCTGCTTTTCCCGCTGGTTGCGCTAACGCTGTCAACATTGTATGAAGGATACGTCTGGCAAGTTAACGCTATTGCCGGATTAGTATTGATTTTACTGGGGAATATGGTGATGTTTGCCCGACCAGAAGTGCTGATGGGTAAACTATTCTATCGACGCCGGGTGGCATAAAAAAAACGCACCATCCTGAGATGGTGCGTTGATTATTATTGTGGTTTTTTGTTCACGTCAAACATGGTGGCATCCGTCGCCATGTCATCAACAACTTTCTTCAACGTTTCGAATGTCATCGGCGTATTTTCGTTGCTCAGATCTTTACCTTCACCCTTACGTACAACTTTAATTACCGGTTTATTGGTCGCAGCATCAATCAACTCCCCCTCGAAATAGAGGTTGGTATCCATGGTACGGTGACCCGTTGCCATTTGTGTTCCCGCAACGAGCAGCGCAACCGGGATCACTTCATAGAACTGCAGTCCTTCTTTGCTCGTTGCAACACCGGTAATCGCTCCGCGGAAAATCAGGCTACGTGGCCCAGGGGTAGTAACCAGGGGCTTACGCTTGCTGATGGCGGATTTCAACTGGGTATTGGTGTAGGTCAGCAGTTGATCAAGAACCTGCTGCCCTACCTGCGTGGTAGGTTTAGGAACCGGATAATACGTTACCGGGTTATATACAATGTTGTCATATTTGGATTCGTTGTAGCTCGGATCAACCCAACGGAGTACGGTTTGTCCCGATGCTGATTGTGTTTCCTTCAAATCAGAGTAATTTTTTAAAAACCCAGAATATTTATCCGGCGCGGTCACTTTTGACGCACAGCCGGATAATGCCAACAAGCCAGTAAGCACTGCAACTTTAAATAAAGTTTGAGTACGCATGAAACGATCCCTTTAGTTTTCGCAATGATGCTTAAAAAGGATAGCAAAACAGTTTCATTTTTGATGTACTAAAAATGGTAAACACCGCACAATTTTCTCTCTGCGCCCGGCACAAAAAATGCTGAGCGCAGAAAGAGTTAACCCAGGCGGGAGGGTCAGGCAGTTTTGCGTGCCAGCATTGTGGCAAAGCGCAGTTTAATTCGATTACCGTTTTCATCCGTACGATGAAGTTCACCCACGTCTTCGTTATATTTCAGCAGATCCCATCCGCTGTAATAGTTGCGCAATTCTCCGGTTTTAAACGCGAACGGGAAACCCACGGTACACGGAAAATCATCGGTATCCATCGCCGCGACGATTAAGTTATATCCGCCCTGTTTAGTGCAACGCTGCATATTTTCAATAAGGCCAGGGATAGTTTTGGCTTCAAGGAACATCAGCACAACGGTAGAAAGAATAAAATCATATTCGCCATCAAAGCGTAATGCGTTGAGATCCGCGACGTTCGCGTGCAGATTGGTCAGCCCTTCCGCCGCTTTGATACGCTCAAGATTAGCGATGCTCATGGGATTTTTATCCCATGCTGTCACGTCATAACCGTTTGCCGCAAGGTACAGGCTGTTACGACCGTTACCGCAGCCCAGGTCTAACGTTTTTCCTGGCTTAACAATTTTTGCCGCTTCAACAACATCGGAATGCGTACGAGTTAAATCGTATTTCTCAGTAAAGTAGTTTTCGTCGCAAAGGGTCATTATTTATCCTCAGATTTCAGTAATGCAGCACGCTCCGTGCGGATGAGCAGTTTCCCCTGCATCAGCAATGCAAACGTACGTACCAGTAATAATGCAATGATAAAATTGGTAAAAATAAACAGTGGGATCGCCAGCGTATGAAAAAATCCTGACTCGCTACCGTGGCCCAGATGCAGCCCTGTTGTCGCCAGAGCCGACACGCCAAACGAGAAGCTCCAGAAAGACGCATTAAATGGCTGTGACAAATACCACGGCATGAGCCGTAGCATGAACAGCAGTTGCAGCAGACCATAGCCGAACAGCATTTTGGCTAACGTATCGCCCTCGCCGCCGTTGACGCTAAGCCAGGCGCTGCAGGCGACCAGCGCAGGCGCCAGTTGAATGCCAAGTGAAGTACGTAACACCGCAGGCAACTCACCGCAGCTACGTAAACGTTGCAGAATCACCGGCTCCAGACTGAGCCAGGAAAAAACCCCGGCGCCCAAAAACACCAATCCTGCGTCGTTGAAACCCAGTGCGCCACAGGCCATTGCACTGATAAAGTTATTGGCGACGGTCGGCAGATACAGACCCGGCGTGGTGGCTTCCTCTGGATGCGATCCACGCCACAACCCTGCCGTTTGCCAGGCGGCGTAGGCCAGCTGTATCACCACGCCAATGCTGAACAACCCAATCGCCAGCGGTCGATACCACGGGACAAAACCAATCGCGACCAGCATCGTTGTGGCCGGAAACAGACTGACAAAGCTGCTCATCACCGGGTGACGAATTTCCGCCAATACGCTCTGCGGAAAACGCAGTAAACGGCTAAGAAAGGCCAGCGTCAGCAGCCCCCAAATGACCATTGCGAGGATCACTAAACCGTCGCCAATCAAGTGACTCACTGGCCACACCTGACTGGCATAACGCCACGCAAACCCCATCCCAATGATGCCCAGTACCATGCCAAAATAACCGGCCGGAAGATTGAGGACCCGCTCACTCTGTTTGTTCTTACTCATTTTGTTTATTTTTTAAAGTATATTTGAAATGCATTTTATGGAATTTCCGCTGATTTAGCCAGTGCGGAAAACTTTGCTACGTTTAACTAAGGTGCGCAACATGGAAATGAGCTATGACCAAATATCGTCTCAGCGATGAGTCTCGATCCTTTAGTTACCAGGATAATGGCAATAAAAAAAGCGTATTACTACGCCAAATCATTGCGCTCACTGATTTTAATGATGTCCAGGCCGGTACGCCCGGTGGCTGGATCGACAATGAAAGCGTGCTGTCACAAAGCGGTGATTGCTGGATTTACGATGAAAACGCGCTCGCATTTTCCGGCGCGACGATTACAGGAAACGCCCGCATTACTCAGGCAAGCGTGGTCAGAGATGGCGCGCAAATTAGCGATGACGTGTGGATTGACCAGGCTGAAATCAGTCATAACGTGCAAATACGTGACAACGTCACCATTCAGGATTCTGTGGTTCGCGGCGAATGCCTTCTCTTTGGTGATGCGCGCGTGGTGTGTGACTCTGAAATCATCGCCGCCAGGGGGCTAACCCGTGAAAGCGACCAGTTCCTGCAAATTTATGATCGGGCTTTTGTCAGCCACTCACGAGTGGTGCATCAGGCGCAGATCTATGGCGATGCGAAAATCAACTATGCCTTTATTGAACATCGGGCGGAAGTTTTTGATTTCGCACAGGTGGAAGGTAATGAAGAGAACAATGTCTGGATTTGCGATTGCGCCAAAGTCTATGGATATGCGCGCGTCATCGCCGGGAGCGAAGAAGATGCCATACCTACCCTACGCTACAGTTCGCAGGTGGCGGAGCACGCGGTAGTTGAAGGTAACTGCGTGCTGAAACACCACGTGCTGGTCGGCGGTCATGCGCAATTACGCGGTGGACCGCTCCAGTTAGACGACCACATCCTGATTGAAGGCCACGTCTGCGTGCTGGGCGAAGTGCTGATCGAGCATCACATTGAGATAGCCGGTCAGGCGCATATCCAGGCGTTTGATGGCGATGCCATTCACCTACGCGGACCGAAAGTGATTAACGGTGAACAGCGCATTACGCGCACGCCTATCGCAGGTTTATTCTGAAGAGCCATCAATGATGCGGGCGTAGAGATTCACATCATAGTAATCACCATTAAGGAATTCCGCCTGTTGCATACATCCTTCCAGTTGGAAGCCATTACGTAGCGCCACCTGGTTGCTCTCAACGTTTTCTACGCGACATTTAATCACGAAGCGGCGAATCTCCTGACGCTGCGCATAATGATGAATTAAGGCCTGTAGCGCCTGGGACATGATGCCTTTACCCTGATGCTCCTCATCCAGCCAGTAGCCGATATAAGCCGCTTTGTTCAGCGGTTCTATCTGGTTAAACGAGATAACCCCGACCACATTTTCTTGCGCAAAAATCAGGAACATTTTGGCGTAACCGCGCTGGTGCAACATCATATTGCCCTGCACATTCTTGCGGGTGTCCTCCTCAGAGGCAACAAACTGCGGCCAGTTCAGCGACTGCTGGAGCCAGCGTTTATTTTTAAGCACCAACTGATGCAGAGGCGTGACGTGTTGCTCTTCTACGGCACGCAGTTCCAGCGTGTCATTGATGGTAATCACTTCTGACATTTTCATTCCATTATGATGGTTAAGCAGGCCACCCTGCTCATCAAATAAAAACAGGAAGGGCTCCCTTTTGGAAGCCCTTTTACACAGCAAGCGCCGTTTTACTTAGCTCTCACTGACACTCTCTTTTTGCAATATTTTGAGCAGATCTTCCTTCAGGTGGAGTTTCTGTTTCTTAAGGCGAACAATGTCCAAACTATACCCCCGACCATCCGAACCTTCCAGTCTGGAGATCTCATGATCAAGGCTGTTGTGTTTTTCGAATAAGGACAGAAAGCGAGGGTTCTCGGATTTCAGTCGGGAAATAAGGTCTCTGTATTCTGGAAACATACTTTCTCCCTGTTAGTGGAAAAGAACGTGTATAAGAAATACACACCTCCAGAGTACCCACTTGACTTACAGAAAAATGCGAACGGGATCGAGTAAATAGTGTACAGAATGGTTGTGAAGAGGATTACAGATACGGCTCCCCATTCGGAGAGCCGTAAAGGGAGTGATTAACGCATCTCGCGGTCGTCAACGTACTGACGTTTATCCGGCGCTGGCGGGAAGTACTGATACAGCCAGGTTTCACTGATGGCGTCGCCCTGACAACGCAGGAACATACGCATATCTACCGGATCGGTTGAGTCAGTGGTCGGATACCAGTCAAACTGAATGCGATAACCGTCGATAGGTTCCACGTAAAGGATCTCAATCTGTTTCGCTTCACCGCTGGAGAGCGTAATCACCGGTTCAATACCCTTCGGCGCTGCGGCTTTTAGATCGCCACCAACGAAATCAACAGCAAAACGTCGCGCCCATTTTTCCGGGTAGTGCTCGCCCGGCGCCCATCCTTCCGGGAAGCCGCCCATGCCTGTTCGGGTCGCCATCACGCGAGCCAGCGGTGAACGCACCGGCGGCTGTGCGCTCCAGTACAGGCGATATTTGAATTCCAGATCATCGCCCGCTTTGATCGACCTTTCAGGCTGCCAGAAGCAGACGACGTTATCCAGCGTTTCGCCGGTCGTCGGGATCTCCATCAGGCCGATAGTCCCCTTGCCCCACTGGTTACGCGGTTCGACCCACAGGCTCGGACGCTTGTTGTACCAGCCCATGATATCCTGGTAATGGGAGAAGTCGCGATCGAGCTGCAGCAAGCCAAACCCTTTCGGGTTGTTATCGGTATAGGCGTTGAACTGCAGTTTTTGCGGGTTATTCAGCGGGCGGCAGATCCACTCGCCATTGCCCCGCCACATCGCCAGACGGTCGGAATCATGAATTTGCGGGTGAATGGTGTCACACATCCGACGTTCGTTGTTGCCGCAGCTAAACATGCTGGTCATCGGTGCAATACCGAGCTGCTTGATGTCTTTGCGCGCATAGATGTGGTTTTGTACATCCATGATCACCTGCGTTTTCTCGCAGTGGATCACGAACTTAAATGCACCGGTTACGCTGGGGCTGTCGAGAAGCGCATACACGGTAAAGGAGGTTGCGCCCGGTTTGACCGTTTCGAACCAGAAAGAGGTGAAATCAGGAAACTCTTCTTTGCTGTCGGTGTAGGTATCTACCGCCAGACCGCGGGCCGATAAACCGTACTGATAGGTGTCATCCACGGCGCGGAAATAGCTGGCGCCCAGGAAAGAAACGATATCGCGACGGGCTAATTCTGGCGCTTTAAACACGCGGAACCCGGCGAACCCGAGGTCAGTCTGCCCTTCCAGCTGTTTGGTATCCACACCCGCATCATTGTATTTAAACAGCTCCGGACGGAAGTGGATTTCGCGCGCCATATGCGTGCTGCCATCAACCGAGAACATGCGTACACGGCGACGAAAGCCCATTCCCACATGGAAGAACTGCGCATCAAGCTGACGATTTTCAACATTGTTCCACAGAGACTGCTCTGCGTCATATTGAATGCTGTTGTAGGCCTGCGGCGTCAGTTTCGCCAGCGTGTCAGGTAACGCGCGCGGTGCGCCGCCCCAGGGCTTCTGTGCTAAGTCATGGGCCATCGATTGCAGAACGGAAAAATCAAAACGTACGGTTTTTCCGTCTGCAATGTCAGACTCTGCCGCAAAGGCGGCGCTGGAAAAGAGTGATGCAATACCACTGGTTCCGCACACGGCGGCCATTGCCATTGAACCTTTAATAAATCGTCTGCGATTCATGCCTGAAAGTAAGTCCTTCTGGTCGTGTAAATGGTCCCGCGCCGGCCATAATCAGCGGCAAGAGAGTGCACATTTCTGACCGCTCACTCTAGACAAAATTCATTAATAATCCAATTGTTGGTCGCCGATTATCTGTACAAAATCGAAAATATTTTATGTCGATGGGAACAGACCGAATCCCATGTAAATTCAATTAAAGTAAACCACACCGCCGTTTACTGCGATCTTGCGCCTCCTGATACAACGCAAACTCATCATAAACCGCACAACCCAGCGCCTGTTCAAACGCGTCGCGGCTGGAATTACCGTGGCTACGGGCCTGAGTTTCATTCCCCAAATTAGACTGGAAAATTCCCGCGGCGCTCACCGGTAAAAAATCTTCGTAGGTAATGGGCTGAGCAACCAGCCAGCCCCGCTCAATGAGCGGTTGCGGGTCGTCATCCGGGCGAATCGCCTGTCGATGCGCCTCGCCCGACGGCGTCAGCCGGTAGCGGAACCAGGCAAGTCCCTGCTGGCGCAGCAGAAATTCGCTGTCCGGGAATGCTTTGAACACCTCCTGCAAATGCAGCTGATGCGTCAGGTTGTCTTTTCCCGTTCCCGCTTTATTCAGCAATTCGTCGTATAATGCTCTGCCTTTCGGCGTCAGGGCCACGCCGCGCTGTTCGATTTCACCAAAACGCGCCGTGTGAGTGCCACGCATTTCACCGGCAAATAACACCGGCTCTTCCAGCGCTTTAAAACTGGTCTGGCGCAATAAAATGGGCACCTCGCGGCGCGGCGGCCCTTCAATCAGTATTTTGGGTTCAATGCCACACTCCGGCATCATCGACTGAACCCGGTCGATATCCAGCGTACGCGGCGTCAGATGATTGATATGACACCCAGGGAAACACACCACATCAGCAATCAGCCGGTGCTCATTGTGCAATGCGTGATAGGTCGCCTCATCGACCGTGGCATGCTGATGCCAGCGGAAAGTTTCCAGCGCTTCTTGCACAAACTCCTGCGCCTGCTCAGGCGTAAAACTGCCCTGCACATCAAACTCATCCAGCAGTTCGTGACAACGACGGGTGAAAATATCGCGTTTCGCGAGGATCTCCGCGGCTTTTTGCCGTAGCGCGGCGTTTTCGATTAATTCGAGCCGCAATAACGAGGTGAATACCCGAAACGGGTTGCGCGAAAGCGACGCATCGTCAATGGGACGAAACGCGGTGGAATGCACGGGAACACCGGCCTGGGAGAGATCGTAATAACTCACCGGATACATGCCCATAATGGCAAACATCCGGCGTAGCGTAGAAAGCTCCTGCGCAGTGCCCACCCGAATGGCGCCGTGGCGCTCAACGTTTAGCCGGGCCAGCTCATCTGCATTCGCCAGTTTTTCATGCAGCGTAGGATTATTTTCCAGTACCGCCAGATTCACATCAGCGACAAGTTCCAGCAACGTGCCATATTGCGGGACTTCCTGCTGGTACATTGCTGACATTGCCTGCGAAAATTGTTCCCGAATCTCATCTGCCGTGATGGTGTTCGCCATAATGTCATGCCTCCAGTGAATATTACCTGGAGTGTAGAAAACGCCGCTGACTCCGGTGGGAAGAATTTACAAAGTGTGACCCCGCGTAAATTTCCCCCCCCTACAGACGGTGAACAGAACCTACTGGCGTGGTTTTAAATGACTTTCCAGCCAGGGCAACATCTGTTTTTTACGGCTGAGCATCCCCTCCACCTTACAGGGCTGTGGGATGTCTGACAGCGCTGAACCGGCAAACCACAGGCTGGTGTCGCCCAGATTAATATCGGTGAGCATCAGTACAACCAGCGCGGCATTCTTTTCCTCAGCATAGCGCGCCATTTCCAGACGGAGATCGTCCAGCACCGCATCCACCTGTTGCAGCGCATACAGTTCAAGCTGCGCCACACACACCGAATGTCCATGAATGGTGAAGGTTTTAATGTCTTTCTGCAGAAGCTCGCGAGCGCTCATGCCTTCCACGCTTGTTTTAGCAGATAGCAGGTCGCGACTAAACGCCTCGAGATCCACACCGGTTTTTTGGGCCAGGGCCTCCACCGCCAGGCGATCGTCAGAGGTGGTCGTTGGCGAACGAAGCGTGACAGTGTCACTCAATGCGGCACCCAGCAATAAAACGGCCTCAGCGGCAGACAACTGGCTGCGCTCCTCTTCCGTCATCAGTTGCCATAACAGCGTCGCGCTGCTGCCGACTGGCTTCACCCATACTTCAGGTGGCAGACGAGTGACTAATCCACCGAGTCGGTGATGATCGATAATTCCCACGACGTTACTTTCTGCCAGCGATGCCGGCCCCTGGGCAGGCTCGGTGAAATCGACCAGCCACACATCACGATCGGTCAGTTCAAACGTCAGCCGTTCGGGCATCGTCAGTCCCGCATGCTCAAAGATAAATTGCGTTTCGCGGTTAGGTTCGCCCAGACGCCATGCCGTCGCCTGCTGGCCACGTAAAGTAAGCCAACGCGCCGTCATGGCGGCGGTACAAATGGCATCGCTATCGGGGTTAAGGTGCCCTATTACATCTATCATCAATCAGTGCCTTGTGAAGAGAATGGTTCAAAAGCAAACAATAACGAAAGTATATCGACTGGACGCATTCTCTTCCATGATCCCACCACCCGGCAGCGCTGTACAAAACATAAGCAAAATAAATCAGTTGTAAGTAAAATAGGATAAATGTTAATAATATTTTGCTATCAAGTTATCAAAATCGAACAACTTCACTTGTCACCGATACGACTCTGTTTTTAACATCGCTTATGGAAAAAAATGTTCTGTTCAATCAGCGCATTCGCTTGCGCCACCTTCATACTTTTGTCGCCGTTGCACAGCAGGGAACGTTGGGCCGCGCGGCTGAGACCCTTAACCTGAGCCAACCAGCCCTCTCCAAAACGCTGAATGAACTGGAGCAACTGACCGGTACCCGGCTCTTTGAGCGTGGCCGCCTTGGCGCACAATTAACGCTGCCCGGAGAACAGTTTCTTACCCACGCAGTCAGAGTGCTGGATGCGCTCAACACCGCCGGACAAGCCTTAAACCAGCGCGAAGAGTCACAGACGGATGTCGTACGGATTGGCGCCTTACCCACCGCGGCCCTGGGCATTCTGCCGGCGGTCATTGGCCCGTTCCATAAGCAGCAAATGGAGACCACGCTGCAGGTTGCCACCATGAGTAATCCCATGATCCTGGCGGGTTTAAAGTCAGGGGAAATTGATCTCGGCATTGGCCGTATGGCCGATCCGGAATTGATGGTTGGTCTGAACTACGAGCTGTTATTTCTGGAATCGCTCAAACTGGTCGTGCGCCCTAACCACCCGTTGTTGCAGGAAACCATCACGCTGAGTCGGGTGATGGAGTGGCCGGTGGTGGTTTCACCAAAAGGAACCGCCCCTCGCCAGCACGCAGAGGCGTTGTTGCAAAGTCAGGGCTGCAAAATGCCGCCGGGCTGTATTGAAACGCTGTCAGCATCACTCTCCCGCCAACTGACGGTCGATTACGACTATGTGTGGTTTGTCCCTTCAGGCGCGGTTAGAGAAGATTTACGCCAGGCGACGCTGGTGTCGTTGCCGATACCCACCCACGGTGCGGGTGAACCCATCGGCATTCTTACCCGTGTCGATGTGCAGCTCTCTCAGGCCGCACAGATCCTGATCGCCGCAATACGCAAAACCGTACCGTTTTGATGCCAAAAATTAAGGGACCATCAGGTCCCTTAATTGATTTTATTGTTAAAACGTTTCCCAGTTCTCGCCACTGGCAGTTGCCGCCTGCGGGCGTGAATGGTCAGGCTTTGTCGTCACAGGAACGCGTTTAATAGCACTTGTCCCTGTTAAACGGAATGTGCCAACAGCTTCCGTTAAGCGCGCCGCCTGCTCTTCCAGCGATGCCGCTGCGGCAGAGGCTTCTTCAACCAGCGAGGCATTTTGCTGCGTTACCTTATCCATTTCTGAAATTGCCTGACTCACCTGGACGATACCCCGGCTCTGCTCATCAGAGGCCGCTGCAATTTCCAGCATAATGTCGGTGACGCGTTTTACCGCATCGACAATATCCGTCATCGTATTGCCCGCGGCGACCACTTCTCCGGAGCCCTGGTCAATCAGTCGAACTGATTCGCTGATCAATCCCTCAATCTCTTTTGCCGCCTGAGCGCTGCGGCTTGCCAGCGTGCGCACCTCACTGGCAACCACGGCAAACCCACGGCCCTGCTCTCCTGCCCGCGCTGCTTCAACCGCTGCGTTCAGCGCCAGAATATTGGTCTGGAAAGCAATGCTGTTAATAACGGCTGTGATTTCGGAGATTTTCTTTGAACTCGTTGAGATATTGCCCATGGTTTTGACCACGCCAGAAACCATCTGACCGCCCCGACTGGCCTTGCCGGAAGCATCTTCTGCCAGCTTGCTCGCATGATGCGCGTTGTCGGCGTTTTGCTTCACCGTCGCCGTCAACTCTTCCATGCTGGCCGCCGTTTGTTCAATCGCCGCAGCCTGTTGTTCGGTACGTGAAGACAGATCGGTGTTCCCCGCCGAAATCTCACTGGTACCGCGATAAATCTCTTCCGCGCCCTGACGCACCGTGCCTACCGTTTTCCCCAGCGAACGTTGCATTGTTTGCAGATGGCGGCTCAGGCGACCAATTTCGCTGCGCCCGGTCGGTTCCTCCGGCATGGTCAGATCCCCCGCTGAAATTTGCTCAATGCGCTGGGCGGCACGCAACAGAGGATGAATGACGGTACGGCGCAGAACAATGAACGTCATCACGGTCAGCGCCAGCGCAAGAACAAATGCGCCCAGCATAAAAGCCATACCAAGCTGTGTACGCTGATGCGCCTGTTCGCTTAACTGATTCGCCCTGGTGGTACGAATGTCGATCGCCTTTAACAGCACCTTGTTGTACGCAGAGTCCAGCGGTCTGGCCTGTTCATTTTCATGGTTGATGATCGCTTCAAACATGCCGTTTTTAGCGTACTTCAGCATCGGCTGTAAGCCGTCGGTATAGGCTTTGAAGCTGGCGCTCAGTTCAGCGTCTAACGCTTCATCGGCAGGCGTTTTTACCGCGCGTGACATATAAGCATTGAAACCGTCCTGCGATTGCTTAATCCGTTTTTCTGCCTCGGCGATATTGGCCTTCATGTCATCCATTTCGGCAATACGGCTCGCCGCGCCGGCGTGGATCATGTTGATACGCGCGGTACGCAAGTGGTTAGAGCTGTTAGATAACCCCATCCTGACCTGAATCTCATCGGTCACGTCGCGCTGATCGCGATCGGCCTGCATAAGAAAATAGCTTGCCAGCCCGGAACTTAAGGCGAACAGCAGAAGGATGCCACCGAGAATGGAGGAAAACAGCGGAACCAGCCGGATTTGATGCAGAAAGCCCAGTTTATGCTGGGCTTGCATCGATGTAGTGTTGTCCATGACCGTCGACTCTCTTGTAGGGTTTATGCGTGAAAACACGCCCGTTAGATAGTCATCGGCAATCCGGGAAGTTTACTTACCGTGAAAAGCGCCGGATTCGTCACACTTTCACAACATAATTCTAAAAAATTCAGGAAAGTGCCAGCGGTGAAATCCGCTGGCCAATGAATCAGTTATCGCCAAAGTGGATAACGGTACGGATGGATTTACCCTGATGCATTAAATCGAACGCGTCGTTAATCTGCTCCAGCGGTAAACGGTGGGTAATAAACGGATCCAACTGAATTTTCCCGCTCATCGCATCTTCAACCATACCAGGAAGCTGAGTACGACCCTTCACGCCGCCAAATGCGGAACCGCGCCAGACACGCCCGGTAACCAACTGGAACGGACGCGTTTTGATCTCTTGTCCGGCTCCTGCCACGCCAATAATGATGCTTTCGCCCCATCCTTTATGGCAGCATTCCAGCGCCGCGCGCATCACGTTAACGTTACCGATACATTCGAAACTAAAGTCCACGCCGCCATCGGTAAGCTCGACAATCACATCCTGAATCGGTTTGTCGTAATCCTTCGGATTGATGAAATCGGTCGCGCCCATTTCACCTGCCAGCGTAAATTTTTCCGGATTGGTATCAACGGCCAGAATACGCCCGGCTTTCGCCTGCGCCGCGCCCTGAATCACCGCCAGGCCAATACCGCCCAGACCAAATACGGCGACGGTATCACCTTCTTTCACTTTTGCGGTGTTATGGACCGCTCCGATACCGGTGGTCACGCCACACCCCAGCAGACACACTTTGTCCAGCGGAGCCTGCGGGTTAACCTTCGCCAGAGAGATCTCCGCGCAAACGGTGTATTCGCTGAAGGTGCTGGTGCCCATATAGTGATAAATCGGCTCGCCGTTATACGAGAAACGGGTTGTGCCATCCGGCATCAGACCTTTGCCCTGGGTCGCACGCACGGCCTGACACAGGTTAGTTTTACCCGATTTACAGAACTTACACTCGCCACATTCTGCGGTGTATAGCGGGATCACATGATCGCCCGGTTTCAGGCTGGTAACGCCTTCACCCACTTCAACCACAATGCCGCCACCTTCATGGCCGAGCACCGCCGGGAAAACCCCTTCCGGATCGTCGCCTGAGAGCGTAAAAGCATCAGTATGGCACACGCCGGTGTGGGTAATTTTAACCAGCACTTCACCTTTCTTTGGCGGTGCGACATCGATTTCGACAATTTTTAACGGTTGGCCAGGGCCGAATGCAACTGCTGCACGTGATTTCATTTGTCTCTTCCCATTATTGCGAGGTGATGGTGTTATTTTAGATAAGCACGCAGAAGATGGCCGATTTCAGCCATGCGCACGGCACGCTGGTCTGGGGTTGTTTCCCCGCTGACCAGTTCGTCTTTCAGGTGGATCTCAACCATTTCGCCCATCAGGCCATTGGATGCGCCGCGCACGGCGGCAATTTGTTGCAGGATAGCCAAACACGGCTCGCCGGACTCCAGCGCGCGCTCAAGCGCATCAACCTGACCGCGAATACGGCGTACACGGGTGAGAATGCGTTTTTTATCTTCGGGTGAATGCGGCATACGCCCTCCAAATACTATAGGGGGGTATACTATCAGTCTTTTTAACTAATTGTAAAATAAATAACTTGTTATTATTTAATACGTTGCACAAACAGCACATTTAGACATATCACCGTTTTAAGCGGTTTTAGAGCCGCAACACCGAGCGCTTTGTCGATGGATTCTGCATCGCTGAACAGTCCGGATTTTTTCTGGAGCAGCGTAACTGGATTGTCACTCGCAAAGAACAGGCAATTGAAAGACTCATGTAATTATGATCAATACGAATACCCCCGACTACAAACCGGGGGTTTCTATTTTTTAATACGCTATATATATAATAATTAGTTACTTATTCCGTAACTGCACACTCTGGCACGCGAATTTCCTTAATGAGCCTGGAAAAACTTTTTAACGAACACATTCCCTGAATATTTTTCTCTTCACATGCAATTAATTTTAAATCAACTTTGCCGGCAGGTTTTTCTAACGATAACGGTTGTATATCCCTCATATCTCTCAGCGTCTGATAAACAAATGAAACCTGAACCCAATCCGTATTATCACTGGTTCTTTTCCACTTTTCGAATACAAGCTCCCCACCAGGAGGGGTATTATCGGGTTGACCGGGCAGCGACCAGTTAAGATCTAAAGCCCCGCTTAAATTTGCAAGATTGGTATCATGACCAGCAATAAACAACAGAGATACGGGTAATTTTATGCCATACCTGTTTTCTGTTGTACCATTTGTCAATAATGCAGTGTCTATCATATCGAGTAATGGTGTGGCTCTACTACGGGCAACTTCTGGAGTTCTTTGCAAAAGATCAAACTGAGCGTTATGCAGACTTAACAAATCTCTCCATTCTTTTTCTCCCGTAATACGCCCCCAGGCTACCTGTGGCATTCCCTGGGCCTCTTGCAACAGAAATATCTCAGTCAGCGTGGAAGAAAGACTCCAGGCACCAGGTAATGATACATTGTCAGGAGTTACCTTAAGTTCAGACGGTAAAGCCTCTGGTAATGTGCATTTCGTAGACTTCTCTGTAGTCTTACATGTCTCCGATTGTGAGAAATTTAAAACATTTTCCAGGGTCCGAAACGAAGATTGATAGCGTTGGGTATACAGTTCAATATTTCCTCCGGCCCGTTCCAGAATAGCGTTTTTAACCTTCAATGTGTTAAACGAACATTTCCCCATTTTTACCGGATTAAAAAGAGGATCAGTTTTTTCTTCATCCTTCTGATAATGCACTTGAATTTGACATTTTGGTGCTAACCCAACCAGAAACGCCTCACCCGTTTTACGGGTGCGTTGATCCGTGTCTGCAATAACAGCAACCTGCCCTGGAGATGGGCACGTTTGATTATTCAACAGACCTTTGCTCGTGAACCATAAACGTTGATACTGACCTAATTCAGAAACAAGTTCTCCCCCACGAGGCGTTAGCCATCCTAACGGCACATCCCATTGTGGCCATTGATCGGGTGTAACATCTTTCATTATTGGAGTGAACTTCGTAGGTGCTCTTACTCCATGACGACTCACTATCACAACCCGCTCAAGTTTCATACCGTTCTGCTCTTCAGCATGTATTGAGAAAGAACCGCATAAGAGAGAAAAAAATAATAAACGAATGATGAATGTATTCATTACCAGCACCACCTTTTCGTAAGTGAAAAACAAACAACTCGTATAAGCCAGTTCGATAACTGGTTCTATCAGATAGAAATAATCCTACTCCTGAGTTCACAACAATCCAACTTTTTGAATATCAACTTTGTATCTTATCGAAGTATTAAAGGAGCGCTAATTTAGCCGCACTGGAAAGGTATCCAAGGTTATGGAATCGTTGGCAATTTACAACGTCCTGTCATTGAAAGGATAATTGATCCGGTATAAATAAGGTGGGCGGAAGCCTTGTTTGGCTATCAATTTACCCGCAGCAAATCACTGTATCTCGTTGTATAACGTGGTGAAAGCATGTCTCGCTTCATCGCCCACGGCTGCTGTATCCCTTGCCCGGCAAAGTAGAGCGTTCCTTTCCCCTTTTCAGCATTAAGAGTATCCAGTAGGTCCATCAATTTATCGCTGTTACGCCGCGGGGCGTTATTATCAAAAAGATTCAGCTGTGCAACGCCAGAGCTAAAAAAATCCCCCAGCATAACGCCCGCTTTTTGATAACGTAGCCCCTCTCGCCAAACGGCGTCCAGGCTGCGCGTGGCTGCTGTAATAATGTCCCGGCTATCCTGAGTTGGCGTCAGCAGTTTTATCGATGCGCTGTTACCGTAATAAGGTTCATTCAGGGCAAACGGACTGGTTTTGATAAACGTAGAGATAAACCGGCAGTACTGGTGTTCTCTGCGCAGCTTTTCCGCAGCACGTGAAGCATAGGTGCAAATGGCCTCTCTCATGGCGTTGTAATCCGTGAGTTTTTCACCAAACGATCTTGAGCAGATAATTTCCTGCTTATCCGGCGCAAATTCTTCCAGCGCCAGACAAGGCTCACCGCGCAATTCCCGGACGGTTCGCTCAAGCACGACGCTGAAATGTTTACGAATGAAGCGAATATCGGTATCCGCCAGGTCGAGAACCGTTTTAATGCCCATGACGTCCAGTTTTTTGCCGATGCGGCGTCCGATGCCCCAAACTTCATCAACCGGGAGTGCTGCCATCAGCTTACGCTGGCGTTCAATATTTGAGAGATCCACGACTCCGCCCGTCTGTTCCTGCCACTTTTTGGCCGCATGGTTTGCCAGTTTGGCCAGGGTTTTGGTCTGAGCGATACCGACCCCAACCGTGAGACGTGTTTTCTGCAAAATGGTTGCTCTGATTTCCTGACCAAAATCCGTAAGATCCCTGCAGTTTCGCACGCCCGTTAAATCACAAAAGGCTTCATCAATACTGTATATCTCCACGCGTGGCGATAACTCCTCCAGAATCGACATCACCCTGCTGCTCATATCCGCATACAGTTCGTAGTTCGAACTAAAACAGAACACGCCATAGCGCCTGAACAGATCTTTCTGTTTGAAGTACGGAGCGCCCATATTAACGCCAAGCGCCTTTGCCTCTACGCTGCTGGCAATAACGCAGCCATCGTTGTTTGAAAGAACGACAACGGGCTTCCCTTTCAGATCAGGCCGGAATGCCGACTCACAGCTGGCATAAAACGCGTTAACATCCACCAGTGCAAACATCATCAGCCCGCTGCTTTAATGATAAATGTCACCACGCCAAATATATCCAGCGTGTCCTCGCTGCTAATCATGATCGGCGCGTAGGCGCTGTTCTCTGGTTTCAGCATCACAACCGGATGTAATTGCAGGCGTTTAACGGTGAATTCGCCCTCAACGGCGGCAATAACGATGTCTCCATGGGCAGGTTTTCTGGCGCTGTCGACAATCAGTAAATCGCCCTCGCCGATCCCTGCTCCCCTCATAGAGTCGCCAGATGATTTAACAAAATAGGTTGCGCTGGGATGCCGTACCAGCAGGTCATTGAGGTCGATACGTTTCTCAACGTAGTCCTGTGCAGGAGATGGAAAACCGCAGGGCACAAGATCGCTAAATAACGGAAAGTGTTTAATTTCGCGGCGTTCCGCAGGCTGGAAAAACAACATAATAATCTGCCTCTCATTTACTGTATTTATATACAGTAGTTTTAATAAGAGCAGCAATCAAGTAGCGAGAGTGATGAACTGGACGTTGTTTAACCATCTTGTCGGTAAGTTTTTATGATGTCTGGAAAAATAATCGGCTAAAAAAATACCCCGCATTTGCGGGGCATTACATCAGGAGCGTTTTCGCGGCATCATGCGCAGCAGCGTATTGTCCTTCCAGAAATAGTGGTGCATCAGAGCCGCAGCGGCATGCAGAGCAATAACAAAATAGCCCAGATTTGCCAGCGTCACGTGCCAGGACTTCAGCATATCCACTACATCAAAATTGGCCTCTGCCGCATGCGGCATAACAATGCCGAATGCAATCCACGGGTTACCCCGGTTATACATCATCACCAGTCCAATAATCGGCAGAACAATAAACAGCAGATAGATAACCAGATGCCCCAGATGCGCCATTCCGGTCATCATCGGCTTCGGTTTTGGCACAATCGGCGGTGCCGGATATTTTAGCCTGACCAGCAGACGCGCCACCATCAGCGTTAAAATAGTGATGCCACAGGATACGTGCACCATGTTAAATAAGGGACGATAGCTGCGCGGGAAAAATCCGCGAAACTCCATAGCGCTGTAGGCCACAATGACCAACAAAAAGACCAGCCAGTGAATGCCAATTTGCAGGCCAGAATACTTATTCCCCATAACACTTCCTGAATAAAAACAATAATGCGTCACCATAACGGGCTTTTGTTAAAAATTCATTAACTTTTGCTCACCCGGCTTATTCGTACGCGGGATAAATTTATCAAGCTCTCGCCTTCCGGCGGAGATTCGCCTCCACCGTCTTTCATTTCCCGCGAATTCAATACGTCGTGAGTCTCTCCCCGTTTTCAATTCATTAACTATGTTATAGCTAACCTTTGCCAATGAGGGAGCATAGTAATGGAAGCACTGAGTCGTGAAGCGTTAGAAAACATGATGGAGCAAGCCGTTGCCCACGCGGCCACCTTCTCATGCTGGCCGCAGGGTGAAGCCCCCGGAGCAAAAAACAGCGATGCGGTATTCACGCCTGAACCCCGGCATACCGGAACGTCTGCTTATGATCGTGCGGTAACCGGCATTCGTGCACCAGAAATTACCGTTTACGCCCCTGCAAAACCTAACGGCACAGGGATCCTTGTTACCCCTGGCGGCTCTTATCGTCGCGTGGTGATGGATAAAGAAGGCAGCGCACTGGCACCGTTCTTTAACGCTCACGGTTATACCCTGTTTGTGATGACCTACCGCATGCCGGGCGATGGTCACGAGGAAGGCGCAAATGCGCCGCTGGCCGATGCCCAACGCGCCATGCGCTACATTCGCGCCAACGCTCATGAATGGAAAATCAACCCTGACCGTATCGGCGTGTTGGGCTTCTCCTCCGGGGGACACGTGGCCGCCAGTCTGGGAACCCGGTTTGACGAATCGGTTTATACGCCGATTGATAGCATAGACGAACAATCTGCGCGCCCTGCTTTTATGGCGCTGGTGTACCCGGTGATCACCCTGCGCGAAGATATCGGTCACCCAGGCTCTCGCCTTGAGCTGGTTGGCGCAACGCCCGAAAAGGAAGACCTGCAGCGCTATTCTCTTGAAGAGCAAGTGGATCACACAACGCCGCCGACGTTCTTGCTACACGCCATTGACGATCCGGCGGTGAAGGTGGAAAACAGCCTGGTCTTCTTTAATGCGCTACGTAGGCCAGGGGTTTCGGTCGAAATGCATCTGTTTGAACGCGGTAAGCACGGATTTGGTATTCGCGATGCGCAGGGATTGCCGCTGGCCATCTGGCCGGAATTGATGATGAACTGGATCGCCAGCAAAGTGTGAGAATTGCGCCGGGTGGCGTACAGGCTCACCCGGCGAAAACTTAGGACTGCAGATACACCACCTGCGTTTGCAGATATTCGTTCAGACCGTGTTTACCGTCAGCCCCGCCAATCCCGGACTTGCGCCAGCCAGCATGAAAGCCCTGCATCGCCTCGAAGTTTTCACGATTAATATAGGTTTCGCCAAACTTCAGCCCTTTGATCGCCTTCATCGCCGTATTCAGATTCTGCGTATAGATCGATGAGGTCAGACCGTAATCGCTGTCATTGGCCATCATCAGCGCCTGTTCCAGCGTATCAAACGCTACCACCGGCAGCACCGGACCAAACGTCTCCTCGTGCATAATCGCCATCTCCTGGCGCACGTCTAACAGTAACGTCGGTGGATAGTAATACCCTTTGCCGGAAACGGCCTTACCGCCCAGCACCACTCTGGCGCCTTCCTGCACCGCTCGTGCAACTTTCTGCTCTACACGCTCCAGCGCAGAGGCGTTAATCAGCGGTCCCATCGCAATATCATTGCGCTCAGCCGGATTGCCAAACTGCACGGCTTTCATCGCCTCGCCCAGACGATTGACGAATTGGTCATAAATACCTTTCTGAACGTACACGCGCTCGGCACAGTTGCATACCTGTCCGGTGTTGATCACCCGCGAGTCAACAATTGCCTTTACGGCCAGTTCAAGATCGGCATCATCCATCACGATAGCCGGGGCCTTACCGCCCAACTCCAGACAAACTTTGGTGATATTTTTAGCCGCCGCAGCCATAATTTTCTCACCCGCCCCGACGCTACCGGTCATGCTCACCATGGCCACCTTCGGGTTTGCGGCCAGCGCCTGACCGACCGTTTCACCACGTCCCAGCACCAGATTAAATACGCCGCGCGGCAAGCCAATATCATCAACAATTTTGGCAAAGGCGATGGCGTTATTCGGTGTAAATTCACTCGGCTTAATGACAATGGTATTACCCGTCAACAGTGCGGGAGCCAGTTTGCGGGCAATCAGGAAAAACGGAAAGTTCCACGGCAGAATGCCCGTAGTCACGCCCAAAGCGCGCTTAAACAGCAGAATATTCTCGCCCGGACGATCGCTTTGCAGGATCTCGCCTTCATAGCGACGCGCCCACTCCGCCATGTAATCGATATAGTCGGCGGTAAACGAGACTTCGACCTCAGCCAGTTGCTGTATTTTTCCACCCTCCGCCACAATCAGCGCGCTGATTTCACTGGCTCGCTGACGGATACCCGCAGAAATTTTGCGTAACCAGTTCGCCCGTTCAATGGCGGGCAGCGCTTCCCATTGCGGCTGAGCGCGCTGTGCAGCATCGATCGCTTTACACGCATCCTCGGCACGTCCATCGGGAATACGCGAGATCACCTCTTCCGTGGCCGGATTGACGACATCAATCCAGGCATCATCGTGCCAGGTCACAAACTGCCCATCGATATACATAGGATGTTGTACGGGTACTGACATGCGGCTCTCCTGTGATTGATTTGTTTTTAACAAGTAAAACTATTGTTAATTAATATCAATCATGCAGGTCGTATTATGGCTGGAGTGGCTGTTCTGTGAGCGGCTTCATAAAAGCGTCTGGCAAAGTGATGATGAAGGGAAAAAACAGGTGTGATTTTTGCCCGTTTGCCGCAAAACGCCGACAAACGGGCAACAGGAATTACAGAGAGCGGCTCTCCAGTAAATCAGTCAGCACGATGTCATTTTGCAACTGCTGCCAGGCTTGCTCAACGTTCTGAGGAATATCAACATGGGCAATAAAATTGCGGCCACACGGCCCATAACCGGTGGCATCATCACGCAGGCGAGGAAGCTCACCGGTTATGAGAGACAGATAGCGATCCACTGACCACAAACCTTCTGCTGCTGGCACAAAATCCACGCCGTCTTGCTGTTGGGCCAGCTCAGGGATGAATCCAGGGAAACTCAACCAGCGCGGCGCATGCGGCTCATCGCGGGTTACGCGCTGAAAGGTTGCCATCGTGCGACGTTGCATAGTGGGATCCTGTACCACAATGACGGTATGAATACTTTCCGTCGCCTGATTCAATAATGCACAGCTAAAACGGGCATTCTCACCGCAGTTTGTTGACTGGTCTTCCACCCAAATCTTCTCCCCCGGGATTTGCCAGAACTGATGTGCGATATCGGCAAGGATCGCCGCTTCCGCGCGCCCGGTGGTACGAATGATGTTGTAACGAGGATGCTCTGCAATCGCGTCATACAGAAATCGTGTGGAGTGACCGATGCCACCGCTAATCAACAAGGGAACCTGTTGCTCTTTCGCGATCCGGCAGGCGGCGTCGATGGTCGGAATAACCGCGTTCCCTGCCAGAATCACGCAATCTGACTGAACGGTGATATTCCCCGTAAAATCATTCTGCGCCAACCATCGCCCTACGGTATTGATCGCCGCAAGCGTGGTTGCGGAAAGTGTCGGAAACTGGCTCATACTCATGACTCCTGATCTTAATACTTTATCGGGTTGCATACCGGGCGGTGACGTCACCTTACCCGGTATGCTGTCTGGTACCGATTTATCCCGAAATCTGCTCCATCGCCTGCAAAATACGTTTATCGGAAATCGGATACGGCGTACCAAGCTGCTGGGCAAAATAGCTGACGCGCAGCTCTTCTATCATCCAGCGGATCTCTTTGACATCGTCATCTTCACGGCGCGCGGGAGGCAGTTTATTGAACCACTGCTGCCAGGCCTGCTGCACGCTATCTACTTTCAGCATCTGCGCACGGTCACGATGCGGATCGATAGCCAGTTTTTCCAGACGCTTTTCGATAGCCTGCAAATAACGCAGCGTATCGCCCAGACGCTTGAAACCATTGCCGGTAACAAATCCACGGTACACCAGCCCGCCCATCTGCGATTTGATATCCGCAAGCCCCAGCGCCATGGTCATATCCACGCGCCCTTTCAGACGTTTGTTGATATTAAACACCGCGGTCAGAATTTGTTCGACCTGCTTAGCAATATCCACCACCGTATCATTCAATTCAGCCCGCACTTTCTCATGCAGCGCCGCAAAGCCTTCTTCGGTCCACACCGGACCACCGTTGGCGTCGATCAGTTGATCCACACCACAGGATATACAGTCGTCAATCAAATCCAGCACTTTACCGTACGGGTTAAAATACAGCCCCAGCTTGGCTTTGTTGGGCAGTTTTTCATGCAAATATTTGATTGGTGAAGGAATATTCAGCAACAACAGGCGGCGTAAACCGCACCACATCGCCTGCTGTTGCTCCAGCGGGTTATCAAACAGTTTGATGGCAACGCTGTCACGCTCATCCACCAGCGCTGGCCAGGCTTTGACCTTATAGTTACCGCGTTTTTGCTCGTAACTCTCCGGAAGCTGACCGAAGCTCCAGATGTGCAACCCGCTCTGTTCGATACCGTCATCCGCCACCGCAGACAATGTTTCCTGCACTTTACCCTTCAGTGCGTCTTTCAGATCCTGCAGCGAACGTCCTTCCTGCAGCTTTTTGTTCTTATCATCCACTACCCGGAAGGTGATTTTTAGGTGATCGGGCACCTGATCCCAATGCCAGTCTTCACGGTCAACGGTCACGCCGGTCATGCGGCGCAGTTCACGCTCCAGCGAGTCCAGCAGCGGCAGTTCCAGCGGCGTGACGCGGCCTAAAAACGCTTCCGCATAGTTCGGCGCGGGCACAAAGTTGCGTCGTACCGGTTTCGGCAGAGACTTAATCAGGGCGATCACCAGTTCACGGCGCAGCCCCGGAATTTGCCATTCAAAACCGCTCTCTTCGATCTGATTGAGCAGCGGGAGCGGAATATGTACGGTCACACCGTCCGCATCGGCTCCGGGTTCGAACTGGTAACTTAACCGTAGTTTGAGATTGCCCTGATGCCAGAAGTTCGGGTAATCCAGCTTACTGATTTTTTCCGCGCCCTCTTTGATGAGCATGCTCTTTTCAAAGTTGAGCAGATCCGGCGTTTCACGGCTGATCTTTTTCCACCAGCTGTCAAAGTGACGCGCGGAGACCACATCATGGCTGATGCGTTGGTCGTAAAACTCAAATAGCGTCTCATCATCAACCAGAATGTCGCGACGGCGCGATTTGTGCTCTAACTCTTCCACCTCAGCGCGTAACTTCAAATTGTCACGGAAAAACGCATGGCGCGTTTGCCAGTCGCCTTCCACCAGCGCATGGCGGATGAACAGTTCACGCGACAACGCGGGATCGATCTGGCTGTAGTTCACCTTACGGGCTGCAACAATCGGTAAACCGTAGACGGTAACCTTTTCTGTTGCCATCACCGCGCCCTGCGCACGTTCCCAGTGCGGTTCACTGTATGAACGTTTGATCAGATGCTGGGCAACCGGTTCGACCCACTCAGGATCGATGCGTGCAGCAATACGTCCCCACAGGCGGCTGGTTTCCACCAGCTCCGCTACCATCGTCCACTTCGGCGGTTTTTTAAATAGACCAGAGCCCGGGAAGATCGAGAAGCGAGCGTTACGCGCCCCGGTAAATTCCTGTTTATCGGCATCTTTCATCCCGATATGTGACAGTAAACCGGTCAGCAACGCGACGTGGATCTCTCTGTATTCAGCGGGTTCGCTGTTAACAGGAATCCCTAACTCTTTCACCACCTGGCGCAGTTGCGTGTAGATATCCTGCCATTCACGCACGCGCAGGTAGTTCAGAAAATCAAGTTTGCACTGACGACGGAACTGGTTTGACGACAGCGCTTTCTGCTGCTCGCCGAGATAGTTCCACAGATTCACAAATGCGAGGAAATCAGACTCTTTGTCGTGGAAACGGCGATGCTTCTCGTCGGAGGCCTGCTGCTTGTCCATCGGGCGCTCGCGCGGATCCTGAATAGACAGCGCCGAGGTGATAATCATCGCCTCACGTACGCAGCCATGTTTTTGCGCTTCCAGCACCATGCGCGCCAGGCGTGGATCCACCGGCAGTTGCGAGAGCTGACGACCCAATGGCGTCAGTTTGTAAGCGGTTGCCTGTTCGTCGGTGGTTATCGCCCCCAGTTCTTCGAGCAGGCGTACACCGTCCTGAATGTTACGTTTATCCGGCGCTTCAACAAACGGAAACGCCGCGATATCGCCCAGCCCCAAGGCGGTCATCTGCAAAATAACGGACGCCAGGTTGGTACGCAGGATCTCCGGGTCGGTAAACTCCGGGCGCGACAGGAAATCGTCTTCGGAATACAGACGAATACAGATCCCCTCCGAAACACGACCGCAACGGCCTTTACGCTGGTTGGCAGAGGCCTGCGACACCGGTTCAATCGGCAAGCGCTGAACTTTGGTGCGGTAACTGTAACGGCTGATACGCGCAGTACCCGGATCAATCACATACTTGATCCCCGGAACGGTCAGCGAGGTTTCCGCCACGTTGGTCGCCAGCACGATACGGCGACCGCTGTGCGACTGGAACACACGGTTCTGCTCGCTGTTGGAAAGACGCGCATATAGCGGTAGCACTTCGGTATGGCGCAAATCCAGCTTATTCAGCGCATCGGCGGTATCGCGGATTTCGCGCTCGCCGCTCATGAAGATCAAAATATCGCCCTGACTTTCACGGCCTAACTCATCTACGGCATCAAAAATTGCTTGCAATTGGTCACGCTCGGTGTCATCTGCGTCTTCAACAATTGGACGATAGCGAACTTCCACCGGATAGGTTCGACCAGAGACTTCGATAATCGGTGCATTATTGAAATGCTTTGAAAAACGCTCCGGATCGATGGTCGCCGAAGTGATGATAATTTTTAGATCCGGACGGCGCGGCAGAAGCTCTTTCAGATAGCCGAGCAGAAAATCGATATTCAGGCTGCGCTCATGCGCTTCATCGATGATGATGGTGTCGTACTGCATCAGCAGCCGATCCTGCTGGATTTCCGCCAGCAGGATACCGTCCGTCATCAGCTTAACCATGGTGTTGTCGCTGACATGATCGCTAAAACGGACTTTATAACCGATACAACCGCCCGGCTCGGTTTGCAGCTCTTCTGCAATACGGTTCGCCACGGTACGCGCCGCCAGACGGCGCGGCTGGGTGTGGCCGATCAGCCCTTTTACCCCGCGCCCGAGCTCCATACAGATTTTGGGTAACTGAGTGGTTTTCCCTGACCCCGTTTCCCCGGCGACAATCACCACCTGGTTATCGCGTATCGCTTCCAGAATATCCTGTTTTTTCTGACTGACGGGCAGGTTTTCCGGGTAGCTGATGACCGGACGCGCGGCTTCACGCAGCACAACTTTACCTGCAGCGTGATCAATCTCTTTTGCCATCTCCTGGTAAATGGCCTGTTGTGCATCAGGATTTTTAACCTTCTTCACGCCCTGCAGGCGGCGGGCAAAACGCTGTCTGTCACGCAGCATCAGTGAATCCAGCTGTTGCTGCAACATGTTGAAGGTTAATTTTTGTTGTTCTGTCATAGCGTTAAAAGGCAGTGCTCTGCCGGGTTAAATCTCTTTTAGATGATAGGTATAGAGTACCACATCAGCGCTTTTCATGTGTTGTTCAATAATTTCGAACATAGGATTCGATATATTGCGCTATCACTGCGACAGGATTGTGAATAAAGTGTCAACAAGCAACGGGGCACTCCCCCTTCAAACACATAAAAGGAAACACCCATGAGCAAGGTATTAGTTCTTAAATCCAGTATTCTGGCAGGGTACTCTCAGTCTGGTCAGTTGTCTGATTATTTTGTTGAACAGTGGCGTGAAAAGCACTCCGCTGATGAAATCACCGTCCGTGACCTGGCTGCAAATCCTGTTCCGGTACTGGATGGCGAACTGGTGGGTGCGCTGCGCCCGAGCGATGCACCGCTGACACCGCGTCAGCAGGAAGCGCTGGCGTTGTCCGATGAGCTGATTGCTGAGCTGAAAGCGCATGATGTGATTGTTATCGCTGCGCCGATGTATAACTTCAACATCCCAACCCAGCTGAAAAACTATTTCGATCTGATTGCCCGTGCAGGTGTGACTTTCCGTTATACCGAGAAAGGTCCGGAAGGTCTGGTGACGGGTAAACGCGCAGTCGTGTTGACCAGCCGTGGTGGTATCCATAAAGATACGCCGACTGACCTGATCACGCCGTATCTGAACGTATTCCTGGGCTTTATCGGCATCACCGACGTGAACGTCGTCTTTGCTGAAGGCATTGCGTACGGCCCGGAAGTGGCGTCCAAAGCGCAGTCCGATGCGAAAGCCGCTATCGACAGCGTCGTCGCTGCCTGATAATTCACCCTCTCACCATACGGTGGGAGGGTTTCTCCAGCATTTACTTCTTTACCTGCACCTGTTTGCCGTGAATGCGGTTAATATCACGCCAGATGGTTGCATAATCTCTGCACTTCGCCAGATTCTCTTCCCAGCAATGCAGCAAAAATTGTTCTGGCTCGGCAACATCCCGGCTTAACAGCTTGAATATCCAACGATTCCAGACATACCACTTGAAAAGCCACATGATTTAACTCCGCAACGCGACCGGTGTTGAACTATATCAGCCTCAGTTTGATGCCGTGTGGCAACTATTGCGATGTCGATGAATAAGTCAGATGAATACTACAGTAGCAGCACCAGCCAGAAAGCCCACAGAACTGTAACAAGACAGAGCGTTTTTCGACATTGTCGCAATGCACCTGACTGGCGTTCAGCCAGCGTCAGGGCTTTCAGCCGTTCGCGTCGCCAGATAAAGTACAACGCGTTTCCGGCCTGCTTGTTGTTTTGCTTATTAATCAGCGAAAAATAGCGCTGGTCGAGCCACAGTCGCCAACAACCAAACCAGACCACAGCGCACAGCAATGCAATGACGGCGCGCACGACACCTGGTGAAGCAACAAACAGCGCCCACACCATCGGCGGGAGGGAAAAAAGCAGAATGAAGCGCCAGCTTGCCAGCGTGTGCCGTAGCAAAGCGTGCTGAAGCACCTCAGCATCTGTTACATTGTCACTTTCCGTTGCCATTGTTGCAGCATCTCCAGATGTTTATCAGTCAGCACCACATGTGGTCGACTTGCTCGAATTTGCACCACGGCGTGCTCTACCGTCGGCGCATGGCCATAACGCAACAGCCACGCTGCGACCACCATTGCACTGCGCGACAATCCTAAGGCACAGTGCACCAGCACAGTTCCCTGCCGCACACGCAGAGTTTCCAGACTGTCCACCGCCTGCTGTAGCTCGGCTTCATGTGGGATCACTAAATCCAGCATCGGTACACAATGATAAGAGTGCGAGGCTGTCGCCCGTCCACGCGAAAACTCAAAGGTTAAGTCGAGCACCGCCTTTTGCGCAGGCGCGCAGCGCGGAAAACTGCCGAGATATACGCCAGCCGCAATCGGACTTACTGCCGGTATACGGCGGGTGAACCAGAGCATCGACAGCCACATTCCTGAACGCCACGGTAATGATAGCCAGTAAACAGAGGGAGGCAGTCGACCCTGTAAATCTTTCGCCGTCACCACCGCGCCGAATCCAGCGTAACCGCAGCCGACCATCAACAAGCCCAGCGCTGGCCATAACAACCATGGCGTCAGCAACACAGCGGTAATAAAACATAATGCCGAGCCCAGCAGGTAGCGGCGCATCAACCTCAGACAGGCTGCATCCGGTTTGCTCCAGCGCCAGCGGCATTGTTCCGGTACCATCCAGTCAATCAGCATGCCTGCCACCAGCCCGGTAATAATATCGATAAAGTGATGCTGCCAGGTGGTCAACACCGATAGCGCGATCAGTAATGACCAGCCATCGCACAGTCTGCGCCAGCCGCCGGACAGATGGCGACTGAAATGCCGCCACAGCAGCCAGCAGAGAATGATATGCAGCGACGGCGACTGGTTATAGGGCAGATCGAACTGTTCGAGCTGTGCAAACAGCCAACCCGCCGCGCCCGTCACTTCGGGGCGGGTAAAGCTAAACTGTAACGGGAACAGTAAAAAACCGCCGCAGGCAATCAACGATGCCAGTACCAGTCTGAGCACCAACCGACGCTGCTCGAAACGCGTGGTGCAAACAAACAGGGATAACCCGTAAAACAGATCCAGACTCCAGTACGGGATGATGGTCCACGGAATAAAAGGAATAGCAGATTCCCAACCAAAGACGATGCTACCAACGTTCTGATACTGAGCATCTTGCCAGGCGGTAAACTGATTCACCTTGCCGTACGTAAGGAAAAAAAATGGTGCCAGCAGCAGTAACCAGCCCACCGCCTGCACCGTAACTTTACGCTGTTCAGGAAGCACGGCGTACCGCCATAGAAACGGTGAAAATCCCCCATTCATCAATCAGTTGGGTGCACTTCTCAAAGCCCGCCTCGCGAATCAGCGCATCCATTTCACCCTGCGTACGCACGCGCATAACCCATGCTTTGCCGTCTTTATGACTGGTCAGCGACCAGGCTATCGTTTTAAGCTGTGGATGCCACGGCTGCCCGGTGTATATCAATAGGCCCCCTGGCGCTATCGCATCCGCAAGCCCGGCCAGAGAGTTTTTGACCAGCAAATTCTCTGGAAACAGCTCGTACAAACCAGAGACAATCCCCAGAGTAGGACGAGGTTCCAATGCCGCCAGTTCTTCACGGTTGAAGGCATCGCCTTGTTCAAAGCGTGCAATGTCAGTCAGACCTATGCTGGCGATCATTTCCCGACCTATATTCACATTCAATGTACTGTAATCGCGCAGTAAAATTGAGCGTACCGCCGATTCGCCAGCCAACGCATCGAACACATAACGCCCGTGTCCGGCAGCAATATCCACCACATGTACCGGCGTGCCCTGCTCCGCCAGTTGTGCAACCGCCTGGCTAATCAACATCTGCAGATGAATCTTACGTTGACGGATCCCTTTCCAGCCCACGCTGTTGAGGTAGTTTTTGTCAATCAAACGCCCCAGCGCGCTGCTGCCCTGCGGCTGATTGCGATAGACGTAATCCAGCGTACTCCCCGAATCAAAGCCGGTTTCAAATCCCAGACGAACGCCTGTCGATTGTGTCCCGAGAAGCTTCATGCCATAGCGCAGGCCACGATACGCAATGTCGTCGAGAGAATATGGCGCGGGTCCCCCGCTGAGCATCCGCCAGGTATCAGCGCCAGGGCTCCAGCGATCTTCGTTGCTGTAATCAAAACGCTGCAGTGGCATAGCATATAAGGTGGTAATGAAATTACGCATTTTGTCGAACGCCAGATGCCGGTCTTTCTCCCCCAGCGTATCGTGATAAAACCCCGGCAACACGTGCAGCTCCTTGAGAGGATTTCTCAGGCGCTGATAAAAATCAATTTGCGGCTGGCGATGCACGACAAAATCATCCCCGGACACCAGCAATTGCACAGGCATCGTAATGGCGGCAGCATCGTTGACAATGCGTTCTGCCGTTTTGTAGAGATCCAGCAGAATGTTCACCGCAATGGCACGGGTGATCTGGGTATCAAGATTAAAGCTCGCTACACGATCGACATCGTGCGTCAGGTATTTTCCTTTAACATAAGAGTTAACGAAAAACAGACCGCGCAGTCGTTGCATCAGCGCCAGTCCTGGACGGGCAAACGGCACATACAATTTAACTTTGAAAGCCGGTGATGCCAGTACTAATCCACGAATAGCGGGGGCATAGTCATGAGCCCAGGTTGCGGCCAATACCGCGCCAACGCTCTGAGCCACGACCACCACATCTTCCATTGCGGCATGACTGTCAGCGGCAGCGAAACGCACAAACTCTTCAACATCTTGTACCGAACGCGCCAGAGAAGGGCTATAACCGCGCTGGCCTGGAGAGTGGCCGTGACCACGAGCATCCCAGGCATAGAATGCGGTGTCCGGCATCGCCAGCTCATCCACAATATGCTGCAACCGTCCGGAATGTTCGTGACCGCGATGGAACATGACGATCACTTTCGTCGTCGCACCCGGCGCCGTAGCCGGCCAGTGGCGGAAAAACAGTTCAGTGTTGTCGCTGGTCACAAAATGTCGTTCGTCAGGTATTCGTGTATTAGTCATGCGAATGTAATCCTTTAGTTTGTTGCTCCAACAGCAACAGTTGCTGTCTGAGTCCGTTCATAAAGAGGTGTTTATCCCCATGAAAATGCAACGTTCTGCCAATATTGACGTCAATAAACAGCGGCAGCGGTATACGGTTCCCTTTCGCCATCACAGATTCTGTGCCACGTAGCCAGACGGGAATGATCGGTACCTCCGGTACATGCTGGCTAAGATGCCACAATCCAGATTTCAACGATGACAATTTTCCAGGTTCACCCCGCGTACCTTCCGGAAAGAGGATCAGAATCTTTCCGTCGCGTAATGCCTGTTCACACTGCGCTAACGGATTAGTTTCTCCGCCTTTTCGCGAAATGGGAATAATGTTGAGAATATTAAGCGCAAACCAGGCCATTGCTTTATTACGCAGGAAATAGTCAGCGGCAGCCACCGGATGGACCGACGACTGGCGGCGCAGCGGAAAGAGCGAAAGCAGCGCAAAAACATCCATATGGCTGTTGTGATTGGCAACGATAATTGCCGGACCGCATGCAGGTAAACGTTCCCGGTGCTTGATACGTAACCCCAGCCACAGCCAAATCACCGGCCAGACAATACACAGCGTAAACAGCGTTCGCAGAATTGAACTCAGCATAAGTTAGTAGCAAAAGTAACGAATGAAATGGAAAAACACCGGCGCGGTGAAGATCAGAGAATCCAGCCGGTCAAGGAGCCCACCATGACCCGGCAGCAATGTTCCGCTGTCCTTCACGCCGATATCGCGTTTGATTGCTGACATCACCACATCTCCACAAAAACCACTGATGCCGATAATAAAACCCGCCAACAATGACAATGGAATGCTTAACTGCGTCATCAGTGGCCCAAGCAGCGCCGCCATTAGCGTGGTGGTCGCTACGCCGCCGACCAGTCCCGCCAGCGTCTTATTAGGACTGACTTTGGGCATGACTTTGATGCGCCCAATTGATTTACCCCAAAGGTACTGCGCAATATCGTTGAATTCCGTTAAGCCAACCAGGAACAGTACCAGCAATGCACCGGTTTGTTTGCCGTCATCAGGCAAAACCAGCAAAAAAGCGACGTGGCTGAAGGCAAACACGGTAGTCATCAGGCTCCAGTGATGCTGCGAGGCGTAGCGCAAGAAGCCATGAGTATCGCCCGCAATGACCATCCGCACGGGTAAGAATAAAAAAGCGTAGACCGGGATAAACACCACAAACATACCGTACCAGTTAATGCCAATCAGCCAGTAGTTAATCGGAATAGCAATGAACATCCACAGCAACGGCATGCGATCGGTCTGACGCGACGGCACCAGCGTTAAAAACTCCTTTAACGCCATGAAGCTGACCAGCGCGAAAAAGATCAGTGCCAACCAGTGTGGGCTTAAAATCGCCAGAGAAAACAGGATGATGATTAGCCACCAGGTGCGAATACGTAACGTCAGTTCCCGCCAGTCTTTATCCGGCCGTCGCCACACCAGTAAGCCATTCACCACCGTTGCAACCAGCAGCAGTGCAAAAATGACCGCAAATGACTGCTCCAGCAGCATCATTTCGTCCCCTCTTCGCATAATGCGCTCTTACAGCGATTAACCACCGTCCATAGCAGCAGGAGGGTAGCAATACCCCACAACACGTTGTTCCACTGTACAAGCTGCGGCCACAGAGTCAGTGCCAGGCCCCATGCGCCAAATACCAGCGCCCGGTCACTTTTGCCCAGCGGTCCGGCATAGCAGCGAACACCATTAATCGTTTGCGCCAGAACGCCGCAAAACTCCGTCATTACCGCACAAAACAGCATCACCATAACCAGTATTACGTTACTGTCAGGGAGAAGCATAAACGGCAGATAAAGCGCTATATCAGAAAGAATATCCCCGCTTTCGTTTAGAATAGCCCCAAGGCGCGATTGTTGGTGACATTCACGCGCCAGCATGCCGTCGAGCGCATTAAGCGCCATTCGGATAAACAGCACGATGGGCAGAAGAACAAAATATTCGGGTTGGGGGAAAATCACCAGTACGCCACCGGTCACAAAAGAAAGCGCCATTGCGGCGAGAGTTACGTGATTCGCCGTGACGCCATTCTTATGTAGCCAAAACATCAATGGGCGTAAAAGTGTCTGAAAGGCGGGCTTGATCTGATAAAGCGTCATCATCACTCCTTGATAATTTACGGTCTTGACTATAGTGAATTAATTATCAATACCCGCCTAATACTTTCCTTTGGTGTAAAAACAAATCGGATTCTATCTACAACTTCGTCATTATTTTCTCAACCACTTACCATTGATGCCCTGGACGTACTCCCCTGGTTTAGCCCGAGCGACCAGCTTTTGTCCGGCCATTTTCGCCACTTCATCTGGAGGAATGTTATTGCTCTCAGCCAGTTGCTGATAGCTGGCGCTGCGTGCTTTATTAATCTCACTCACCAGCGCCTGCGTTTCGGCGTCGGTTTGCAATGCCACCAGATAACCATTAAGCGTTTCGCCCACCCGCCCCTGGGATCTGGCTTCATTCAAGGTCAATGCCCACCCATTGCCACTGAATAAACTCAATGCCACCAGGATCACTGCAAGCTGTTTTTTCATCGTGACCTCAGAACAGATCGCTGCGCGATTTTAATAAGCTCTCAACGTCTTTATCGACTTTGATATGGATCTCATGCTCGATTTTGACGTTCATATTAATAGTGATCGGCTCTTTAGGCGCAGCCACTTCGATTCTGGGTGTGCAGCCGATCAGCAGAGATGAAGCCAGCAGACCCAGCATGGCAGCTATCGTTTTCATTGTTGTTCCTCACATTCCTTGCCTTCCGGGCAATGGGATTCCGGCAGCGCTGCATTTTGTTCAAGCCATGCCTGTAAATTGTCGCCAAAACGCAAACTACGCCATAGCGTAAAGACGTTTTCCTCATGGGTGTAATTCAAATTAACCGTCCCCACTTTGCCATCCACCCGGCTATTGCCAGTTACGGTTGCCTGCATGGTTAAGACACCGAGATTATCCAAATTTATTTTCGTCCAGGAATGGCTTATTTCCATATAACGCAGCCAGTTAATGGCCGCACCGGCTGCCATATTATCTTTGACGACGGCATCCGCCGTGTCTTTATCAATACGCAGCGTCATAGGCCCCGGGTTGGTCAGCCAGCCGTCTTTAATGATCCACTTTTCGTTATCCAGCCATAACGGCAACGCACCGCTGACCGGGCCAGACATGGCGAATTGTTTGGGATTAACCGCGCTGATAAGCTCGCTGGAAGAGATATTCTGCACCCGTAATAATGCCGGATCGTGCTGCGGCATCCGCAGTTGTTGCATGATGACTTTGCCCCCCAGCAGTTCGGCGCTGACATCGCTTAACAGTAACGGATTGTCTTCACTCCAGGGATACGCCCCCTGTAGATCGGCGGCGATATTTTTCACCGTCACCTGATTCACCACTTCCGCAACACGCAGTGAAATAGGTCCACGCGTACCCAGTTGCCATGCGCCTTCACTAAACCGGAAAGGCAACACAAAATCGACGCCATTAATTTGGTTATCGGGCATCCAGGCGCTACCGCCTTTTAATACCCCATGGCCGCCCGCTTCAAAGCCCTGTTCCGGGGCAGCCGAAAACGCAACCTGCGCATACAGTTCACCTTCACGTAGCTTCATTTTCCAGTCTGGTGGGATGAGCGGTTGGAATACGGTGAGCGATTGTTTTGGCCACCAGGCCTGTCCGCGCAGGCGGATCCCGTCCCAACGACCATTTACCTGTACTGGACCTATCGCGCCCGCGTGAAGCTGTCCTTTAAACTGGAAAATCGTCGGGTCGGTGCCTTCCACGCTGAACTTCAGGGTTGACGGCGGTAACACGCTCCCCCCGGTAAAGGTGGTGTTCCCTGCGTCCAGCGACAGCGCGCCGCTAAACGTCGGCTTGTTGGCATCCCGTACCCAGACGATCGGCTCGTCCATCACCAGGCGTGGAGTTTCCACCTTCATGGTGCCGTATTGCAGGTGGTCAAATCCGGTGGAGAGATCAAAAAGCTTCAGGGTGTTGTCATGCCATTCGCCCTTACCCGCCACGTCCCAACGCGCATGCATTGGCGTAAAGCTGCCTTTGCCCCAGTACCGCCACTGCCAGCGACCCGCGTCAGGGAGAAAATCATTTGCCAGACCATCCAGATGCAATTCAAAACCGCCCATCTGGTTTTCATGCGCGCGCAATATAGCCTGCAGACGGCCATCTACGCCGCGCTGCGTTACTTTTACGCCCGCCAGCGGCCAGCGAATTTCGTCAATATCCAGCGAGTCAATCACCCGTCCACGCGAACGCAGCAGCGCTCCAGGCTCGAAAGCCAGCTGCGGGTCGTTCAGGCTTCCGGTGAGTCTGGCGGGTAATTTGGCGTAGAAGATCAGGTCACCCTGTTTCGCCTCGCCTATCAACTGTAACGGCATGTCGCTACTATCCACACCCAGCTTACCCGGCCCCAGCGTTAATACGGCGTTTCCTTTACCTGCATCGCCTTGGGTCAGTATGTTCAGACGCCCGCTCACCACCGCATTTTCCAGCCCGGCCTGCCAGTTTTCAACTTTCATGCCCAACCGCCCGCTGAGCGGGAATCCCTGATAAGGCCAGTTCCAGCGACCGTCGCTGATGGTTAATTGCTGACGGGTTATTTCCCACGGAAGATCGAGCAACGGATCGGCATTGTCCCGCGCCATGACGATCAGTTGTCCGCTGTTTTCTTGCCACTCCAGTTCGGCGTCCACCAGTGAGGGCTCCTGCGGCAAGCTCAAAGTTGCAACCGCATGACCGCTCACCGGTAGTCCATCAGGAACCAGCGGCATGGTAAATTCACCGACCAGTTTTACCGGCGGTTGTTCTTCAAATGCAGCTATATCCAGCTCATTTACCGTGAGATTTTGCCCGTGCAGACGCCCCTGGAATTTCACTTTTTCACCCTGGTAGCGCAGTTGCTGGGTCGATGGCGTTAGCGAGAGAGACAGTTTTCCCTGCCACTCCTGCCAGGGGGAGAGAATAACTTTGTCGATGTTAATCCAGGTATTGGGCAGCATCGATTGCCATTCAGCCAGCGTTTTGGGCGCTGCCGGAGACGCTTCTGTCTGCGGTAATTTAGCCAGGCAAGCGGAATCCAGCTCAATAGTCCCGACATTGAGCAACCAGCGGCTGGGATGGGAAAGATCGGCCTGAGTAAGGCGCGCTAGTGGGCAATCATCGACCAGATAGCGGAGTTCCGGGATATGCAGCCCATGCCGTGTCAGCCGTGGGCTCTCATCTAGCGCGATGCGCGTGCCAACAGGTAACCAGACGCCCACCAGCGTAGGAACCCACAGGCCAAGCGTCATCACCAACGTCAGCGGCACGAGAATCAATAATAAGAGAAGTGCCAGAGCGGCTTTATATTTACCCTTCATGGGTAGTTAATATCCTGATTTAGCGAAAATTTAAGCCGGTTTAGGCCAGTATTGTGGCATGTTTAACAGGATATGCCCACATTAAGAATAAATTCCCATGAAGTATATGCACTATTTATTAATCAACGGGAATCAATAAAATAATAATTAATTCAATAAGATAGCGCATTATTTTATATGGCACGCTGTTACACGTGCCGTCGGGAATATAAAGAACTCAGACTCAATGAGGCCTCAGTTCTCCATCGCTATGTTTAGGTCCTAAACGACCAGCTTCTATCAGAATTTCCTCAATGAGCTCTTCGAGGCACTCCCTACCATGATGATCGCAGACCAGATGTACCTGCCGGGAAATCTCCTCAGGTTTCATACCATCACATAATGCCGCCTTAAGCATTAAGGTGGCCCATCGCTTTGCTTCAGAGTGAGTTAACATGACCCCTCCCGATATTTGCTACCTGTATAAGCGTAGCTGTCTGGATGTGATTCGGCTGGCTTTTTACCTGCATCGATTACGGGTATTGAGTTGGACGGAAAAATATCCAGTTGTTGAAATTGAGTAACCTGCCCACACTAACAACAGATGCGCTGAAATTATTCATTACGCCTATGACTATCAATAACTTTTTAGATTTTGTAAAATAATTTGAATTGGATTAATGTGACGTCAAAATCACTGGAGAAAGTCTTATGAAACTCGCCATCTATAGTACAAAACAGTACGACAAGAAGTATCTGCAGCAGGTTAACGAGGCTTTTGGTTTTGAACTTGAATTCTTTGACTTTCTACTGACGGAGAAAACAGCCAAAACAGCCCATGGCTGTGAAGCCGTCTGTATTTTCGTTAACGACGATGGCAGCCGCCCGGTTCTGGAAGAGCTGAAAAAGCATGGCGTGAAATATATTGCGCTGCGTTGCGCCGGCTTCAATAACGTCGATCTCGACGCGGCAAAAGAGCTCGGCCTGCAGGTCGTCCGTGTGCCAGCCTATTCACCCGAAGCCGTCGCTGAACATGCGATTGGCATGATGATGACGTTGAATCGCCGTATTCACCGCGCCTATCAGCGTACTCGTGATGCCAACTTCTCTCTTGAGGGGCTGACCGGCTTTACCATGTATGGCAAAACGGCTGGGGTGATCGGTACCGGTAAGATTGGGATTGCGGCACTGCGGATCCTGAAAGGTTTTGGGATGCGCCTGCTGGCGTTTGATCCCTACCCAAGCGCTGCCGCACTAGAGTTAGGCGTTGAATATGTCGATCTTAAAACGCTGTTCGCGGAGTCCGATGTCATCTCCCTGCACTGTCCGTTAACGCCGGAGAATTATCACCTGCTCAATCACGAAGCCTTTGAGCAAATGAAAAATGGCGTGATGGTTATTAACACCAGCCGCGGGGCATTGATCGATTCACAAGCCGCTATCGATGCGCTGAAAAACCAGAAAATTGGTTCTCTGGGTATGGACGTGTATGAAAACGAACGCGACCTGTTCTTTGAAGATAAATCCAATGACGTGATTCAGGATGATGTGTTCCGCCGCCTGTCGGCCTGTCATAACGTGCTGTTCACCGGTCACCAGGCGTTCCTGACGGCCGAAGCATTGACCAGCATTTCTGAGACCACGCTGCAGAATCTGGCACAGATCTCCAAAGGCGAAACCTGTCCAAACGCCCTCTTCTAATCCCTGTGCTCCCCTGGATTCAGGGGGGCATTTTCAGATAATCACCGATGCTAAAATCTTCAGTATCATTATTATATTGAATGTATTCCCGTCACAAACGTAGAGAAATTGAATGAAAAAAGTTGTCACGTTGATTGCGCTCAGCATGCTGATGGCTGGCTGTGTGAGCAATGGAAAAGTTTCCGTCAATCGCGAACAGTTGCAGCATCACCGCTTCGTTTTGCAGAGCGTGAATGGTAAAGCCGTCACCGTCGCTAATAACCAACCCGAATTGAGTTTTGGCGAAAACATGACGGTATCGGGAAAGATGTGTAATCAATTCCACGGTCAGGGCAAACTGTCCGACGGCGAGTTGAAGGTTAAAGATATGGCGATGACCCGCATGATGTGCGCCGATCCGCAGCTTAACGCGCTCGACGGGATCGTCAGCGACATGTTTAAGCAAGGCGCACAGGTCGATCTGACTGCTGACCAGTTAACACTGGCGACAGCAGAACAAACGCTGACGTATAAACTCGCGGATTTAATGTAGGAAACGCGGTGGCTTAATAGTTGCCACAGCTTCCGGCGGCAAGCGACTGCTCACTACAGCGTTTGCCGTTGGGTAACGCACACATTCCGATAGCTGAACCATCCAGCTGACGGGCAACGGAGAGCGAACCACCAATCATGGCGCAATTAGCTTCTCCAGAACTGGACATTGCGGCCTTCATCCCCGGTGCGACATGCGCGGCGGTTGCCTGCTGAACAGGTTCACTACTACAAGCCGATAATAATAACGCGGCACACCCTACCCAAAACGCTGCGCGCATCTTACTCCCCTCTGAATATTAACCAAACGACACAGCCATAAATAATAGGCAGCGGAAACACCGCCGTCGAGAGGCAATATGCGCATTTATGCGCACTGTTTACATTTTCTGGCAATTTTTTGGCTGCTCCTTTGATCAAACCATTCATTCTGTTTATTCGAGGGACACAAAAGCGAAAATCTGTCTTTAGCGCTTTTGCTAAACTAAAAGGATAACTACAGGATTCGCCGCTGTTACGCGTGTCCCTTTTTTTGCGCAATGTAAGGGTGTCAGTATGATCACAATTGACGGTAATGGTGCGGTTGCTTCGGTCGCATTTCGTACCAGCGAGGTTATCGCCATCTACCCGATTACGCCCAGTTCGACGATGGCGGAACAGGCGGATGCCTGGGCCGGGAACGGGCTTAAAAACGTGTGGGGGGATACCCCTCGTGTCGTAGAAATGCAGTCGGAAGGCGGTGCGATAGCGACCGTTCACGGCGCGTTGCAGACCGGTGCGCTCTCTACGTCGTTTACTTCATCGCAGGGCCTGTTGCTGATGATCCCGACGCTGTACAAACTGGCCGGTCAGTTGACTCCGTTTGTGCTGCACGTTGCGGCGCGTACGATTGCCACTCACGCATTATCCATCTTTGGCGATCATTCCGACGTGATGGCGGTGCGCCAGACGGGATGCGCAATGCTGTGCGCCAGCAGCGTTCAGGAAGCACAAGACTTTGCGCTAATTTCGCAAATGGCCACCCTGAAAAGCCGGGTCCCGTTTATTCATTTCTTTGATGGTTTTCGCACATCGCATGAAATTAATAAAATAGTGCCGCTGGCCGATGACACAATCCTCGGGCTGATGCCACAGGCAGAAATTGATGCTCACCGCGCGCGCGCGCTCAACCCGGAGCATCCGGTTATTCGCGGTACGTCTGCGAACCCGGACACTTACTTCCAGTCGCGCGAAGCAACAAACCCGTGGTACAACGCGGTTTACGATCACGTAGAACAGGCGATGAACGATTTCGCTGCTGCGACGGGCCGTCAGTACCAGCCATTTGAATACTACGGTCACCCGCAGGCAGAACGCATCATTATTTTGATGGGCTCGGCGATTGGAACCAGTGAAGAAGTCGTCGAAGAGCTGCTGGCACGCGGCGAGAAAGTTGGCGTTCTGAAAGTGCGTCTGTTCCGCCCATTCTCTGCCAGACATTTACTGCGCGCCCTGCCGGAAACGGTACGGAGCATCGCCGTCCTGGATCGCACCAAAGAGCCCGGCGCGCAAGCTGAACCGTTGTATCTGGATGTAATGACCGCGCTGGCGGAAGCCTTTAACTGCGGCGAACGAGAAACGCTACCGCGGGTGATTGGCGGGCGTTATGGCCTTTCTTCCAAAGAGTTTGGCCCGGACTGCGTCATGGCGGTCTTTAATGAACTGAGTAGCGCGAAGCCGAAATCTCGCTTTACGGTCGGTATCTATGATGATGTCACCAACTTGTCGCTACCGTTACCGGAAAACACCCTGCCCGGTACCGCGAAGCTCGAGGCACTGTTTTACGGGCTGGGCAGTGACGGTAGCGTGTCGGCCACCAAAAACAACATCAAGATTATCGGTAACTCTACGCCGTGGTATGCGCAGGGTTATTTCGTCTATGACTCGAAAAAAGCAGGCGGTCTGACGGTTTCTCACCTGCGCGTTAGTGAACAACCTATTCGCTCAGCGTATCTGGTGTCGCAAGCCGATTTTGTTGGTTGTCACCAGTTGCAATTTATCGATAAGTATCAGATGGCTGAGCGCCTGAAACCTGGCGGTATATTCCTGCTTAATACCCCGTACAGTGTGGATGAAGTCTGGACACGTCTGCCGCAGGAAGTTCAGGCTGTTCTGAATCAGAAGAAAGCGCGTTTCTACGTGATTAATGCGGCCAAAATCGCCCGCGAGTGCGGTCTGGCTGCACGTATTAACACCGTTATGCAGATGGCGTTCTTCCATCTGACGCAAATCTTACCAGGCGACAGCGCTCTGGCTGAATTGCAGGGTGCGATTGCGAAAAGCTATAGCAGCAAAGGGCAGGATCTGGTTGAACGTAACTGGCAGGCGCTGGCCCTGGCGCGTGAATCCGTCGCCGAAGTGGCGCTTCAGCCAGTTGATCCACATAGCGCTAATCGCCCACCGGTGGTTTCTGATGCCGCACCTGATTTCGTGAAAACCGTCACCGCGGCAATGCTCGCCGGTCTGGGCGATGCCCTCCCCGTTTCAGCGCTGCCGCCAGACGGCACCTGGCCGATGGGCACCACGCGTTGGGAAAAACGCAATATCGCTGAAGAGATCCCCATCTGGAAAGAAGAGCTGTGTACCCAGTGCAACCACTGCGTAGCCGCCTGCCCGCACTCGGCTATCCGCGCCAAAGTGGTTTCACCAGAAGCGATGGAAAATGCCCCTGCCAGCCTGCATTCTCTGGATGTGAAATCACGCGATATGCGCGGTCAGAAATATGTCCTGCAGGTTGCGCCAGAGGATTGCACCGGGTGTAATCTGTGCGTCGAAGTATGCCCGGCGAAAGATCGCCAAAACCCGGAGATCAAGGCCATCAATATGATGTCGCGCCTTGAGCACGTGGAAGAAGAAAAAGTTAACTATGACTACTTCCTCAATCTGCCGGAAATCGATCGCACTAAACTGGAACGCATTGATATTCGTACCTCGCAGTTGATAACACCGCTGTTTGAGTACTCTGGGGCCTGCTCTGGCTGTGGTGAAACGCCGTATATCAAATTGCTTACGCAGTTGTACGGCGACCGCATGCTGATCGCCAATGCGACCGGCTGTTCATCAATTTATGGCGGTAACCTGCCCTCAACGCCTTATACCATCGACGCCAATGGTCGCGGGCCTGCGTGGGCAAACTCCCTGTTTGAGGATAACGCCGAGTTTGGGCTGGGCTTCCGCCTGACGGTGGATCAGCACCGTGTACGCGTCATGCGTTTAGTGGAACAGTTTGCTGATAACATTCCGGCTGAACTGAATGACGCCCTGCACGCTGAAGCTACGCCAGAGGTGCGCCGTGAGCAAGTTGCAGCACTGCGCCAGCACCTGAAAGATGTCGAAGGCGCACAGCAGTTGTTAACCGATGCCGACGCGCTGGTCGAGAAATCTATCTGGCTGATTGGCGGTGATGGCTGGGCTTACGATATTGGTTTTGGTGGCCTGGATCACGTCCTGAGCCTGACCGAGAACGTCAATATTCTGGTACTGGATACCCAGTGTTACTCCAATACAGGCGGCCAAGCGTCGAAAGCTACGCCGCTCGGGGCCGTCACTAAATTTGGTGAACATGGCAAGCGCAAAGCTCGCAAAGATCTTGGCGTCAGTATGATGATGTACGGGCACGTGTATGTTGCACAAATCTCTCTGGGCGCGCAGTTGAACCAGACGGTGAAAGCTATCCAGGAAGCGGAGGCCTATCCAGGTCCGTCGCTGATTATCGCCTATAGCCCATGTGAAGAGCATGGTTACGATCTCGCACTAAGCCATGATCAGATGCGTCAGCTCACGGCAACCGGGTTCTGGCCGCTGTACCGCTTTGATCCGCGTCGAGCAGATGAAGGTAAGCTGCCGCTGGCGCTGGACTCTCGGCCACCGTCAGACGCCCTGGCCGAAACATTGCTTAACGAGCAGCGCTTCCGTCGCCTGAATGCCCAACAGCCAGAAGTCGCAGAACAGCTCTGGAAAGACGCCGCAGCCGATCTGCAAAAACGCTACGACTTCCTTGCGCAGTTGGCTGGAAAAGCGGAAAAGAGCGGTACCGAGTAATGCGTTTATCTCAGTATTAACCTGGAACCCAAAAAAAAGCCCGAACAGTTGTTCGGGCTTGTCAATTTATTCGCTGGCTAATTAATAATAGCTATCAATACGTCAACGAAAAATAAAACGTGACAATAAAGGCATATAACACGCGCAGAATAGCCCAACACAATTCACTTGTATAATTTTTATTTTATATATTTACCACCCATACATTCACCACAATTATCATCATTTCCGTAGAATTATTTCTTTAAGGTTTTACTTAAGGCGTAACAATTCATATTTATCCCTTTACGGAACTTCTCCTTTAGCATGCTTTTACTCCCTACATGGGTAGTCACAGGTTAATAAAAAAACTAAAGGATTATTTCAATGAACAGAAAAGTACTGGCTCTCGTAATTCCTGCCCTGCTGGCTGCAGGCGCTGCTCACGCGGCTGAAGTTTATAATAAAGACGGCAACAAATTAGATCTCTATGGCAAAGTAGACGGCCTGCATTATTTCTCTGATGACGCTAACAGTGATGGCGATCAGACTTATATGCGTATGGGCTTCAAAGGCGAAACTCAGGTTAACGATATGATCACCGGTTACGGCCAGTGGGAATATCAGGTTCAGGCTAACGGCACCGAAGGTGATAAAGGCGACTCCTGGACTCGTCTGGCATTCGCAGGTATTAAAGTCGGCGACTACGGCTCATTCGACTACGGCCGTAACTACGGCGTAATGTACGACGTTGAAGGCTGGACCGATATGCTGCCGGAATTCGGTGGCGACTCTTACACCAAAGCAGACAACTTCATGACCGGTCGTGCGAACGGCGTGGCGACCTACCGTAATACAGACTTCTTTGGTCTGGTTGACGGTCTGAACGTGGCGTTGCAGTATCAGGGCGCGAACGAAAATCAGTCACCAGAGCAGGAAGGCACCAATAACGGTGGCGACGATCGTAACATGAAGAACTCCAACGGTGACGGCTTCGGTATCTCCTCGACCTACGATTTGGGGATGGGTGTAAGCTTCGGTGCAGCATACACCTCTTCTGACCGTACTAACGAGCAGGTTAACGATTCTACCGCGGGCGGTGATAAAGCTGACGCATGGACAGTCGGTCTGAAATACGACGCGAACAACATCTACCTGGCAACCATGTACTCCGAAACCCGCAACATGACCCCTTATGGTGGCTCAAACGGTAGTGATAATACGATTGCCAACAAAACTCAGAACTTTGAAGTGACTGCGCAATACCAGTTCGACTTCGGTCTGCGTCCGGAAGTTTCTTTCCTGATGTCTAAAGGTAAGGATCTGGGTGTAAACGGATCTGATGGCGACCAGGATCTGGTGAAATATGCATCCGTTGGCGCTACTTACTACTTCAACAAAAACTTCTCCACCTATGTTGATTACAAAATCAACCTGCTGGATGAAGATAAAAACTTCTACAGCCAAAACGACATCTCTACTGATGACGTAGTAGCACTGGGTATGGTTTACCAGTTCTAATCCGTCAGCCCGCTGGCAACAGCGGGCTCTCTTTATGTTCTAACAATTCTGTTTTATCCAGATCAAAACATTATATCTGTTGCGCTAAAACACATCTCTGATAGATGATATCTTGCATTAAGACCTGTAGTAGAGGATACCTGCAATGAATCATCATCCTGTAAAATCATCCCGTATTGCATCCGTCGGCTATGACGAATCCTCCCGCACGCTAGAAATTCGCTTTCACCAGTTGGCTACTCTGCAATATCAGCATGTGCCTGCTCGTATTTTTCGTGATTTCCTGAGCGTCGTTTCTAAAGGTCGATTTTACGATGGGGTAATAAAAGGAAAGTTTCCTGAAATAAAAATAAAGTGATGCCAAAATGTGATCTTTGTCATTGTACATAAAGTGCCATTACGCGGTAAGCTTTGGGTGGATACTTAAACAGGAGGTTTTATGAACAGAACGATTCTTGTACCCATCGATATTTCAGACTCAGAATTAACTCAACGTGTTATTGCCCATGTTGAAGCAGAGGCAAAAATTGACGATGCACAGGTTCATTTTTTGACCGTAATTCCGTCACTGCCCTATTATGCTTCCCTGGGATTGGCCTACTCGGCAGAGTTACCGGCCATGGAAGATCTGAAAGCCGAAGCAAAATCTCAACTGGAAGAGATTATCAAGAAGTTCAATATCCCAACGGACAGAGTGCACGTTCATGTCACAGAAGGTGCGCCAAAAGATAAGATTCTGGAGATGGCCAAAAAATTACCGGCTGATATGGTCATTATTGCCTCACATCGACCTGACATCACCACCTACCTGCTGGGGTCTAACGCCGCAGCCGTGGTGCGTCATGCGGAGTGTTCGGTACTGGTAGTCCGCTAAGCTGTCTGGCCCGCACATCGCTGCGGGCTTTTTGTTTCTACCTCTTATACCCCACGATTCCTGTCCTAAATGTGCTGACATTTTTCCCGCTTATCCGTACCATACACGCCACAGTTTTTATATCAGACTTCTTTTGCCGGACTATCCGGCGTGATGCATACTCTTCTGATGCCACACTATGAATTGAGCCTCTATTAAATGTCGCAAAATCAAGATATTAGCAAGAAAGAACAATACAACCTGAACAAATTGCAAAAACGTCTGCGCCGTAACGTGGGCGAAGCGATTGCCGACTTCAATATGATCGAAGACGGCGATCGCATTATGGTGTGCCTTTCCGGGGGGAAAGACAGCTATACCATGCTGGAGATCCTGCGTAATTTGCAGCAAAGCGCCCCGATCAGTTTTTCCTTAGTTGCGGTTAACCTCGATCAGAAACAACCAGGCTTCCCGGAGCATATTCTGCCGGAGTATCTGGAACAACTGGGTGTGGAGTATAAGATTGTCGAAGAAAACACCTACGGGATCGTCAAAGATAAAATCCCTGAAGGCAAAACGACCTGCTCGCTCTGCTCTCGCCTGCGTCGCGGCATTCTGTACCGCACGGCAACTGAGTTAGGCGCCACCAAGATTGCGCTCGGTCACCATCGCGACGATATCCTGCAAACGCTGTTCTTAAACATGTTCTACGGCGGGAAGATGAAAGGTATGCCGCCGAAGCTGATGAGCGATGACGGTAAACATATCGTTATCCGTCCGCTGGCTTACTGCCGTGAGAAAGATATCGAGCGTTTCTCCGAAGCGAAAGGTTTCCCGATTATTCCATGTAATCTGTGCGGCTCACAGCCTAACCTGCAGCGCCAGGTCATTGCCGATATGCTGCGCGACTGGGACAAACGCTATCCAGGGCGTATTGAAACCATGTTCAGCGCAATGCAGAACGTTGTACCTTCACATCTGAGCGATATCAATCTGTTCGATTTCAAAGGTATCAGGCACGGTTCAGAGGTTGTGGACGGCGGTGATTTAGCGTTCGATCGTGAAGAGATCCCGCTGCAGCCTGCGGGCTGGCAGCCAGAAGAAGATGATGCTCAACTGGATGAGCTGCGCCTGGACGTCGTGGAAGTGAAGTAAGTCGATAGTACCGGATAAGCGGAGCGCCATCAGGCGCTCCGACGAGTGGTTATTTCAATAACCGAACCCGGCAAGTCTTGCCTTTTATCTTACCGTTTTGCAATTGCTTCCATGCCTTATGCGCTACAGTCTGGCGAACCGCGACATAGACATGCGCCGGATGAACGGCAATTTTGCCGATATCTGCGCCTTCCAGACCAATATCACCGGTCAGCGCGCCGAGAACATCGCCGGGACGCATTTTAGCCTTTTTACCGCCATCAATGCATAACGTCGCCATCTCAGCTTCCAGCGGCAGGATTGGGCCGTTAGCGGGAGCTGGCAGCCAGTTCAGCTTCAGTTGCAGCATTTCAGAAAGAATATTGGCCCGCTGCGCTTCTTCCGGTGCACAGAAGCTAATCGCCAGACCACTGTTGCCGGCACGCGCGGTACGTCCGATACGATGGACGTGGACTTCCGGATCCCACGCCAGTTCGAAGTTAACCACCAGCTCAAGTGATTTAATATCCAGACCACGCGCGGCCACATCGGTAGCAACCAGAATGCGCACGCTACCGTTGGCAAAACGGACCAGCGTCTGATCGCGATCGCGCTGCTCAAGATCGCCATGCAGTGAGAGAGCGCTTTGCCCCGCCGCATTCAGCGCGTCACACACGGCCTGACAATCTTTTTTGGTATTACAAAAAACTACGCATGATGCAGGTTGATGCTGACTGAGCAATTTTTGCAGCAGCGCAATTTTGCCGTGGCTGGAAGTTTCGAAAAACTGCTGCTCAATCGCCGGCAGCGCGTCAACGGTATCAATTTCGATCGTTAATGGATTTTGTTGCACCCGGCCACTAATGGCGGCAATGGCTTCCGGCCAGGTCGCAGAAAACAGTAAGGTCTGACGCGAAGCTGGCGCAAAGCGAATGACATCATCAATCGCATCGCTAAAGCCCATATCCAGCATGCGATCGGCTTCATCCATCACCAGCGTATTCAGGGCATCCAGAGAAACAGTGCCTTTTTGCAGATGGTCGAGTAAACGCCCCGGTGTGGCGACAATAATATGTGGCGCATGCTGCAGGGAGTCACGTTGTGCGCCAAAGGGCTGCCCACCGCACAACGTTAAGATCTTGGTGTTAGGCAGAAAGCGCGCTAAGCGACGCAGCTCACCCGCCACCTGGTCAGCAAGCTCGCGCGTTGGGCACAGCACCAGGGACTGCGTCTGAAACAGCGCGACATCAACATGCTGTAATAATCCAAGACCAAAAGCCGCCGTTTTGCCACTGCCGGTTTTAGCCTGCACGCGAACATCTTTCCCCGCCAGAATTGCCGGTAACGCAGCAGCCTGAACAGGCGTCATTTCAAGATAACCCAGCTCGTTAAGATTCTCGAGTTGGGCAGCAGGTAAAACATTCAGGGTTGAAAAAGCGGTCACAATTTAATCTCGCGGTAAAAACTCACAATCAGCAGGCGCGTATCCTCGCAGATCTGCGCCCGCGATGCGACAATTTAATCGGCTCTTCATCCGGAGGGGGATCCGGCATTGGCTGCGGACGAGGTATGGGATCGGGAATGGGAACCGGGTCGGTCGGTAGCGAATCAGTGTGCGGCGTTGCAATCAGACAGTTCATATACCCCTCCAGTTATGCAGGTTGGCTCTTTTAGGGTAGACGCTGATTTCCTGCAGGCAAAAAAAAGCCGACTAATCTAAGTCGGCGTCGTACGAATCAATTGTGCTATGCAGTAATTCAAAAAAGGAAGTAAGACAATATGGAGCGCAACGCCCATCGCTTGACGTTGCATTCACCTGCGAGAGAGATATTGCCCCGAATAGGTAGATGGTTTATTGACTTCGCTCAAAAACCAGGACGTTTTCATGCGCAAAAGTCACTAAAAAACGTTGTTGTTACAACCATTTACTACGATGCAACCATAAAGTAACACCACCAATCAGGACCACTAACAGAATACAAAAAAGTGAGAAGCCAAACTGCCAGCCACCGCCAGGGATACCGCCGAGGTTAACGCCAAACAGCCCGGTTAAAAATGTGCTGGGAAGAAAAACCATTGCCATCAATGACATTGTATACGTTCGGCGAGCCAGAGACTCCTGCATAACCTGCGCAATTTCATCCGCCATAATACCGGTCCTGGCAATACAAGCATCTATTTCATCCAGCCCTCTCCCTAGCCTGTCAGCGATATCCTGCATCCGCCGCCGATGGTCGTCGGTCATCCAGGAAAAACGTTCGCTCGCCAGCCGGGAATAGACATCGCGCTGAGGCGCCATATAGCGGCGCATCACAATTAACTGCTTACGCAGCAATGCCAGGAAACCACGCGGCGGAATCTGCTGATCGAGCAGGTTATCTTCCAGATCAATAATCTTATCGTGCAGTTGTTCGATAAACTCACTGGCATGATCGGTTAGTGCATCGCAAACATCCACCAGCCAACTACCACAATCAGCCGCTCCCGTGCCTTCCTGGAGATCGCTGACCACATCATCCAGCGCCAATACTTTACGCTGACGCGTTGAGACAATCAGACGTTCATCCATATATAAGCGCATCGCAACCAGTTGGTCAGGTCGCTCGTCGGTGCTGCCGTTAATACAGCGCAGCGTAATCAACGTACCTTCCCCTACCCGGCTTACGCGTGGGCGCGTGCTTTCACCCGCCAGCGCATCACGCACGTTATTGGGAAGTAAAGGCGTTGTCGCCAGCCATTGCGCACTTTCAGGATGGGTATAATTAAGATGCAGCCAGCAGGGATGTTGACTGTCGATAACATCGTTATCTTCCAGTGGCTTCACCCCACCACGGCCATCCAACAGCCAGGCAAACACGGCATCCGGCACATTAACATCCGTTCCCTTAATGGCTTCCACAGCGCCTCCACAAACATTCAGCTTTTTTCGTTAGTCTAGCTGTCAGAATATGTTAAGCAATATCTCATTGTCCCATTGTGCTGAAATGATTCATAAAAAGTATCTGATAATAAGAAAAGCGCCGACGAATGCGGCGCTGGTTACGAGATGCCCCTCTCAGGCCCGCTGGCGTCTCTCTGATTCAAGTGTATGACTTAAACGAAATTTATGCGTTCGCGATTGAAGGTCAATCACCTGGTTTTTCAGGATACCTGAGGAGTCAGAAAGCTCATCAACCATAATGGCATTACTTTGAGTGACGTTCTCCAGTTCGGCCAGAGCATGGGTAATTCTGATAATCCCTTTCTCCTGCTCCTGCGTAGTGGTTAATATCTCGCCCATCAGTTGGTTTAATTGCCCTGCCCCCCCGACAATATCATGCATGTTTTTTTCAGCTTCACGCACAATAGCAGCGCCTTGCTGAACATTTTGATGGGTTTGGGCAATCAGTTGCTTAATATTCTTAGCAGCATCTGCACTACGGTGTGCAAGCATTCTTACCTCACCGGCCACCACGGAAAACCCTTTGCCATGTTCACCGGCCCTTGCAGCTTCCACAGCAGCATTCAATGCCAGAATATTTGTCTGGAATGCAATACCATCTATCAGCGTAATAATTTCTGTCATTTGCTGTGCGCATTCGGTGATTGAACGCATATTTGTCGCAACCTGCACCATTAATTCGCCACCCTGACGGGCGCATTGCGTGGCAATTGTTGCCTGGGCGCTGGCTATTTGCGTGTTATCAGCATTATTCCGCGTATTAACCGCTATTTCATCCATGTTGGCAGCCGTCTGCATTAATGCTCCGGATTGCTGTTCTGTTTTCACTGAAAGCTCGGCGCTGCGTTCCGCCAGCTGTTCAGAAAGCGTCATCGCCGTTTGCGAGGATGTTCTGATCTCATTAACGAGTGCTGAAATATTACTTGATAAGCTATTGATGCCAGGAATTAGTCTACCCGCACAGTTATTACCAAACTCGGGAATACTGATTGCCAGATTCCCGGATGTTACCTCTTCAATGCTTCTTTTAACCGTATTAATCGGCATGACCAGATATTTCGTCATGTACCACCACAAACATAATATAGAAATAATGCTTACCGCATTAGTACCAATAATAATTTCTGGGGTGGCCGAAAAAATCATTTCAACAACATTGAGCGCAACCGCCGTAATGAGCAGAAATAAAATAATAAAGGTTCTGACGCTTATATCATTTAACATTTTAACCCTGTGCACCAAGAAATAACGTGGATGTTATTTTTATAGCATCTGCAATACAGATTTCCATTGCTCTGTGACGAAAGCTGAACTTTCAATGAGAGCCAGCAGACCTTTTACTTAAGTCAATAAATTACACTACCCATTCATAATAGTTCAGCACTTTATCCCGGCAATGGCGGTAATGTTCCCCACCATCAGATTATTGTGATGGCGAACACGTGACGAGCATAAAACACACAGAAACATAATTTTCATGAATACTTATATAAGTAATGGCTTGTCATTTTCAATATCTTGCCCTTCGCTCTAATACTCATTGCAAAAACACAAGAACATTCCTGGTTTTATCAGGTTAACTGGACAAAACCTGCTAGATTTATCATCACGGCTTTTTTTCGATAGGTAGTAAGATGTTGCACGTGTCGTGGGACCCTGTATTGATTGGGATTTCCTTTGTTGTCGCATTTATTGCCTCCTTTATTGCCCTCGACAGCGCGGGTAAGGTAGCAATCTCCAGCAAACGTGAATCTACCTTCTGGCGGCTATCTGGCGGCGCTACGCTGGGTATGGGCATCTGGTCGATGCATTTTATCGGTATGCTGGCCATGAAAATGACTATGCCGATCAATTATCACCTATCACTCACCGCGTTTTCGTTCTTTATTGCGCTCATTTCTGCAACTCTCGCCATCAATATCGCTATTTCCGGTAATACGCTATCAACAAAACGACTGGTCATTGCCACCAGCATATTGAGTGCCGGCGTTGTCACGATGCACTACGTTGGCATGTATGCCATTATCGAACATGTGGCCATCTCATGGGATCGCTCGCTGATTTTGCTCTCTGTAATTATTGCCGTCGTTGCGTCTGGCGTAGGTTTATGGCTGGCCTTCCATTTACGCCAAAACACCCGTCGCGTGCTGATTAACCGACTTATTGCTGCCCTTATTATGGCGCTGGCAATTGCTTCTATGCATTACACCGGTATGGGAGCGGCAACGTTCACCCATTTTGGACACACTGCGCACGATGGGCTCAGTACGCTGGAACTCTCTGTCTGGGTCTGCGCCGTCACGCTGATTATTTTGGGTATCATGCTGGTCGTCTCGATGGTGGATTCACAACTGCGCACTTCCCGACTGGCTGACAACCTGCATCAGTTGAACTGCCAGCTTGAACATCAGGTCCACTTCGACGCGCTGACTGGACTTGCTAATCGAACGCAAATAGATACCCGCTTACAGGCCTGCCTGCGGCATTCCAAATTGCATCAACAGCATTTCGCGTTGGTATTTATCGACCTCGATCGTTTTAAAGTCGTTAACGATACCTGGGGGCATCACATCGGCGATCAACTGCTGATTGCCAGTACACAGCGTATCTACAGTTGCCTTGATGATTCAATGACGCTGGCAAGACTGGGGGGAGATGAATTTATCTTGCTGGTTCCAGACTGCAACCCGCAGGCTATCTCCGCCTTGCTTGCGCGAATTTCAGATGCGATCGGTGACCCCTTTACCTTATTCGGTCATACCATTCGGGTTTCGTTAAGTGCGGGGAGCAGTATTTATCCCGAACATGGCTCGACACTGCATGAGCTAAAAGTGAAGGCCGATATGGCGATGTATCATGTCAAACAGGCGGGCAGAAACGGCTGGGCTATTTATAGTCCCCAGATGGAAGCTATCGCAGATACGCCGCCGACATTTCTACAGGAACTTTCACAAGCGCTTGAACGCAACCAGTTTGAGCTATGGTATCAGCCTAAATATACCGCCGGAGATCATTCCCTGACTGGTTTTGAGGCGTTATTACGCTGGCATCATCCGGAGCGCGGCATGCTGCTACCGGCTGAATTTCTGCCTGCGCTGGAAGAAACGGGCCTGATTATTCCCGTCGGCAAATGGGTTATCCAACAGGCATGTTTGCAGTTGCATCAGTGGACATTACAAGGGAATACAGAATGGACGCTCGCCGTTAACCTCTCTCCCGCCCAGTTTGAACTGCATGATATTATTGATGTTGTTTGCAACGCCCTGGCGCAATACCAACTTTCACCTGCCTGTCTCACGCTGGAGCTCACGGAGAGCACTGCACTTAAAAATTTAAAACGCAGTATTGAAATCCTGAATGCTTTTTCGGCTTTGGGGATCACCGTTTCTATTGATGATTTCGGCACTGGTTATTCAAATATATTGATGTTGAAGTCACTGCCGGCACGGGAATTAAAAATCGACAGGATATTTGTCAAAGATATTAGCGAGAACAGTAAAAATACAAAAATTGTGTCTACCATTATTGACATAGCTCACTCCATGAATATGCGCGTGGTGGCTGAAGGAATAGAAACCCAGGAGCAGGAAATACTTCTTACCCAGATGGGGTGTAGCATGCTGCAAGGTTTCCTGTTTGCAAAACCGCTGCCAGCGCATAAGATTCATGAACTGATCCAACAAGAAAACAGCATCAAACAAAAGCCAGTCGTACAACCCTTGTCTCACCGACAATCAATAACTTTGTGAGACTGTAATATCTAAAATATTCGCCATTAAACGGGCAACACAGCAGATAAAGATAACGGGATTATCGATGAGCACAACCGAGCTGCATTCACTGGATTTGTTAACCTTTCCGGTGTGGATTGTTTCGCCACAAACCGAAGAACTGGTGTTCGCTAATATCGTTGCACGTGAGTTAATGCGGGATCTCTGTTTTTCCCCACTGCGCAAGGGCATATTCTCAACGCATTCTCAAAATGATTTAACCATGTATCTCAGTGACTTGAGCAATCATCATCACGTTGTTGAGATCCTCACGGTTTACCGCGATGGTGAGGAAATCGCGTTGGCCAGCCGCCTGTCCATTAAATCTCTGCCGGGCGTGGGGGATGTTATCCTTTTCGAAGGCATTGAAACGCCTACTGCGCAAGGTCTGAAAGCCAGCCGTTCAGCAACTTATCAACGAAAAAAACAGGGCTTTTATGCGCGTTTTTTCCAGACCAACTCCGCGCCAATGTTACTGATTGATCCGTCCCGCGATGGCCTGATCGTTGATGCAAACCTCAGTGCCCTGAATTTTTATGGTTACAACCTTGATGTGATGTGCCAGAAACATACCTGGGAGATCAACATGCTGGGCCGCCATATATTGCCGGTAATGCATGAAATCGCCCATCTGCCCGGCGGCCATAAGCCTTTGCACTTTGTCCATAAACTGGCTGACGGCACCTCACGTCATGTGCAAACCTACGCCGGACCGATTGAAATTTACGGTAATAAACTCATGTTGTGCATTATTCATGACATTACCGAACAAAAACGGCTGGAACAGGAGCTTGAGCATGCCGCTCTGCGTGACCCTTTAACGGGATTACTTAATCGCCGACATTTTTATCAGGTAACCGAGCCGGAGCAGACGCATGCGGTGTCATTGACGCAGGACTACAGCCTGTTGTTGATCGACACCGATCGTTTTAAAAGCATTAACGATCTCTTCGGTCATTTAAAAGGCGATGAAGTGCTTTGCGCTCTGGCCCGCACACTGGAATCCTGTGCACGAAAAGACGATCTTATTTTTCGCTGGGGTGGTGAAGAATTTGTGCTGCTGCTACCGCGAACCTCGCTGGATGTCGCCCTCAATCTTGCAGAAGTGATCCGCGCGACGGTAGCCAAGGTTACTCTCCCTGGTCTTCCCCGCTTTACCGTCAGCATTGGCGTTGCGCGGCACGAAACGAACGAAAGTATTGATGAATTATTCAAACGCGTGGACGACGCGTTGTACAAAGCCAAGCACGAAGGCAGGAACAGAGTACTGGCCGCCTGATAAATACGTTGCTCAGCGGCTGCGCTTAGCGTGACGCTCCCAGTTTTCCTGTTTTGCCTGCGCGGTTTTACGTAATGCCACATAGCATGCTCCGCTGCCGCCGTGATGCGGCAAAGCGGCGCAGTAGGCCTGGACGTCATCAAATTCTGTCAGCCAGCGCGCCACATAGCTGCGAACAATATTGGCATGAGCGTTATCGTCACGCCCCTTACCGTGTATCACCAGCACGTTACGTAATCCATCTTGCTGTGCCTGTAGAATAAAACTGAATAGCATCTGGCGGCATGTTTCTACGGGCTGGCGGATGAGATTAAGGCTCGCCTGCTGCGGATATTTTCCGGTTCGCAGTTTGTCAGTCACGCCGTGCTGTAAACCTTCGCGACGAAACTCCAGCGGCTCGTTCAACGGGATAATATCGAGAAACCCCGTCGTGAGAAAGTTATCCAGTTGAAGCGTATCGATACGCGCCGGAGTGCGGATATTACGCGTTGGCTGCCAATGTACATCGGCGCAGCCCTTCAGCGGTTGGACATCCCCCATAGCATCCAGAAACAGCGAAGCATCATCAAGATTCATGTTTCTTCCTCCAGCGAATTACGACGAGCATTATCATAACCGCGCACTATTATACCGACAACGGTTTACGATTATTTCCAATAATTCACCCGGCTCGCTCCGCTGAAAAGATCTACTCACGACATACAGATATCCGTTTTTAGGGGTATAGCTGCGACTGTCGCTGGCGTGATAATGTGTAACCTCGCCTGAACGCTGTAATGAGAGAAACGGATGCTGAACTTACTGGAAGATACCATCGACACGCCGCTGGGCCCGCTGTGGGTTATTTGTGATGAGCAATTTCGCCTGCGCGCGGTGGAATGGGATCAGCACCGCGATCGCATGGAACAATTGCTGGATATTCATTACCGCACAGAAGGTTATCAGCGTATTACAGCTAAAAACCCAGGCGGATTAAGCGATAAACTGTCGGAGTATTTTGCCGGGAATCTCAGCATTATTGACACGCTGGAAACGGCAACGGCTGGCACGCCTTTCCAGCGTGAAGTCTGGCAAGCATTACGCACTATCCCGTGTGGGCAGGTCATGCACTATGGTCAACTGGCCGAACAGTTAGGGCGCCCCGGTGCTGCAAGAGCCGTCGGTGCGGCCAATGGCGCCAACCCGGTAAGCATTGTGGTCCCCTGCCATCGCGTCATTGGGCGTAACGGCACCATGACTGGATATGCTGGCGGGGTACAGCGAAAAGAGTGGTTATTGCGTCACGAAGGCTATTTGCTACTCTAGATTCCAGGCAATTAATGCCTTATTCGTCACACTTTCGCATAATGTGACCACAAATTTAATACGGTTAATCAAGGAGATACAAACATTCATTCCGGTTATACCTGAATTATTCTCTATTGGGAGTAGCTCAGGCTTACGTGCTCACCAAAAAGATGTTAAAATTGACAAATATCAATTACGGCTTGAGCAGACCTATGATCCCGGAAAAGCGAATTATACGGCGCATTCAGTCTGGCGGTTGTGCTATCCATTGCCAGGATTGCAGCATCAGCCAGCTTTGCATCCCGTTCACACTTAACGAGCATGAGCTTGACCAGCTCGATAACATCATCGAGCGCAAAAAGCCTATCCAAAAGGGGCAAACGCTCTTTAAAGCAGGTGATGAACTTAAATCACTCTACGCTATCCGCTCCGGAACGATTAAAAGCTATACCATTACCGAACAAGGCGATGAGCAAATTACCGGCTTCCATCTGGCGGGTGATCTGGTCGGTTTTGACGCGATTGGCAGCGGACATCACCCGAGCTTTGCCCAGGCGCTGGAAACCTCAATGGTTTGCGAAATTCCTTTCGAAACCCTTGATGACCTGTCCGGAAAAATGCCGAATCTGCGTCAGCAGATGATGCGTCTGATGAGTGGCGAAATCAAAGGCGACCAGGATATGATCCTGCTGTTGTCGAAGAAAAATGCAGAAGAGCGCCTGGCGGCCTTTATCTACAACTTGTCTCGCCGCTTTGCCCAGCGCGGATTCTCGCCTCGTGAGTTCCGTCTGACCATGACCCGCGGCGACATCGGTAACTACCTGGGTCTGACGGTTGAAACCATCAGCCGCCTGTTGGGTCGTTTCCAGAAAAGCGGTATGCTGGCAGTGAAAGGCAAATACATAACTATTGAGAATAGCGACGCGCTGGCAGTTCTTGCTGGCCACACGCGTAACGTTGCGTAATCTTTCCGCAAGCATTTCTGTTATCCTTCTGTCAAATCGCTAAATTTTCCCGATTTATTGATCTGGCAGGAGGTTCTCCCCTGTTTCAATCCACATTATTGGGTTACTCTTTTAATTACAAACTGCGATGACAGTTGTAAGGAGACCCTGTATGGCTATGTATAAAAATATGCTGGTCGTCATCGATCCAAACCAGGACGATCAACCAGCATTACGGCGAGCTGTTTATTTGCATCAACGGATTGGTGGCAAAATTAAAGCCTTTTTGCCAATCTATGACTTTTCCTACGAGATGACTACCCTGCTGTCGCCCGATGAGCGTACGGCAATGCGTCAGGGGGTCATCAGCCAGCGAACAGCATGGATCCGTGAACAAGCAAAATACTACATCGAAGCAGGGATCCCTCTTGAAATTAAAGTGGTATGGCACAACCGTCCCTTTGAAGCCATCATCCAGGAAGTCATTAGCGCTCAGCATGACCTGGTCCTCAAAATGGCACACCAACACGACCGCCTCGAAGCCGTAATTTTCACGCCTACCGACTGGCATTTATTGCGCAAATGTCCAAGCCCGGTATGGATGGTTAAAGACCAGCCATGGCCTGAAGAGGGTAAAGCGCTGGTTGCGGTGAACCTCGCCAGTGAAGAGCCTTATCACAACGCGCTCAATGAAAAACTGGTCAAAGAGACGCTGCAACTGGCAGAACAGGTTAACCATACTGAAGTGCATCTGGTTGGCGCCTACCCTGTTACGCCAATCAATATCGCAATTGAACTACCTGAGTTTGACCCCAGCGTTTATAACGACGCGATCCGTGGACAGCATCTGCTGGCCATGAAGGCGTTGCGCCAGAAATTCAGTATCGATGAGAAAGTGACGCACGTTGAAAAAGGATTACCTGAAGAGGTCATTCCTGATTTAGCTGAGCACTTGCAGGCGGGTATTGTGGTACTGGGTACCGTCGGTCGTACCGGTATTTCTGCCGCGTTCCTTGGTAACACCGCTGAACAGGTTATCGATCACCTACGCTGCGACCTGCTGGTCATCAAGCCGGATGAATATCAGACGCCAGTTGAACTGGATGACGAAGAAGACGATTAACTACACAACTCAATGCCGGATGGCGATCTCATCCGGCATAACAAACGCTTAGTGTTGCTCGTCGCCGCCGAGAAAATAGATTCCCAGCGGGATAGCCAACAGAATCGTAAACACCATGCTGTAGACACAAATCATTGCCGATTGAATGGCGTACATTGAAGCGGTCCAGTCGGATAGCGGAATGTCATACTGTTCAATCACACCACCGATCGTCGCTCGCGTCACGACCGACGCTGCGATAATAAACACCCCAAGCAGGCACAACAGAAACTTCCGTCCCTTCGCTGTCTTCAGCTTAGCCATGATCATAGTACTGTCCTTTTGCAGATGAAAACCTTGTTACTTTGCGCTAACAATACCATGACATCAACTGACTGTCTGCTACATAAACCGCTTTCAGGGTGGATACCAGCGCTATTTCGCCGAAAATAGCGCTAATTGCATTATATATCTCCCCTATGGATTAATGATCTGACCGCCAGAACTGAGTAAAATATTCGAGGATTAGGATATCAGAAGATATTTCACTACCACGGAGCTGTTGAAAGAATCATGATCGCTGAACTGTTTATAAATAATGCGTTTAATTTGACGGTAATTCTCAGCTGCTGTGCCGCGCTGGTTCTGATGAGCGTCTGGTATCATCGTGGAGAGCGTCGCTGCAAAGGATTCATATTTCATGCCGCGCAATTTCTTGTCTATGCCATTATCATCGGGACGTTAGGCAGTATTGCTAATAACGTTATCGAAAATTACAGCCTGAAATTTATCTCCTCCAGCGTGGTCGACTTTATCTGCACCTCGTTGATTGCGCTGATCCTTACCATCAAACTTTTTCTGGTAATTAATCAGTTTGAAAAGACGCAGATTAATAAAGGCAGAGATATCACCAGCGCGAGGATCCTGTCGCGAATCATCAAGATTACCATCGTGGTTGCCATCATTTTGCTGTATGGCGAACATTTCGGAATGAGCTTATCCGGCCTGTTAACCTTCGGCGGCATCGGCGGTATCGCTGTAGGTATGGCAGGCAAAGACATTCTGAGCAACTTTTTCTCAGGGATTATGCTCTACTTCGACAGACCCTTTAGCATCGGCGACTGGATCCGCTCCCCGGACCGCAATATTGAAGGTACAGTTACGGAAATCGGCTGGCGAATGACCAAAATAAACACCTTCGATCATCGTCCGTTATATGTCCCAAACTCGATTTTCTCCTCTATCAGCGTAGAAAACCCAGGAAGGATGACGAATCGCCGCATCAAAACGGTGATCGGGTTACGATATGAAGATGCTGATAAAGTCAGTGCCGTTGTCGAGTCGGTCAGAGAAATGCTGCAAAACCATCCGGGAATAGACCAGAAACAAACCCTGCTGGTTTATTTTAATGAATTCGCCGATTCATCGCTGAATATCATGGTGTATTGCTTCACGAAAACCACCGTGTGGCAGGAATGGCTTGCGGTACAGCAGGACGTTTATTTAAAGATTATTTCGATAGTCAAGGCACACGACGCCGACTTTGCGTTCCCCAGCCAGACGCTGTATATGGATAATCCTGAAGCATCGCCATCGACACACTAACAAAAGAAAAGGCGCGGAAATCCGCGTCTTTTTTCTGCACTTATTTCAATGAGGCAATATCAATGACAAAGCAGTGCCAGCGCCAGCGTTGGAATATACGGATTCAGGTCATGTAGATGCGGAACTGTATCAATAATCAGCTCAAACTGATTCACTTCGGGCATCGGATTCTTTACCTGCAGAACGCGTGACCCGCACAGCCCAGGGGAGCAGGTTGTACTCAGCGTCGCTTACCGGTTCAAGCCACTCGTTCGATGCGCCAGCGGCCGGGATTTCCACAGCGATATGGGCAAACCAGCTATCACGCGCGGCGCCGTGCCAGTGTTTCATTCCCGCCGGGATGTGTACGACATCACCGGTTTTCAGTTCACGCGCCGGTTGATTCCACGCCTGATACCAGCCTCTGCCGCCGGTCACCAGCAAGATTTGTCCCCCTTGATGATGGATATGCCAGAAGTTACGACAGCCCGGCTCAAATGCTACGTTACCAATCACCACGCCTTCCATGGAGAGCATGGTCAGATAGCTGTCGCCAGTGAAATATTTCGCATACGCTTCATTTTTCTCTCCGCGAGGAAAGACGCTGTTACCATCAAATTGTTGATTCATAATCTCCGCGCCGGCGCTGGAGACGGTATTCCGTTGATTTTGCATTTCGACTCTCCAAAACGGTGGCAGCACGCGCCACCGGATGCTGAAAACTATAAAAATTATAGAGACTCGACAGGCGGGTGATTAGAGGTGAAAAGAAGGACAACCTTATGAATCATGCTCATCAATAGTCGGTAACAGGTACAACATTTCTACTGGAGATGGCGTGAAGCCTTAGGCCACAATTTCAATCAAGTTGCCGTCAGGATCGCATATCACCGCTTCGTAATAGCCATCACCGGTGGTGCGCGGGCCAGAAACTAATATCCCCTGTTCTTTTGCTCGCATCGCCATGGCATCAACGTTTTCACTGCCGCCAACTGAAATGGCGAGATGCACCCAGCCTGAGGTGTTATTGTCGGGAGCATGTTTTGTCAGTCCAGGCTTAGTCATTAACTCAATCGCGATATCCTCACCAATTTTGACAAAATAGGATTCAAATCCTGGATTGGTTTTACTGCAGTAATTTTCGTTGATCTTTGCGTCAAAAAACGTGACCCAGAATTGAGCTTGTTGCTCAAGATCCCGTGTCCATAACGCCACATGCGCAACCTTCATAGCTAACCTCTTCTTGTTGTATCCAAACAATAGGTTCCCTAAAGGGATGTTGACATCGTGAACCATAATGCACAATTATGCTTGTTATTGCTCGATGTTTATTTCACTGGAGTATTGATGCTCGATTACGCAGCATTCCCTGAACAGCGCCAGGCGCTTATCTATCAGATCCTGCAGGAAAACGGCAGAGTCATCTGTTCCGAACTCGCCAGCAGGTTAGGCGTTTCGGAACATACAATCCGCCGCGACCTGCATGAACTGAGTAAAGATGGCGTGTGTAAAAAAGTCTATGGCGGCGCGGTCATTGCACTCCCTGAATCCGAAGACATCACCGTGCGCAAGAGTATTAATGTGGCGAAAAAGAGCAACATCGCGCAGAGATGCGCCCGGATGGTCAAATCCGGAAGCTGCATTTTTATCGACACGGGCAGTACTAATCTGGCGATGGCTGAAGCCCTACCCGCCGAGCTGGCGTTAACCGTGGTAACAAATTCCCCGGAGATTGCCGCCGTTTTACTAAAAAAACCACTGTTTGACGTCATTATGCTGGGCGGCGCGGTGCAACGATCTTCTGGAGGGTGTGTGGGTGCCACCGCTATCTCGCAGGTGCAGGACATTTTATTCGATCAGGGATTTATTGGCGGCTGCGCGATGTCGCCTGAATCCGGCTTAACCGGATTTGATTACGCGGATTGTGAGTTCAAAAAAGCGGTGATCAAACAGTGTAATGAAACTATTGTCGCGCTGACGGCTGAAAAGATCCCGGCCGTCGCCCGTTATGTCGTTACCGAAAGCAGCAATATCGATGTAATTGTCGTCGAGGAAAATATCAGCAAAGAGTATGCCACGGCGTTTCAGGCGCACGACATTCGTATTTATACAGTGTAACCCATTCTATTGGGTGATACTTTTCCATTGCTTTTATGACTCACCTTCTCCACAGCCTTGTCTGTTCGGGAAATCGCCAATGCAACGTCCCGAACAGGCCAGCGATATCAGTGCTTGATTATAAATGAACATATTATTTCATTGTTCTAAAAAGATAAAATTACGAATACAGACAACCAATACCGTCAATTATACCGTATACAGTTGAATTGTTTGATTTTACACCAGTAGTTTACCTGCTCGCTCACCCACAATAATACGCGTCCCTCCAATACCTCGCGAGCATTTTGATGATTCGTCTGATACCTGCTGAGCATTAGCGCAAGACGAAACATCAAACTCAGCCGCCTTCTATACTTTCAGTCTACCGACTGGAGGATTCTATGTGTGGACGTGTAAATAGACCCGTTTTAGTTCCATGCATTTTTTGAGATCCCGGCAAAATAATGGTGCTGTCGGTATTCCTCCGGTGTCATATTGTTCAGTGCTTCATGCGAGCGTTCACAGTTATATTCTGACAACCATTTCTCCGTGATTTCCCGCACTTCATTCAGCATTCTGAACAGATAAAAATCGAGTATTTCTGTACGGTATGTCCGGTTAAAGCGCTCAATAAAAGCGTTCTGTGTCGGCTTACCCGGCTGGATAAATTCCAGTTTTACTGCATATTTCTCTGCCCATTCAGCCAGAGCCAGTGAGATAAATTCCGGATCGTTATCAATGCGTAGCATGACAGGATAGCCGCGATTTGCGGCGATCCTGTCGAGTACACGGACCATCCGCAGAGCTGGCAGATTCAGATCGATTTCAATCGACAATGCCTCACGGTTAAAGTCATCAACAACATTGAACGTGCGAAAACGACGGCCACAGACCAGGGCATCATGCATAAAATCGACAGACCAGCTCTGATTCAGCGCTTCCGGCGTGGCCAGTGGCGAGGGATTACGCACCGGCAACCGCTGTTTGCCCTTACGACGAAAGTTCAGCTTCAGCAGACAGTAAATACGGTGGATCCTTTTGTGATTCCACGGGTGTCCCTGCCGCCTCAGAACCTGAAAAAGTTTCGGAAAACCGTATCGTGGGTATCGCTCAGCCACTGCCTGCAACGCGACAATAACGGGTTCGTCACGCGTGGTATCCGGACGGTGATGGTAAACCGTTCTGCTCAGGTTCAGACTCCGGCAGGCCTGACGGATACTGAGTCCAAATGTCGTTATCAGATGAGTGACCAGCTCACGCTTAAAGGCTGGTTTTAAAGCTTTTTTTCGATAACGTCTTTCAGCGCCCGGCTCTCAAGGCTCAGGTCGGCAAACATCTG
>NZ_JAOWDD010000033.1:0-40000 GCF_030336655.1 Citrobacter sp. Cb041 | reverse complement strand
GCTGCATCAGGCTTGCGCCCATTGTGCAATATTCCCCACTGCTGCCTCCCGTAGGAGTCTGGACCGTGTCTCAGTTCCAGTGTGGCTGGTCATCCTCTCAGACCAGCTAGGGATCGTCGCCTAGGTGAGCCGTTACCCCACCTACTAGCTAATCCCATCTGGGCACATCCGATGGCAAGAGGCCCGAAGGTCCCCCTCTTTGGTCTTGCGACGTTATGCGGTATTAGCTACCGTTTCCAGTAGTTATCCCCCTCCATCGGGCAGTTTCCCAGACATTACTCACCCGTCCGCCACTCGTCACCCAAGGAGCAAGCTCCTCTGTGCTACCGTTCGACTTGCATGTGTTAGGCCTGCCGCCAGCGTTCAATCTGAGCCATGATCAAACTCTTCAATTTAAGTTTGATGCTCGTGAATTAAACTTCGTAATGAATTACGTGTTCACTCAGAGACTTGGTATTCATTTTTCGTCTTGCGACGTTAAGAATCCGTATCTTCGAGTGCCCACACAGATTGTCTGATAAATTGTTAAAGAGCAGTTGCGACGCGCTTTAGCGCTCTGTCGCGAGGTGGCGTATATTACGCTTTCCTCTTTCAGAGTCAACCCTCATTTTCAGGTTTTTCTCTTCAACCGAACCGGCTGTTTGCGTGAAGTGATTCACATCCGCCGTGTCGATGGAGGCGCATTATAGGGATCCCATTTTTTAGCACAAGTATTTTTTGGATCTTTTTTGCTGAGTGCTTGTTTTTCACCCCTTTCGCTATATTCCTGCGCAATTTGGCTGATTTTTGATAGCTAAATCACTTGCACAGTCTCGATAATCCAACCAAAGTCTTCATTACTGCTCTATTTTTGTTGAGGTAAACATGTCTGATGTATTACGTCCTTATAAGGATCTTTTCCCACAGATCGGAAAACGCGTGATGATCGACACCAGTAGCGTCGTCATTGGTGATACTCGTTTGGCTGATGACGTCGGGATTTGGCCGCTGGTTGCGATTCGTGGCGACGTCAACTATGTACAAATCGGCGCCCGTACAAACATTCAGGACGGCAGCGTTCTCCATGTCACACATAAATCCACATCTAATCCGCAAGGTAATCCATTGATCGTGGGTGAGGATGTGACGGTCGGTCATAAAGTCATGCTACACGGCTGCATCATTGGCAACCGCGTATTGGTCGGTATGGGATCAATTTTACTGGACGGCGTAGTGGTAGAAGACGACGTTATGATTGGGGCAGGAAGCCTGGTGCCGCAAAACAAACGCCTGGAGAGTGGATATCTGTACCTGGGTAGTCCGGTTAAACAGATCCGGCCATTAAGTGACGAAGAGAAAGTAGGCTTAAAATACTCTGCTAACAACTACGTTAAATGGAAAGATGAGTATTTAAATCAGAGTAACCAAACCCAACCCTGAGAGTTTTCCTGCTGGTCCTGGATCAATGCTTCGGCCTCTTCTTCCAGGTCCCAGCGATGCTGTTGAAAGGTTTCCAGCCATTGTTCAGGCGTGCAGCCGCCAAAGCGGGACGCCAACGTCTCCCCTGATATAGCGCATGTTAACTGCATACCATGGACCAACGCCGGGAAAACAACGGCGCTAATATCCGTCCGCCATTCTTCTCGATCGGGAAACTGGATCGCCTGATTCATGCCGACATTTCCTGTTGCATGCTTTTGATGACGGGCTCAATCTGTGGCAATACACCATGCCAGAGTAAAACGGCGTGCGCTGCTTGTCCCACCAGCATCCCCAGACCATCGGCATACTGTTTCGCCCCATGTTCAGCACACCAGGAAAGGAACGGTGTATGCCCTTGCTGATAAAACATGTCATAGCAATAGACAGAGGAGTGAATAAGCGATGTCGGAATGGCTGGTACCTCACCGCTAATTCCGCTGGATGTCGCATTAATAATTAAATCAAAACTGTAATTATCAAGCTCGTCCATTCCCACCGCCTGCACACTGCCGGTATGGGAGAAGATTTGTGCCAGTTCTTCTGCGCGCGAAGCAGTACGGTTAACGATGGTTACCGCACAATCCAGAGAAAGAAGAGGTAATAAAACCCCACGGGATGCGCCACCGGCACCAATCAACAGAACTCGTGATCCGGGGCGAATGAAAGATAAACGTTCAAGATCGCTTAATAAGCCGATACCATCCGTGTTATCTCCCAGTAAACGCCCATCCTCAAGTCGTTTAAGAGTGTTGACCGCTCCAGCAAGCGATGCCCGCTCCGTTAATTCATCGGCACGCGCAAACGCCTCTTCTTTAAAAGGCACAGTGACATTTGCCCCCTTCCCACCCTCAGCAAAAAAGGCATTCAGCGTATTCACAAAATCATTGATAGGTGCCAGTACACGTCCATAGGAATGATCAATTTTCAACTGCTCTGCAAATTGCTGATGAATAAAGGGCGATTTACTGTGCGCTATCGGATTACCAAAAACAGCATAGGCTTCTTTCATATTACCCCTGTCGAAACTGTTCACCGGTCAGAGCATCACGGATCTCCGAAGGATTCAAACGCCCTCCGGTCTCCCCTTCAACTACGGGAAAGTCTGTACCAAACTGCGCGCGGACTTCCTCTACCGTTCTGCAAGGCGGTAAGCCACTCAAATTAGCACTGGTGGAGACTAACGGTTTGCCATAAGCCAGGCACAATGCAACCACCAGCGGATGATCGGTGACTCGCACGGCCAGCGAGTCAAAACGACCGGTCAACCAACGAGGCGTAGTCACAGGCGCAGGGAAAACGAAGGTGACAGGACCAGGCCAGCGAGCGAACACAGCCTCACGTTGAGCATCAGTAAGCGTGCTATCGTCAATATAGGGCTTGAGCTGGTCAAAATTTGCCGCAATCAAAATTAAGCCTTTATCGACTGGGCGTTGTTTTAGCTCCAACAGACGGGTAACAGCCGTTTCGCTGTCGGGATCGCAGCCGACACCAAATACAGCTTCTGTTGGATAGGCGATGACTTTTTCTTGTTTCAGAACCGCTATCGCAGCAGCGATAGGGCCTGTGGGCAGGTTATTATTCACTTTTTTATTCCGCCGAGAACGGCTTTCCACATTGTTTACTGGCACAGAAATGCTTCACACCCTGCGCGGTTTTCTTTTCGATGAGTAGCGGATAATGGCACTCAGGACACTCTCCGGCTAACGGTTTGAAGTTAATGACAAACTGGCACTCCGGATAGCGATCGCAGGAGTAAAACGTTTTGCCATAACGGGAACGCCGCTGAACCAGGTGGCCAGTCTGGCATTGAGGACAGACTATTGCTGTTTCATCTGGCTTGTCGATAAGTTCGGTGTGTTCACACGTTGGATAATCGCTGCATCCAATAAACATCCCGAATCTTCCCTGTCTCAGCACCAGCTCGGCGCCACATGCAGGACAAAGCTTACCCTCCAGAACTTTGACAATATGTCCGTCCGCGGAAGATTTCAGCGGACGGATGTAATCGCATTCTGGATAGTGTGAACAACCGAGAAACGGACCGTGTTTCCCGGAACGAATAACCAGTTCAGCCCCGCATTGTGGGCAGGGCTCGTTTTTACGCACCGTAAACAGTGCTGATTTAGCCATAACAACTCATACTGAATGAAGATTGATTAATGCAGCATACCTTCATTCACTTCAAAGAGTAATTCTTCCATTTGCTGATAGGCATTTTCACAACCTGGAATATTGAAAAGCACCATCAGGATCACCCACTTCAGGTCTTCCAGATCGAACTCTGCCGTATCCAGCGCGAGTACGCGCTCAATGACCATTTCTCGTGTTTCGAGGTTTAGCACCTGAATCTGTTCCAGGAATAGCAGGAACCCTCTACAGCTTGCATCCAGTCGATCGCACTCTTCTGCGGTATAAATACGTATAGAAAGAGGATCAGATGCCAGCTGCATAGGTTCGGCAAGACCATCCTGATAATCAGCAAGCTTTTCCAGCCAAAGTAACGCGTTGTAGATGTCTTCACGATCAAAACCAGCGTCGGTAAGATCCCGTTCCAGTTTGTCCTGATCCACACGCAGCTCAGCTTCGTTATGGATATATGTCTCAAACAAATACATTAGTACGTCGAACATGGCATGCCCTCCTCAATCGGACATAGCCGCCGGGTACAGCTGCGATCCATCCTGCTAACTCCAGTTCGAGCAGTTGAGCCACTACCTCTGGCACAGGTTGGCCGGCACGTTCAGCGACGACGTCAACAGGTGTTACCTCATCTCCTACGTTAGCCAGGAGCTCCGGAAATGGCAATGCCACCTCTTCGTGATCTGGCGAATAAATTGATTTTTCAGGTTCATCTGGCAACCATTGCAGCCCATATTGCAAATTTTCCAGAATTTCTTCTGGGGCCGTCACAAGCGTGGCTCCCTGCTGAATAAGCCAATGTGGACCTTCACTTCCCGGACTTCCAATCGGTCCAGGCAACGCAAAAACCTCCCGCCCTTGTTCCAGTGCACAACGCGCAGTGACCAGTGACCCGCTACGCTGAGCAGCTTCTACAACCAGGACTCCTTTACTTAGACCACTAATAATGCGATTTCGTCGGGGAAAATTGCGCGGCAAAGGAAGCGTATCTAATGGGAACTCAGACACCAGTGCGCCTCCAGCCTCAATCAGTCGTTTAGCCAGACTGACATGCTGTCGTGGATGAATGGTCTCAAGCCCATTTCCCAGCACCGCAATACTCGTGCCCTCTCGGTTTATCGCAGCATTGTGCGCCACACCATCAATCCCCCGGGCCAGGCCGCTGGTGATCGTCACGCCGCATGCTGCAAGCTTTTCACAAAACAGCCGCCCCCAGCGTTCGCCATACCAGGAGTGCTGTCGGCTACCGACGACGGCAACCTGAAACGAGCTAAGGCATATGGGATTTCCTGCCACAAAAAGCACCCCAGGATAATCCTCAATTGCACGGAGCTGTGCCGGATAATGCTCGCTGTCGGCAACCACAAAATGATGGTTGGGCTGTTCAAGCCAGCGCAGCGTTTTTTCCAGCGTCTGATCTGGAAAGGTTAAAAAGCGCCGGGCCTGGCGGGGGGAGAGCCCAGCATGATGAAGTACCACGTTGTTAATACACGGCTGAGTATTGAGCCAGTGGGCAACGCGCACCATCTCATCACCATACAGTTCATTCACTTGTGCTAAACGTAGCCAAATTTCGATTTTGGTCATCCCTGTTCCCCTGCCACAAGCAGTCCTGGCAATCTTTGCGATTGGTCACTGATGCTGTCAATCAGAGGGGGTTTTGTCTAGAATAGAGGTAATAATCTTTTCAACTCCTGAACACAACTCTGGATAACTATGTCAGTTTTGCAAGTGTTACATATTCCGGACGAGCGCCTTCGCAAAGTCGCAAAACCGGTCGAAGAAGTGAATGCAGAAATTCAGCGTATCGTTGATGATATGTTCGAAACGATGTACGCCGAAGAAGGTATCGGTCTGGCAGCAACTCAGGTCGATATTCATCAGCGCATCATTGTTATTGATGTCTCTGAAAATCGCGACGAGCAGTTGGTACTCATTAACCCAGAGCTGCTGGAAAAAGACGGCGAAACAGGTATTGAAGAAGGCTGCCTGTCTATTCCCGAACAGCGAGCGTTAGTACCGCGCGCAGAGAAAGTAAAAATTCGTGCGCTCGATCGCAACGGCAAATCTTTTGAACTGGAAGCCGATGGCCTGCTGGCTATCTGCATTCAACATGAAATGGATCACCTGGTCGGTAAACTGTTTATCGATTATCTGTCTCCGTTGAAGCAACAACGCATTCGTCAGAAAGTTGAAAAACTCGACCGCCTGAACGCCCGAGCTTAAGGACAAGAATCAACGTGTCAGACTCACTACGTATTATTTTTGCGGGTACACCTGACTTTGCAGCGCGTCATCTCGACGCGCTGTTGTCTTCTGGACATAACGTCGTTGGCGTGTTTACCCAACCGGACCGCCCGGCGGGACGCGGTAAAAAGCTGATGCCCAGCCCGGTAAAAGTGCTGGCGGAAGAAAAAGGGATACCGGTTTTCCAACCCGTCTCTCTTCGTCCTCAGGAAAACCAGCAGCTGGTTGCTGATTTACGCGCAGACGTGATGGTAGTGGTAGCATATGGCCTGATACTGCCAAAAGCCGTACTGGAAATGCCGCGTCTGGGTTGTATCAACGTTCACGGTTCCCTGCTTCCACGCTGGCGTGGCGCAGCCCCAATCCAGCGCTCACTGTGGGCAGGCGACGCCGAAACTGGTGTGACCATCATGCAGATGGATGTTGGCCTCGACACCGGTGATATGTTGCTTAAGCTGTCCTGCCCGATAACTGCAGAAGATACCAGCGGTTCGTTATACGATAAGCTGGCAGATTTAGGACCTCAGGGGCTGATTGAAACGCTAAAACAGCTGGCTGCTGGCACGATAAAACCTGTTGTTCAAGATGAATCACTGGTTACGCATGCAGAAAAACTCAGCAAAGAAGAGGCCCGTATCGACTGGTCGCTTTCAGCCGCTCAGTTGGAACGCTGCATCCGCGCCTTTAACCCGTGGCCAATGAGCTGGCTTGAAATCGACGGCCAGCCAGTGAAAGTCTGGCAAGCTACGGTTATTACAGCGAACACACAGGCCGCGCCAGGCACTATTCTTGAGGCGACAAAACAGGGTATCCAGGTCGCAACGGGCGATGGCATCCTGAATCTCGTCTCTTTGCAACCTGCCGGTAAAAAAGCCATGAGCGCGCAGGATCTGCTTAATTCGCGCCGGGAATGGTTTGTACCCGGTAACCGTCTGGTATGACGGTTCATCTCTTTAAGCCCGGTATCTCCGGGCATTTTTATTTTTGCGCTTATGAAAAAACATCTTAATTTACGCAGTATGGCGGCCCAGGCCGTCGAACAGGTTGTCGAAAAGGGACAATCATTAAGCAACGTGCTGCCCGCCATGCAGCAAAAAGTTGCCGATAAAGACAAAGCACTGTTGCAGGAGCTTTGCTTCGGCGTGTTGCGTACACTCTCCCAACTGGAGTGGATGATCCAGCAGTTGATGGAACGTCCAATGACGGGCAAACAGCGCACTGTTCACTATCTGATCATGGTGGGCTTCTACCAACTGCTGCATACTCGTATTCCACCACATGCTGCTTTGGCAGAGACCGTAGAAGGCGCAGTCGTTATTAAGCGTCCGCAGCTTAAAGGGCTGATCAACGGCGTGCTGCGCCAGTTTCAGCGCCGCCAGGAAGAGCTGCAGGCTGAATTCTCTCAAAGCGATTTACGTTTCTTACACCCCTCCTGGCTGGTGAAACGTATTAAGACCGCTTATCCGCAGCAGTGGGAAGCCATTCTTGAAGCCAATAACCAGCGACCGCCGATGTGGTTACGTGTCAATCGTAACCATCATACGCGCGATGCCTGGCTGGACCTGCTGACCGAAGCGGGATTAACCGGTTTCCCGCATCCAGATTACCCGGATGCAGTGCGTCTGGAAACGCCAGCTCCTGTGCACGCCCTTCCAGGTTTTGATGAAGGCTGGGTAACCGTCCAGGATGCTTCCGCTCAAGGATGCATAAACTATCTGTTGCCGGAGGACGGTGAACAGATCCTCGACCTATGCTGTGCACCGGGGGGCAAAACCACTCACATTCTGGAAGTTGCTCCGCACGCTAACGTAATGGCTGTCGATGTTGATGAAAAACGCTTATCGCGCGTTTTCGACAATCTAAAACGTCTGGGTATGAAGGCAACCGTAAAACAGGGTGATGGCCGCTATCCACAGCAGTGGTGCGGTGAACAACAGTTTGACCGTATTTTGCTGGACGCTCCGTGTTCTGCCACCGGAGTGATCCGTCGCCATCCGGATATCAAATGGCTACGTCGCGACCGGGATATTGCTGAACTTGCCCAGTTGCAGGCTGAAATCCTGAATGCAACCTGGCCACATCTTAAACCTGGCGGCACGCTGGTTTATGCAACCTGCTCTATCCTGCCAGAAGAAAACCAACAGCAAATTGCCGCCTTCCTTGCGCGCACGCCAGATGCGGTATTAAGCGTCACTGGTACGCCGGAAAAACCTGGACGTCAGAATTTACCGAGTGCGGAAGATGGTGATGGTTTCTTTTACGCTAAGCTAATCAAAAAGTGATGAGATAACGGGTCGCGACTGATGAAAATTATCATTCTGGGCGCAGGGCAAGTTGGCGGTACGCTGGCTGAAAACCTGGTCGGAGAGAACAACGATATCACGGTAGTCGATACCAATGGTGAGCGCCTGCGTAGCCTGCAGGACAAGTTTGATCTCCGTGTCGTGCAAGGGCATGGTTCGCATCCCCGCGTTCTACGAGAAGCCGGTGCCGACGATGCTGATATGCTGGTTGCCGTAACCAGCTCAGATGAAACAAATATGGTTGCCTGTCAGGTAGCTTATTCACTGTTTAACACGCCTAATCGCATCGCTCGTATTCGTTCACCGGATTACGTTCGTGATGCGGACAAGCTATTTCAATCTGATGCGGTGCCTATCGATCACCTGATTGCGCCTGAGCAACTGGTTATCGATAGCATTTATCGCCTGATTGAATATCCGGGCGCATTGCAGGTAGTGAATTTTGCCGAAGGAAAAGTCAGCCTGGCCGTGGTGAAAGCCTATTACGGTGGGCCGCTGATTGGTAATGCGCTGTCGACAATGCGTGAGCATATGCCGCACATCGATACCCGCGTTGCGGCGATTTTCCGTCATGACCGACCGATCCGTCCGCAAGGTTCTACCATTGTTGAAGCGGGTGATGAAGTTTTCTTCATCGCGGCCTCGCAGCATATTCGCGCCGTAATGAGCGAATTACAGCGTCTGGAAAAGCCTTACAAACGCATTATGTTAGTGGGCGGCGGTAATATTGGCGCCGGGCTGGCACGGCGGCTGGAAAAAGATTACAGCGTCAAACTGATTGAACGTAATCAACAGCGCGCATCCGAGCTTGCAGAGAAACTGCAAAATACGATCGTCTTTTTTGGTGATGCCTCGGATCAAGAGCTGCTGGCGGAAGAACATATCGATCAGGTTGATCTGTTCATTGCGGTAACCAACGATGATGAAGCGAATATCATGTCGGCGATGCTTGCCAAACGGATGGGCGCCAAGAAAGTGATGGTGTTGATCCAACGCAGAGCATACGTCGATCTGGTGCAAGGCAGCGTGATCGATATTGCGATTTCACCGCAGCAGGCAACCATCTCTGCGCTGCTCAGTCATGTGCGTAAAGCGGATATTGTTGGTGTATCTTCACTGCGCCGTGGCGTCGCGGAAGCTATTGAAGCCGTTGCACACGGTGATGAAACGACGTCACGGGTTGTGGGTCGCTCAATTGATGAAATTAAACTTCCACCAGGAACCATTATTGGCGCCGTTGTGCGTGGTAACGATGTGATGATTGCCAATGATAACCTGCGTATTGAACAGGGCGATCACGTAATTATGTTCCTGACAGATAAAAAGTTTATTACCGACGTCGAGCGACTATTCCAGCCAAGTCCGTTCTTCCTGTAATAATTTGGGCGCTGAAACTGCGCCTAAATTATTTCCCTTTATTTTTCATGGTTTAATAAATTTTTATTTAGGCAATACATAAATGGAAATTGCCTAAACATTTGTTAAACTTATAAACGTCAGCTGCATAGGGAGAATAAGATGAGCATTATTAAAGAATTTCGTGAATTCGCGATGCGCGGGAATGTTGTCGATTTGGCAGTGGGTGTCATTATTGGTGCGGCATTTGGGAAGATTGTTTCATCACTGGTTGCCGATATCATCATGCCGCCGCTGGGGTTGTTAATTGGTGGAATTGATTTTAAACAGTTTGCTTTAACACTACGTGATGCACAGGGAGATATCCCTGCAGTCGTTATGCATTACGGTGTATTTATTCAGAATATCTTTGATTTCGTTATTGTTGCGTTTGCTATCTTTATGGCAATCAAGCTGATCAACAAACTGAACCGTAAAAAAGCGGAAGAGCCAGCAGCACCGCCGGCGCCATCGAAAGAAGAAGTATTGCTGAGTGAAATTCGTGACCTGCTGAAAGAACAGAATAACCGCTCTTAAGCACTCACTGAAACAAGAAGGCCAGTGGTAAAAAAGTGAATGACTTTCTTGCCACTGGCCTCCCAGTTACCCCGATTACCATATTTACCTTTACGTAGATAACTTCCTTTCCCTTTCTTATTTTTCTCAACGCGCTGCCTGAACAGTGGGTCATGTAGAAGCGCCTCAATGGCGTTATCTTTTATCTGCCCTTTAGTGTGCTGATAACGACTCATAATACCTCCGGTTGTCGTAATTTACGCCGCGAGTGTAGACCTGACCGTTCAATAAATCAACAGCCTGATGGTGATCCACTGGCGCCTTGCTCAAGTGCTTCAAGGATAGAGCAGTACACGCTGCTGTGTGCCTTGCCACAACACGCGTCATTCAATCGCTGCAGCGACCGTTGCATCGCCTGAAGCTCAGCTATTCTCGCTTCCACTTCCTGCAATCTTTCCTGGACGATCCCTTTTGATTCCTGGCAGGTATGGTGTTCGGGATCGATGCGGATCGAAAGCAGTTCGCGGATCGATTCCAGAGTGAAACCAAGCTGACGGGCATAGCGAATAAACTTTAGACGCTGAAGATCGCTTTCCGTATAGAGACGAAACCCGCCTTCTGTACGTATTTCATGTTCCATCATCTGCTGCTTTTCATAGTAGCGGATAGTATCAGGCGTCACGTCAGCCAGTTTCGCTAATTCACCAATACGGTACATGCTATCTCCGCTATTCGTCGTTGATCTTTTGTAGCAGCTTATCTGCGTATTCACCGTGTAAAAACTCGGTGCTGAGTCCAGCCTGCCGAAGTTTCAGTTCCAGTAGTGACAGTCTTCGACTCACTTCCTGATAATGGGGATCATCTTTGCGGATCCCTGCAAGTATTTCAAGCAGCTGTATTGCCTCTCTGCGCTGCTCAAGCTCAGGAGGAAGACATCCCGCATTTTTTAATAAACGGAATCCGGCTCGAAGTTCAGGCGGAATGTGGGAATCATCGTCAAGAACCAACGGTTCTCCTGTACCAGGCAAACCATCAAACTCACCTTTAGACTGCGCATCAGTAATATGGCGCTCTGCCCACTGGTCCAGTAACCACATACAACACTCCAGTGATGAACAAAAAGAGTACAGATATTGTAGGTAAGTGGGGATATGACGGATATAAAAAAACCCGCCGAGGCGGGTTTTTTTACGTTACTACAGATTACTCTGCAGCAGCTTCTGTTTTCTCTGAACGATCAACCAGCTCGATGTATGCCATCGGCGCGTTGTCGCCTGCACGGAAGCCACACTTCAGAATGCGAGTGTAACCACCGGCGCGGCTCGCGAAACGCGGGCCCAGTTCGTTAAACAGTTTTGCCACGATCTCGTTATCACGAGTACGGGCGAATGCCAGACGACGATTAGCTACGCTATCAGTCTTGGCAAGAGTAATCAGCGGCTCAACTACGCGACGCAGCTCTTTCGCTTTCGGCAGGGTCGTCTTGATGATTTCATGACGAACCAGTGAACCTGCCATATTGCGGAACATAGCCTGGCGATGGCTGCTGTTGCGGTTCAGTTGACGACCACTCTTACGATGGCGCATGACCTTATCCTTCTCAGTAAAACCTTAACCTGTGATCCGGTTACTCGTCAGCGATGCTTGCCGGTGGCCAGTTTTCCAGGCGCATGCCCAGAGACAGTCCACGGGAAGCCAGCACGTCTTTAATCTCAGTAAGAGATTTTTTACCAAGGTTAGGCGTCTTAAGAAGCTCAACCTCAGTACGCTGTACCAGATCACCGATATAGTGGATAGCTTCTGCTTTGAGGCAGTTAGCAGAGCGGACAGTCAATTCCAGATCGTCAACAGGGCGCAGCAGGATCGGATCGAATTCTGGTTTCTCTTCTTTAACTTCCGGCTGACGTACATCACGTAAGTCAACGAAAGCTTCAAGTTGTTCAGCCAGAATGGTTGCCGCACGACGAATCGCCTCTTCAGGATCGATTGTGCCGTTGGTTTCCATTTCGATGACCAGCTTGTCCAGGTCGGTACGCTGTTCTACACGCGCTGCTTCAACATTGTAGGCAATACGCTCTACAGGGCTGTAGCATGCGTCGACCAGCAGACGGCCGATTGGGCGCTCATCTTCTTCCGAATGAATTCGGGTAGAAGCCGGCACATAACCACGACCGCGCTGAACTTTGATACGCATGCTAATAGATGCATTCTCATCGGTCAGGTGGCAGATCACGTGCTGTGGCTTGACGATTTCGACATCACCATCATGGGTAATGTCGGCTGCAGTCACAGGGCCAATGCCAGATTTATTCAAGGTAAGAATAACGTCATCTTTACCCTGAACTCTCACCGCCAGCCCTTTCAGGTTGAGCAGGATTTCCAGGATATCTTCCTGAACGCCTTCTTTGGTGCTGTACTCATGTAGTACACCATCAATCTCAACCTCGGTCACCGCGCAACCCGGCATCGATGAGAGCAGAATACGGCGCAGTGCGTTACCCAAAGTATGGCCAAAGCCACGCTCTAAAGGCTCAAGGGTCACCTTGGCGTGCGTCGAACTCACTTGCTCGATATCTACCAGGCGCGGTTTTAGAAACTCTGTCACAGAACCCTGCATTGTGTCCTCTCTTTGGTACTAAGCTTTACTTGGAGTAAAGCTCGACGATCAGGTGTTCGTTAATGTCCGCAGACAGATCAGAACGCTCCGGCTTACGCTTGAACGTACCTTCCATCTTGCCAGCATCAACTTCCAGCCAGGTTGGCTTTTCACGCTGCTCAGCCAGCTCCAGAGCGGCTTTCACGCGAGACTGCTTCTTCGCTTTCTCACGAATGCTAACAACGTCATTCGGACTAACCTGATAAGAAGCGATGTTAACAACACGACCGTTTACCATAATTGCTTTATGGCTGACCAGCTGACGTGCTTCTGCACGAGTGGCACCGAAGCCCATACGGTATACAACGTTGTCCAGACGACCTTCCAGCAGACCCAACAGGTTTTCACCGGTGTTGCCTTTCAGACGTGCTGCTTCTTTGTAGTAGTTACGGAACTGACGCTCCAGCACACCGTAGATACGGCGAACTTTTTGCTTTTCACGCAACTGCACACCATAGTCAGACAGACGCGGTTTACGCGCACCGTGCTGGCCAGGAGCTTGTTCAATTTTACACTTGGTATCGATCGCGCGAACGCCAGACTTAAGGAATAAGTCAGTGCCCTCACGACGGCTCAGCTTGAGCTTAGGACCCAAATATCTTGCCATTTTCTTTCTCCAACAATCCTAGAAACGACAGCGTTATACGCGACGTTTTTTCGGCGGACGACAACCGTTATGAGGGATCGGAGTCACATCAGTAATATTAGTGATGCGGAAACCAGCGGCGTTCAGAGCACGAACAGTAGATTCGCGACCTGGACCCGGTCCTTTGACCATAACTTCCAGATTCTTGATACCGTATTCTTTTACGGCTTCAGCGCAACGCTCTGCTGCAACCTGAGCTGCAAACGGAGTGGATTTGCGAGAACCACGGAAACCGGAACCACCGGCTGTTGCCCAACCCAGTGCGTTACCCTGACGATCAGTAATGGTAACGATGGTGTTGTTAAAAGAAGCATGGATATGAGCCACGCCGTCAGAGACTTGTTTTCTTACACGTTTACGTGCACGAATTGGTGCCTTTGCCATTATTCAATCACCCCGATTATTTCTTGATCGGTTTGCGCGGACCCTTACGGGTACGTGCGTTGGTCTTGGTACGCTGACCGCGAACCGGGAGACCACGACGATGACGCAAACCGCGATAGCAACCAAGGTCCATAAGGCGCTTGATGCTCATGCTAACTTCACGGCGCAGATCACCTTCAACGACAAATTTGGCAACTTCGTCACGCAGCGTGTCGATTTGTTCTTCAGACAGCTCACTGATCTTAACATCTTCAGCGATACCCGCGGCAGCCAGAATGGCTTTAGAACGGGTCTTGCCGACGCCGTAGATCGAAGTTAATGCGATCACAGCATGTTTCTGATCAGGAATGTTAATGCCTGCTATACGGGCCACTATGCACTCCTACTATTTAATATGTACGCACCATGCTGAAAAGCCCGTTTTCAGGATACTCAAATGGAAACGCACAGACATACAAAAGATTGGCTGGCTAATCTAGCCAGCTCAACCCAACTTTGCAAGAAAAATATGCGAATAAATCAGCCTTGGCGCTGTTTATGCTTCGGCTCGGCACTGCAAATCACACGGATGACACCATCACGCTTAACGATTTTGCAGTTACGGCATAATTTCTTGACGGAAGCACGAACTTTCATTTTTACTCTCCGTAACTTCTCGGGCGACTGTTAACGGCCGTAGCCTTTCAGATTCGCCTTCTTCAATGCAGACTCGTACTGACTTGACATCATCAGAGTTTGCACTTGAGCCATAAAGTCCATAATCACGACAACAACGATAAGCAGTGAGGTCCCACCGAAGTAGAACGGTACTTTCATTGCATCACGCATGAACTCCGGGATCAGGCAGATAAAGGTAATGTAGAGCGCACCAACCAGAGTCAGGCGGGTCATTACTTTATCGATATACTTCGCCGTTTGCTCTCCCGGACGAATTCCTGGTACAAATGCACCGGACTTCTTCAGGTTATCTGCTGTTTCACGCGGGTTGAAAACCAACGCCGTGTAGAAGAAACAGAAGAATATGATTGCAGACGCATAGAGTAACACATAAAGCGGTTGCCCAGGCTGCAAATACAGCGAAATTGTTGTCAGCCAGTTCCAACCAGTCCCGCCCCCGAACCATGACGCGATGGTCGCTGGGAACAGAATAATACTGGAAGCGAAGATTGCCGGGATTACCCCCGCCATATTCACTTTCAGCGGTAAATGTGTGCTCTGTGCAGCATAGACACGACGACCTTGCTGACGTTTCGCGTAGTTTACCACAATGCGGCGTTGACCACGCTCAACAAATACAACAAAGAACGTCACTGCAAATACTAATACTGCAACCAACAGCAACACGAGGAAGTGCAGGTCGCCTTGACGCGCTTGCTCGATAGTATGGGCAATGGCTGGCGGGAGTCCCGCGACAATACCGGCGAAGATAATGATTGAGATACCGTTGCCGATACCACGTTCAGTAATCTGTTCGCCCAACCACATCAGGAACATCGTCCCTGTAACCAGACTTACAACAGCGGTGAAATAGAATGCAAAGCCTGGATTCATTACCAGGCCCTGCATACCAGGCATATTCGGCAGACCGGTAGCAATACCGATCGACTGGAATATTGCCAGCACCAGAGTACCGTAGCGGGTGTACTGGCTGATCTTACGACGACCAGACTCCCCTTCTTTCTTAATTTCTGCCAGCGTTGGATGAACCACCGTCAGCAGCTGGATAATAATCGACGCCGAAATATACGGCATGATCCCCAGAGCAAAGATAGAAGCACGGCTGAGAGCACCACCAGAGAACATGTTAAACATTTCAATGATGGTGCCTCGCTGTTGCTCAAGCAGTTTGGCAAGTACAGCGGCATCAATACCAGGGATCGGAATGAAAGAGCCAATACGGAACACAATCAGCGCGCCGATTACAAACAGCAGTCTGCGTTTCAGCTCGCCTAAGCCACCTTTGGCACTTTGAAAATCTAATCCCGGTTGTTTAGCCATCTGCTACTTATTCCTCGATTTTACCGCCAGCAGCTTCGATAGCAGCACGAGCGCCTTTAGTAACACGCAGGCCACGAACAGTTACCGGAGTAGTGACTTCACCAGCCAGAATCACTTTCGCGAACTCGATCTGGATACCGATAATGTTAGCTGCTTTCAGCGTGTTCAGGTCTACAACACCGCCTTCAACTTTAGCCAGGTCAGACAGACGAACTTCGGCTGTAATCGCTGCTTTACGTGAAGTGAAGCCGAATTTCGGCAGACGACGGTACAGAGGCATCTGACCACCCTCGAAACCGCGACGTACGCCACCGCCAGAACGAGACTTCTGACCTTTGTGACCACGACCACCGGTTTTACCGAGGCCAGAACCGATACCACGACCCAGGCGGCGAGCCGCTTTTTTAGAGCCTTCGGCCGGAGACAGAGTATTTAAACGCATCTCTTACTCCTCAACTTTAACCATGAAGGAAACCGCGTTGACCATACCACGAACAGCAGGAGTATCCTCGCGCTCTACGGTGTGACCAATACGACGCAGACCCAGGCCAAGCAGCGTTGCCTTATGTTTCGGCAGACGACCGATTGCACTGCGGGTTTGAGTAATTTTAATAGTCTTTGCCATGGTTTATTTCCCCAGAATTTCTTCAACGGATTTACCACGCTTGGCAGCGACCATTTCCGGAGATTTCATATTTTCCAGGCCATCGATAGTTGCACGAACCACGTTAATCGGGTTAGTAGAACCATACGCTTTAGCCAGAACGTTACGAACTCCAGCGACTTCCAGAACGGCGCGCATTGCACCACCGGCGATGATACCGGTACCTTCGGAAGCCGGCTGCATGAATACACGAGAACCCGTGTGAGTACCCTTAACCGGGTGCTGCAGGGTGCCGTGGTTCAGCGCGACGTTAATCATATTGCGACGGGCTTTTTCCATCGCTTTCTGGATCGCTGCTGGAACTTCACGCGCTTTACCGTAACCAAAACCAACGCGACCGTTACCATCACCAACTACAGTCAGAGCTGTGAAGGAGAAAATACGACCACCTTTAACGGTTTTAGATACGCGGTTAACCGCGATCAGCTTTTCCTGCAGTTCGCCAGCTTGTTTTTCGATGTGAGCCATCTTACACCTCTACCTTAGAACTGAAGGCCAGCTTCACGGGCAGCATCTGCCAGTGCCTGGACACGACCATGATATTGGAACCCGGAACGGTCAAAAGAAACATCTTTGATGCCTTTTTCCAGAGCGCGTTCAGCAACAGCTTTACCTACAGCTGCAGCAGCGTCTTTGTTACCGGTGTACTTCAATTGTTCAGCGATAGCTTTTTCTACAGTAGAAGCAGCTACCAGAACTTCAGAACCGTTCGGTGCAATTACCTGTGCGTAAATATGACGCGGGGTACGATGTACCACCAGGCGAGTTGCGCCCAGCTCCTGGAGCTTGCGGCGTGCGCGGGTCGCACGACGGATACGAGCAGATTTCTTATCCATAGTGTTACCTTACTTCTTCTTAGCCTCTTTGGTACGCACGACTTCGTCGGCGTAACGAACACCCTTGCCTTTATAAGGCTCAGGACGACGGTAGGCGCGCAGATCTGCTGCAACCTGACCGATCAGCTGTTTATCAGCGCCTTTCAGCACGATTTCAGTCTGAGACGGACATTCTGCAGTAATACCCGCAGGCAGCTGATGGTCAACAGGGTGAGAGAAACCTAAAGCCAGGTTTACTACATTCCCTTTAACCGCTGCACGATAACCTACACCAACCAGCTGTAGCTTCTTAGTGAAGCCTTCGGTAACACCGACAACCATTGCATTCAGCAGGGCACGCGCGGTACCAGCCTGAGCCCATCCATCTGCGTAACCATCACGCGGACCGAAGGTCAGTGCATTATCTGCATGATTTACTGCAACAGCATCGTTGAGAGTACGAGTCAGCTCGCCGTTTTTACCTTTGATCGTAATAACCTGACCGTTGATTTTTACATCAACGCCGGCAGGAATAACGACCGGTGCTTTAGCAACACGAGACATTTTTTCCTCCGATTAGGCTACGTAGCAGATAATTTCGCCACCAAGACCAGCCTGGCGCGCTGCACGATCAGTCATAACACCTTTAGAGGTAGAAACAACTGCGATACCCATGCCAGCCATAACTTTCGGCAGCTCGTCTTTACGCTTATAAATGCGCAGACCTGGGCGACTGACACGCTGAATGCTTTCTACAACAGCTTTACCCTGGAAATACTTAAGAGTAAGTTCCAGTTCCGGCTTGGTGTCGCCTTCAACTTTAAAATCTTCAATAAAACCTTCTTCCTTCAGCACGTTGGCAATTGCCACTTTCAGCTTGGAGGAAGGCATGGTGACCGCAGCTTTATTCGCGGCCTGACCGTTACGGATACGGGTCAGCATATCCGCGATCGGATCTTGCATGCTCATCTGTCTTTACTCCCGTGATTCAATTGGTAATTACCAGCTAGCCTTTTTCAAGCCTGGTACTTCACCGCGCATAGCGGCTTCACGCAGTTTGATACGGCTCAACCCGAACTTGCCCACATAGCCATGCGGACGACCTGTTTGACGGCAGCGGTTACGCTGACGGGACGGGCTGGAATCACGCGGCAGAGACTGCAGCTTGAGAACTGCGTTCCAACGATCTTCGTCGGTCGCGTTCACATCAGAGATAATAGCTTTCAGTTCAGCGCGTTTTGCGAAGTACTTATCAGCTAAAGCTACGCGCTTTACTTCGCGTGCTTTCATTGATTGCTTAGCCATTCAGTAACCCTACCTTACTTGCGGAACGGGAAGTCAAAGGCAGCCAGCAGAGCACGGCCTTCTTCATCAGATTTCGCAGTAGTGGTAATGGTAATATCCAAACCACGCACGCGGTCGACTTTATCGTAGTCGATTTCTGGGAAGATGATCTGCTCACGGACACCCATGCTGTAGTTACCACGACCGTCGAAAGACTTAGCGGACAAGCCACGGAAGTCACGGATACGTGGAACAGCAATAGTGATCAGGCGCTCAAAGAACTCCCACATGCGTTCGCCACGCAGAGTTACTTTACAGCCGATCGGATAGCCCTGACGGATTTTGAAGCCTGCAACTGATTTGCGTGCTTTGGTGATCAGCGGTTTTTGACCGGAGATTGCTGTCAGGTCAGCTGCTGCGTTATCCAGCAGTTTCTTGTCAGCGATCGCTTCACCAACACCCATGTTCAGGGTGATCTTCTCGACCCGAGGGACTTGCATGACAGAATTGTAGTTAAACTCAGTCATGAGTTTAGCGACTACTTCGTCTTTGTAGTAATCATGCAGTTTCGCCATCGTACTACTCCAAATTACTTGATAGTTTCGCTGTTAGATTTAAAGAAACGGACTTTTTTGCCGTCTTCGAATCTAAAGCCTACACGGTCAGCCTTGCCGGTTGCCGCGTTGAAGATAGCAAGGTTAGAGATCTGAATAGCTGCTTCTTTCTCTACAATGCCGCCTGGTTGGTTCAGGGCCGGAACCGGCTTCTGATGTTTCTTAACCAGGTTGATACCTTCAACAATGACCTTGCCGGAAGACAGGACATTCTTAACTTTACCGCGTTTACCTTTATCTTTACCGGTTAACACGATAACTTCGTCATCACGACGGATCTTCGCTGCCATGATTCGCTCCTTAGAGTACTTCTGGTGCCAGAGAGATAATTTTCATGAACTTCTCGTTACGAAGTTCACGAGTTACCGGCCCAAAAATACGCGTACCGATAGGTTGCTCGCTATTATTGTTTAAAATAACGCATGCATTACCATCGAAGCGAATGACAGAACCGTCCGGGCGACGAACACCCTTCTTGGTGCGCACCACTACCGCCTTCAGCACATCACCTTTTTTGACCTTACCACGCGGAATTGCTTCCTTGATGGTGATCTTGATGATATCGCCGACGCCTGCGTAGCGACGGTGCGAGCCACCCAGAACCTTGATACACATTACGCGACGTGCACCGGAGTTGTCGGCGACGTTCAGCATAGTCTGTTCTTGGATCATTTTAGTGCTCCGCTAATGTCAACTACTACTGAGACCCGAAAATCAGGTCGTTAAAAAAGCCCCATATCGGGGGCGCGGCATTATAACACCGCTTCAACGATATGGGTAGAAAAAATAAACGGCTCATCGCTGAGCCGTTTATTCGTTGAGAATGCCTACTGTATTACAGAACGGCTTTCTCTACAACGCGAACCAGCGTCCAGGACTTAGTCTTGGACAGCGGACGGCATTCGCGGATTTCAACCACGTCACCAGTACCGCATTCGTTGTTCTCGTCATGTACGTGCAGTTTGGTCGTACGCTTAATGAATTTACCGTAGATCGGGTGTTTCACAAAACGTTCGATAGCAACAACGATGGATTTCTCCATTTTATCGCTAACAACGCGACCTTGCAGAGTACGGATTTTATCGGTCATTACGCACCCGCCTTCTCAGTCAGTAAAGTCTTAACGCGTGCGACATCACGACGCACTTGCTTCAACAGGTGAGACTGTTGCAGCTGGCCACTTGCAGCCTGCATACGCAGGTTGAACTGCTCACGCAGCAGATTCAGCAGCTCGGTGTTCAGCTCTTCAACACTCTTCTCACGCAGCTCTTTTGCTTTCATTACATCACCGTCTTAGTTACAAAGGTGGTTTTAATCGGCAGTTTCGCTGCTGCCAGCTTGAATGCTTCACGGGCCAGCTCTTCCGGTACGCCGTCCATTTCATACAGGACTTTACCCGGCTGAATCAAGGCAACCCAATACTCCACGTTACCTTTACCTTTACCCATACGCACTGCCAGCGGCTTTTCAGTGATCGGTTTGTCCGGGAATACACGGATCCAGATCTTACCTTGACGCTTAACTGCACGGGTCATAGCACGACGTGCTGCTTCGATCTGACGGGCAGTCAGACGACCACGGCCAACAGCTTTCAGACCGAAGCTGCCGAAGCTAACATCCGTACCCTGCGCCAGACCGCGGTTACGGCCTTTGTGCATTTTACGGAATTTTGTACGCTTTGGTTGTAACATCAGCGACGCTCCTTATTTACGGCCTTTACGCTGCTGCTTTTTAGGTTGCGCAGCCGGTTTTTCCGGTTGTTCAACAGCAGCCATACCACCCAGGATCTCGCCTTTGAAGATCCACACTTTAACGCCGATTACACCGTAAGTGGTGTGCGCTTCAGAGGTGTTGTAGTCGATGTCAGCACGCAGAGTGTGCAGAGGTACGCGACCTTCGCGGTACCATTCGGTACGTGCGATTTCCGCGCCGCCCAGACGGCCGCTAACTTCAACTTTAATACCTTTAGCGCCCAGACGCATTGCGTTCTGTACAGCACGCTTCATAGCACGACGGAACATAACACGACGTTCCAGCTGAGAAGTGATGCTGTCAGCAACCAATTTTGCATCCAGTTCAGGTTTACGCACTTCGGCGATATTGATCTGAGCAGGAACGCCAGCAATATCCGCTACGACTTTGCGCAGTTTTTCTACGTCTTCACCTTTCTTACCGATAACGATACCCGGGCGAGCGGTGTGAATGGTCACACGGATGCTCTTAGCCGGACGCTCGATAACGATACGAGATACAGACGCTTTAGCCAGTTCCTTAGTCAGGTACTGACGTACTTTAAAATCGCTGTCCAGGTTGTCAGCGAATTCTTTGGTGTTCGCAAACCAGGTTGAGTTCCATGGTTTTACAATACCCAGGCGAATACCATTAGGATGTACTTTCTGACCCATTGCTAGTCTCCAGAGTCTCAGCGATCGGACACAACCACAGTAATGTGGCTGGTGCGCTTCAGGATGCGATCTGCACGACCTTTTGCACGCGGCATAATGCGCTTCATGCTCGGGCCTTCGTCTACGAAAATTTTCGTAACTTTCAGATCGTCAATGTCAGCGCCATCGTTGTGTTCAGCGTTAGCAATGGCAGATTCCAGGACTTTCTTGACCAGTACAGCCGCTTTCTTATTGGTGTAGGTCAGAATATCCAGAGCCTGCGACACTTTCTTACCGCGAATCAGGTCTGCAACAAGGCGAACCTTCTGAGCAGAAGAACGAGCATGGCGATGTTGAGCTAAAGTTTCCATCTCTTCCTCCTACCTTATTTCTTCTTCGCTTTTTTATCAGCAGCATGGCCGCGATAAGTACGAGTCGGTGCGAATTCACCCAGTTTGTGACCGACCATTTCGTCGGAAACAAATACCGGAACGTGCTGACGACCATTATGGACAGCGATGGTCAAACCGATCATGTTAGGAAAGATCGTTGAACGACGGGACCAAGTGCGCAGGGGCTTCTTGTCTCCGCTTTCCACCGCTTTCTCTACCTTCTTCAGCAAGTGCAGGTCAATAAAAGGACCTTTCTTGAGAGAACGTGGCATGGCTTATCCTCTAAAATTATTTGCTACGGCGACGTACGATGAATTTATCAGTACGCTTGTTGCTGCGGGTCTTCTTACCTTTGGTCTGAACGCCCCACGGAGTTACCGGGTGCTTACCAAAGTTACGACCTTCACCACCACCATGTGGGTGATCGACTGGGTTCATCGCAGTACCGCGAACGGTAGGACGAACACCACGCCAGCGTGCAGCACCTGCTTTACCCAGAACGCGCAGCATATGCTCAGCATTGCCAACTTCGCCCAGAGTTGCACGGCAGTCTGCTTCGACTTTACGCATTTCACCAGAACGCAGACGCAGGGTGACATAAGCACCATCGCGAGCAACGATCTGAACGTAAGTACCAGCGGAACGTGCCAGCTGACCGCCTTTACCTGGTTTCATTTCTACGTTATGAACAGTAGAACCAACCGGGATATTGCGCATCGGCAGGGTGTTACCTGCTTTGATTGCAGCATCAACGCCAGATTGAACCTGGTCGCCAGCTTTCAGGCCTTTAGGGGCCAGGATGTAACGGCGTTCACCGTCTTTGTACAGAACCAGCGCGATGTTCGCGGAGCGGTTCGGATCGTACTCAAGACGTTCAACAACTGCCGGGATACCGTCTTTGTTGCGTTTGAAGTCAACAATACGATAAGCCTGCTTGTGACCACCACCGATGTGACGAGTGGTGATGCGGCCATTGTTGTTACGACCACCGGATTTGCTGTTTTTTTCAACCAGCGGAGCAAAAGGTTTGCCCTTGTGCAGCTCTGGGTTGACCACTTTAACAACGTGGCGACGACCCGGAGATGTCGGTTTACATTTAACAACTGCCATTGTATTACTCCTCCGACTTACTCAGCGCCGCCGACGAAGTCCAGATTCTGGCCTTCCTTCAGGGTGACGTAAGCTTTTTTCCAGTCGCTACGACGACCGATACGCTGTCCGTGACGTTTAACTTTCCCTTTAACTACCAGGGTGTTAACGACTTCGACTTCGACTTCAAACAGTTTCTGCACAGCAGCTTTGATTTCTGCTTTGGTCGCGTCTTTAGCAACTTTGAGAACGATGGTGTTAGTTTTTTCCATCGCAGTAGACGCTTTTTCAGAAACGTGCGGTGCGCGCAGCACTTTCAGCAGACGTTCTTCACGAATCATGCCAGCATCTCCTCAACTTGCTTAACAGCATCAGCAGTCATTACGACTTTGTCGAAGGCGATCAGGCTAACCGGGTCGATACCAGTTGCATCGCGTACGTCAACCTTGTGCAGGTTGCGCGCAGCCAGGAACAGGTTTTCGTCCAGCTCACCGGTGATGATCAGCACATCTTCCAGAGCCATGTCTTTCAGTTTCTGTGCCAGCAGCTTAGTTTTAGGCGCTTCTACAGAGAATGATTCGACAACGATCAGACGATCCTGACGTACCAGTTCGGACAGAATGCTTTTCAGCGCGCCGCGGTACATCTTTTTGTTAACTTTTTGACTGTGGTCCTGTGGACGAGCAGCGAAGGTCACGCCACCTGAACGCCAGATCGGGCTCTTGATAGAACCTGAACGCGCACGGCCGGTACCTTTCTGGCGCCACGGCTTTTTGCCTGAACCAGTTACTTCAGCACGAGTCTTCTGAGCACGAGTACCCTGACGAGCACCAGCTGCATAAGCAACAACAACCTGGTGAACCAGCGCTTCGTTGAAATCACGACCGAAGGTAGTTTCGGAAACAGTCAGCGCGCTCTGCGCGTCTTTCAATACTAATTCCATTGCTATCCCCTTACGCCTTCACAGCTGGTTTAACGATCAGGTCGCAACCGGTCGCACCCGGAACACCACCTTTAACCAGCAGCAGGTTGCGCTCAGCGTCAACACGTACTACGTCCAGGCTCTGAACGGTTACACGTTCGTTGCCCAGCTGACCTGCCATTTTCTTGCCTTTAAACACTTTGCCCGGAGTCTGGTTCTGACCGATAGAACCCGGAACGCGGTGGGACAAGGAGTTACCGTGAGTAGCGTCCTGGGTACGGAAGTTCCAGCGCTTAACGGTACCAGCGAAACCTTTACCTTTAGAGGTACCGGTTACGTCAACTTTTTTAACGTCAGCAAACAGTTCAACGCTAATGTTCTGACCAACGGTGTATTCTTCACCATCTGCCAGGCGGAACTCCCACAGGCCGCGGCCAGCTTCTACGCCAGCTTTAGCAAAGTGGCCAGCTTCCGGCTTAGTTACGCGGTTAGCTTTTTTAGCACCGGTGGTAACCTGAACAGCGCGATAGCCATCGTTAGCCAGATCTTTAACCTGAGTAACGCGGTTTGCTTCAACTTCGATAACGGTTACTGGGATAGATACGCCATCTTCAGTGAAGATGCGGGTCATACCCACTTTTTTACCGACTAAACCAATCATTGTATCAACCTCTCAATCGCTCGATGACCTGATTAACCCAGGCTGATCTGCACGTCTACACCGGCAGCCAGGTCCAGACGCATCAGAGCATCAACGGTTTTTTCAGTTGGCTCAACGATGTCAACCAGACGCTTGTGAGTACGGATCTCGTACTGATCACGCGCGTCTTTGTTGACGTGCGGGGAGATCAGAACGGTGAAACGCTCTTTGCGGGTCGGCAGCGGGATCGGACCACGAACCTGCGCACCAGTGCGCTTGGCAGTCTCGACGATTTCCGCGGTTGATTGATCGATCAGACGATGATCAAACGCTTTCAAACGGATACGGATTCTTTGGTTCTGCATGAGACCAGAGCTCCAATTATTTTATAGACGAAATAGTTACTCCTCAAACCCATTACGATTGATGGGAGAGTGTAACCGTTCTTACGTAGCCCCCTGATTGGGAGCGTTGTTGACGGTAAACCGCCACAGTTCATATCGAACTACCCGTCAGATTTGACAGGCTGGCGTATTATACGTATAGCCAGTACGGATGCAAGTGATTATGGCTATTTGCCATCGATTTCTCTCAGCGCTTGTTGCACACGTGAGCGCAATACTTCGCCATCCGGCACTTCCTGCTCGGACGCTTCATCATAGGGTATCTCTTCCAACATACTGTCACCCTCTTCGTTCTGGGTGGGTAAATCGATGCGTATCGGCAGAGGTTTCTGCTTAAAAATGTAATGCACATCCGAGAGTCGATACGCCTGAGAATCGGGCACTCCCTGCGTGGCGGTTGTCGGATGGCGCACCAACCAGACATAATGTCCGTAGTAGCCGCACATTAGCATCAGGCTGACCCACAACAGCCAGCAACAGGAACGCAGCGCCTGCCGCCAGCGGCAACTCGACACTGTTTTCGCATCAATGGGTTGATAGATTCGCATCATCACACTCGCTCCTTAGACGGCGCATGTGTTAGCACAGGTGCCGACTCATTGATTAATACCGGCGCGTCTCCAAGACTCTGACGCAGCCTTATCAGCGTCTCTTTTCCCGGCTTACCATCCACAGGCAAATTCTCCCGCTGCTGGAATGCTTTGACCTTTTCGATTAACCATGGCGTCCATGAGCCTGATTTATCGCCGGGAACGCCCAGCGCGCGGCTCAGCATCGTATCAAACCAGATGATGGTTTCCGCCGGACTCTTTTCACCGATCTGCATTTTCCTGTCAGGCGTTAAATTGAGCATCAGGGTATAATTTCCCTGCCAGTGCTTCGCCAGCCACTCCTGGCTGACGATCCAGGTTTTATTATCAATGATAAGATCCAGCTCGTTTCCTGATACACGCATCACAACACCGTAGACCGGTTGTTTATCGATATTCAAATGCGCAATCCACGGCAACCCGCGCCTGATGAGGTTATCTAAACGTTCCTTGCCGCTTTCGCACACCAACTCAGCGCGATCGGCCTGGTCACACCATGCCTCGTCATGCGCTGTGTCGAATCCCCAGACGCTGAATAATTGCTGCATGGCATCGCGTAATCCTCCCCGTGCGTCGCCAATATCCGGCAGGTTTTCCTTTTTTTGCGTCATCGCCACCGTTAATCCGGCGTGCACAGGAAGTTGAAGGGGAAAAACATCGACCGCCAGCCAGCCGAACGTCAAAGCCAGCGCAGCGTAAAGTCCGGGCAGTATTCCCTTGCGCAATACGCAAGAACGGAGAGTAAATGTTTCCAGCAACAATCTTTCCTGTTGAGCGGTTAACACATCCGCTTGCCTGTCCGTTGCTATTTTTCTCGCCGCCCGGGCGATGCGCCCCAGCAACGCCAGGTTTCCCTGCACTGCCCGAACCGCTTTGCGCACAAATTCATGACGCATCCGCACAGGCTCGCCATCCGCCTCACGCAGTTGCTGTTGATGCATAAAATCAAGATATTCATCGTCCGTCGGCGCAGCGATGCTCGCCGACAGCGTAACACGCCGTTTAAGTCGTCGGTTACGCCTGAGCGCTTCGCCCCCCACCAGTAGCAAGCTGGCGCCAGCGTCAAATGAAGCCGCCAGATGACGGAAATTATCGACAAATGCCGGAAGATGTCTGGCGAGCGCGTCAGCATTATCAATGACAATTATTATTGGTTGCGTTGCCGGACTAAGGGCAGGCATCAGCGTTGACCAGAAACGGCTAATTCTCACATCTCGCCAGTCTGGCTGGAGTTTTCCGTGCGTACACGCCGTGTGTGTCAATTGACAGAAACCAGAGAAACCAGTGGCGGTAAACACCACTACCCTGCCGGGAAAATCCTTACCTAACTGATAAATAAGCGTCGATTTACCACACCCCGGTTTGCCGCATAATACGCCCACATCGCCAGCGCCCAGCTCATGAATAAAGATATTCTTGATAAGGGTATGTTGCGAAAAAAAGTAAATTGCATACGGTAATTCGCGTTCAGTCATCGATAAGTTCCAGTAATTGATGCGGGTATTTAACTTATTATATGTCAGGTAAATATTATCAATTTTTTATATTTGAATTAAACGACATGTTCCGACGATTAAATTGAAAACCTGAAAGTAAGCCTATATCATGCTTCTCCCGAAAAGAACAGGCATGCTATTAACAATGGATGTTATCGCGAAGCAATTTACCTTTATATTTAAGAGAAAGCGTAACGATGTGCTGTACTGCGTTATGTTTTTTGTCGGTGTCATTGTTATTATTCATTCGTTATATGCCTATAGATTATTTATTGATTCCATCAATACGAAAAACAAAACCAGTCACTCAATAACGTCCGTTGTCCTCAGGCTGCCAATGAATTTACCGAAAAACAGTAAGGAAAACGCGACTGATAATAAAGAAGATGTTTCAATTAAAAATTCGATGCTCAATCTCCAGCTAAATGGCATTATTGCGAGCACGCTAAAAACACGTTCACAGGCTATTATCACCATTGATGAGAAAGCAAAATTTTACAGTACCGGAGATAAACTTGACGATCTCCCTGACGTAAAAATTACGGACATTGATAATAATAGCGTGACGATTGATAACAATGGCTCCCGGCAACGCATCGCTTTTATTGATGAGCCTGATATATCCTCCAGGGTGCCGGCACCATCGCTGCCACATGACAGCGCGCCACATTCCCTCAGCGACATCATTATTACCAACTTTATCTATCAGCAGGAAGCGCTACAGGGCGTCAGATTAAACGCCCGTGGTCCGGTTGAACGTTTTATAGCAACCGGACTCAGGCCTGGCGATATTGCGATCAAAATGAACAACCATCCGCTAACTCAGGAAACGTCAGCAAAAGCGGCACTACAGGAATTTGTAACCTTAAACTCTGCCCAGTTTACCGTGATACGAAACGGTCAGGAAGCGTTGGTGAATGTATCCGTTACTGAGAATGATTAACCTTAAGGACGACAAAATTGCGCAAAGGAATTAAAAAAACGGCTGCATGGATATTGGCGCTCCAGTTTTTCGCCTTTCCATTTCAAACCATGTCAGCGCAATATTCGGCAAACTTCCAGGATGCGGATCTCCGGGAGTTTATTACCTCGGTCAGTAAGCAAATGGGCAAAACCATTCTGATCGATCCGTCCGTCCAGGGAAAAATCTCCGTTCGCAGCTTTGACAGTTTCAACGAGGAGGAATACTACCAGTTTTTTCTCAGCGTTCTCGATATCTACGGCTACTCGGTTATCACCCTGGATAACGGCCTGCTGAAGGTTGTTCGCTCCGCAACGCTTAAGACCGCGCCGGGGAAAGTATTGGCACAGTCGCAACCAGCGGTCGGCGATGAATTTATCACCCGCGTCGTGGCGCTGAAAAATGTCCCGGTACGCGATCTGGCTCCGCTATTACGCCAGATGATGGACAGCGGCGGCATCGGCAACGTCGTACATTATGATCCTTCTAATGCGCTGTTGATCACCGGCAAAGCCAATATAGTCAATCGCATCCTTGAGGTTGTGAAACGGGTCGATGTTATCGGTACTCAGGAACGTGAGCTTATCAAACTGCGCTACGCCTCGGCAGTTGATTTATCTGATGTAATTAACAGCCTGATTCGCGAAGAGTCAAAGGAAAACCCAACGCAGATCCTGCTGCCTAAAATTGTCGCCGACAAGCGCACCAACGCCCTTCTTATCAGCGGGCCGGACAATGTGCGCCAGCGGATGAAATCTTTAATCGCTAAACTGGATATCGAACAGACCACGCAGGGCAATACTCGCGTGTTCTATTTGAAATACGCCAAAGCCACTAAAATCGTTGAAGTGCTGACCGGCGTGTCAACCAAACTGACGGAAGACAAGCAGTCGTCTTCGCAGAGCGTGGCTACCCCTTCCCGGGATGTCTCGATTAACGCCGATGAACAAACCAACTCGGTGGTCATTACCGCAGACCAGAGCACCATGCAGGAGCTGGAAAAAGTCATCGCTCGTCTGGATATTCGCCGCGCACAGGTACTGGTTGAAGCCATCATTGTGGAAGTCCAGGATGGCAACGGCCTGAATCTTGGCGTGCAGTGGGCCAACAGCAACGTCGGCGGTCAGCAGTTTACCAAAACGGGGCTGCCGATTTTCGACGCATCAAGAGGCGCGCGCCAGTTTGATAAAAATGGTTCGATGACCAGCGACAACCCTATTGCCAGCGCGTTAAGCAGTTTTAACGGCCTGGCGACGGGCTTCTTTGAGGGGGACTGGAGCGTCCTGCTCACCGCGATCTCCTCCGACAACAAAAACGATATCCTCGCCACCCCCAGCATTGTGACGCTGGATAACAAAGAAGCGTCGTTTAATGTCGGCCAGGATGTGCCGGTGCTTTCCGGCTCGCAAACGACCTCTGGCGACAACGTCTTTAATACGGTCGAACGTAAAACCGTCGGCACCAAACTGAAGGTCACACCGCAAATCAACGAAGGCGACGCGGTGCTGATGGAGATCGAGCAGGAAGTGTCGAGCGTCGATACCGCTTCCGGTAACGCCAGCGATCTCGGCCCAACGTTCAACACCCGCACTATCCAGAATGCCGTGCTGGTCAAAAGTGGCGAAACCGTGGTACTGGGTGGCCTGCTGGATGATTCAAGCAAAGAGCAGGTTTCCAAAGTACCGCTGCTGGGCGATATCCCTGTTCTCGGACAGCTATTCCGCTACACCTCAACGGAAAATGCGAAGCGTAATTTGATGGTCTTTATCAGGCCGACCATTATTCGCGACGACGAGGTTTATCGTTCGCTCTCAAAGGATAAATACACCCGATTTCGTGAGTTACAGCAGCAGCGTATTGATAAGCAATCCAGTGGATTGGTCGGCGTGAAGGACGAAGAACGCCCGATGCTTAAAGAGCTGAATTTCGATGTGCCGACCGACGCGCCCAACGACCAGCCATCGCGCAATCCCTTCCGGGAATGATCCAACATGACTGACTTATGGACGCGCATTCCTCCCCAGCATCCTCTGCCGCTTAATTACGCGCAGGGGCAAAAATTTGGTATCGCGGTCGCGGCGGATGAATTGTTCTACCGCACCGACACACCGCTGGAAAACGTGCTCGAGGCCAGCGTTGCCTGTCAGCGCTTCAGCCGCCTGACGCCAGCGCAATTTGACGACCACCTGGATCAACTTTTCCAGCACGGCGCCGGAGAGTCCCGGCAGATTGCCCAGGATATCGATCAGGAGATCGACCTGACGGCGCTGAGCGAGGAGTTACCCGACAATGCCGATCTACTCAGTGATGAAAACGACGCACCGGTTATCCGCCTGATCAACGCGGTTCTTCATGAAGCCGTGAGGGAAGGCGCGTCGGATGTGCATATCGAAACCTTCGAAAAATCGCTGGTGGTGCGTTTTCGTATCGATGGTGTCCTCAAGCCAGTCCTTCAGCCCGCTAAAAAACTGGCGCCGCTGCTGATTTCACGTATCAAAGTCATGGCGCGACTGGATATTGCCGAAAAACGACTGCCGCAGGATGGGCGTATTTCCCTGCGCCTCGGACGCAAAAATATTGACGTCCGCGTTTCGACGTTGCCCTCGCAGTACGGCGAAAGAGCTGTATTGCGTCTGCTGGATAAAAACAGTCTGCGCCTGACGCTGGAGAATATGGGGCTATCGGCGGTGGATAGCCTGCGGCTGAAGGGTTTAGTACAGCAGCCGCACGGCATCATTCTCGTCACCGGCCCGACAGGTTCGGGAAAAAGCACCACGCTGTATGCGATTCTCGCCGAGCTGAATTCCCCCCAGCGTAATATCCTGACCGTCGAAGATCCCATCGAGTACGAGCTGGAAGGCGTCGGACAAACCCAGGTAAACAGCCGGGTGGATATGTCTTTCGCCAGGGGACTGCGTGCCATCCTGCGCCAGGATCCGGACATCGTCATGGTCGGCGAAATTCGTGACGCCGAAACCGCGCAGATAGCGGTTCAGGCATCGCTCACCGGACATCTGGTGCTTTCCACCCTGCACACTAACAGCGCCTGCGGTGCGATCACCCGATTACGGGACATGGGCGTTGAACCTTTCCTGCTCTCATCATCGCTAAGCGGCGTTATCGCCCAACGCCTGGTGCGTCGCCTCTGTCCGGCCTGCCGCGTGCATGCTCCCATTCCTGACTCTCAGAAATCCCTCCTGCACGCGCTCGATCCCACCGCTCAGACAATCTGGCAGGCTTGCGGATGCGGCGAATGTCGGGGAACTGGCTACCAGGGGCGACTGGCGATTCATGAAATTATGCTGGTGGATAAAACTATGCGCAGCATCATCCATCGCGACGCCGATGAACACGCCCTGGAGCAGTGCCTGCGCCAGCAAAGCCGGAGCCTGCGGGAGAACGGCCTGCTGCGCGTGCTGGCAGGCGAGACCACGCTTGAGGAAGTCATGCGCGTCACCTCTGCGCAAGAGGATACACGATGAAATATCAATGGCAGGCAATGGATGACAGCGGCACGACTCACCGTGGAACGCTGGATGCCGCCAGCAGCAAAGAGGCGCGCGAGGCGCTGCGCGCCCAGGGTCTGCACCCGCTGGTGTTAAATGAGAAAAAGGTCATTTCGCTGTTACGGACGGTAAAAAAAACGCCTCGTTTACGGCTTAGCGGCAGTGAACTGGCGCTGTTCACCCGCCAGCTCGCCACACTGGCCAACGCTTCGCTACCGCTTGAAGAGGCGCTGTTTGTTATTGGCCGGCAGAACAAAAATAATAAACTGGGGCTGGTGCTACACGACCTGCGCGAACGGATCCTCGCCGGACATACGCTTTCCGAATCGCTGGCCGCCTGGCCGCGGATCTTCGATTCCATTTACCGCACGCTGGTGAAAGCCGGTGAAAAAAGCGGACAGCTCGGCTGTGTGCTGGAAAAGCTGTCTGACTACAATGAGTTACGCCAGGCAACGCGCAGTAAACTCATCCAGTCACTGATTTATCCTTCCCTGCTGACCAGCGTGGCGATCGCCGTCGTCGCTATCCTGCTCACCACCGTAGTGCCCAAAATCGTGGAGCAGTTTCTGCATATGAAAGAAGCGCTGCCGATGTCCACGCGCGTGTTGCTGGCAATCAGTGGTGCCATACGCGACTACGGATTGTGGGTAATCGCATTGCTGCTGATTGCCTTTTTCCTGTTTCGCCACTGGCTCACCCGTCCCGGCAAACGGCATCTGCTTGACCGCTGGCTTCTTGATTTCAAACCCAGTCGCGCCCTGCTGCGCGCTATCCACTGCGCCCGTTATCTGCGCACCCTGAGCATTCTCAATATCAGCGGCGTTCCGCTGCTGGAAGGGATGACGCTGGCAACCGAAGGCATCGGTAACCGAGAAATTAGTCAGCGGCTGGGTCAGGCCGCGGAGCGCGTGCGCCAGGGTTCAGGCTTTCATCTCGCCCTGGAAAAATGCGATCTCTTCCCGCCGATGATGCTCTACATGATTGCCTCCGGGGAAAAAAGCGGCCAGCTCAGCGAGCTAATGGCGCGCGCCGCCGACCAGCAGGAAACACTGCTACAAAACCGAATTGCGCTGACGCTGGCGCTGTTTGAACCCGCGCTGATTATTACGATGGCGATGATTGTGCTGTTCATCATCGTCTCGGTTCTGCAACCCATTTTGCAACTCAACTCATTGGTAAGTTAAGGATAAAACGTGAATAGTGATGCACATAAGCAGCGAGGATTTACGCTGCTGGAGATGATGGTGGTGCTGGTTATTTTGGGCATCCTCGCAAGCCTGGTCGTCCCCAGTTTAATGGGCAATAAAGACAAAGCCGATCACCAGAAAGCCGTCAGCGACATCGTGGCACTGGAGAATGCGCTGGATATGTACAAACTGGATAACTATCGCTATCCGCTGACGGCGCAGGGGCTAAAGGCGCTGGTCGAAAAACCGACCGCCAGCCCAATCCCGGAAAATTATAACGCGAAGGGCTATATCAAGCGTCTGCCACAGGATCCCTGGGGTAATGAGTATCTGCTGGTAAGCCCCGGTGAACACGGCGATTACGATATTCTCTCCGCAGGTCAGGACGGTGAACCCGGCACCGCTGACGACATTACTAACTGGGAACTGGGTAAAGCGAAATAATCGGAATGAGGCAGAAGGGATTCACGCTACTGGAAGTCATTCTGGTGCTGACGATTATCGCGCTTGGCGCCTCGCTGGTGATGATGACCTACGGGCGACAAAATGATACCGCGAAAGCTATTACTGCAGCCGAACAGCTGGCGGCACTGACTGAATATGCCGCCGACTGGTCAACCATGGAGGACCGCAGTACCGGTATTGAGATCCGCGAACAAGGCTGGCGCATCGTCACACCGATTGGCAATCGCTGGCAGACGCCAACCCAGTTCTATCGCCTGGCGACCGAGGGCAAGTGGGAAAATGACTGGCAGGTGGCTCTGTTCCCAGCGTCGCTCGCCAGGCAATCCGTCGGCACGCCGCAAATTCTGATTCACCCGGACGGTGAAATTACGCCGTTTACGCTACACATCCGCAGCCGTAAAAATAATACGCTGCTGTTCACGCTCGCCAGTACCGGCGGGCTGCCGCTGGTGCTCACCCGAGGCGACAGCCGATGAGCCAAAGGCAATCAGGAATGACGCTTCTGGAAGTGCTCCTGGCTATATTCATTTTCGCCACCTGCTCTCTCGCGCTACTCAACAGCCTGCATGGCCAGGTTAGCGCCACCGCAAAAATGGAAGAACAGGTGCTTGCCGGTTGGGTAGCGGATAATACGCTCAAAACCTATCAACTGGCCGGGCAGAGCCCCGCTAAAACCGCCACAGGCAGCAGCATAATGGGTAAACGCCGCTGGGACTGGTCGTTAACAGTCTCACCCGCCGATGCTTCTGGCCTCAGCACCTGGACAGCAGACGTCGCTCTTGAGGACAAACAGCAGATCCGCCTGCAGCGCTTTATTCCCTCGCCGCAAGGAGGACCGCAAAATGTCTCCCGGCCCTGAGAAACAGCGCGGCTTTACCCTGCTGGAAGTTTTACTGGCTATTGCTCTGTTCGCCATGCTCAGCCTGCTGACGGCGCAGATGCTGACAACGACAATTGACAGTAACGAGCAGACCAAAAAGCATCAGCAGCGTTTTTCCGCTATCGTGCGTACCGTCAATTTGCTGGATAAAGATATCCGACAGCGGGTGCCGGTAACCCAATTGCAGGGCGAAAAAGAGACGCTGATGCTGACGACAGCCAGCAGTAACAGTTATCCTGGCGCCTGCTGCGCGCCCGATATCCAGCGAGTTCAGTGGTATCTGCAGGATCATACCTTATACCGCACGCTCTGGCGCTACCCGGAAGATGCAACTCCGGCCATCACTCAGCCGATGCTCAATGGTGTGAACGCCTTCACGTTGCGTTATTACAACAGTAAAGAGAAAGCGTGGACGGACACGGCGACAATCCCATCTCCTGGCGCGATGGAAGTCACTCTTAAACTAGCTGATTCCGGCACGATAACTCGTCTGACGCTGTTGCCAGAGAACCGCCAGCCAGGAGAACAGCAATGACCCGGCAAAAGGGCGTGGCGCTGCTGGTAGTGCTGATGATCCTGGCAATTATGGCGGCGCTGGCCAGCGAAATGACCGTGCGCTACCAGATCAACCTCAAACGCACCAGCTACACCAGGATGCGGCTACAGCAAAACTGGCTGGCAGAGCTGGCTGAAAGCCAGGCCATGCGTATTCTTGAACAGGACCTGCGGGATAATGAGAAATACCTCACTCACGAGCAGCTCTGGGCGCAGCCGCAGCGTATTCAGCTCGCCAGCGGCGATGTTGTTAGCTGGCAGCTATCTGACGAGCAGGCCTGTTACAACATTAATGCGCTGATTAACGCCCCGACCGACCGAATGAAAGAGCCGCCCGCCAGCATGAGCGTCTTTCTCGCGCTGCTGGACAACATTGGCGTCACCAATGCCCAGGCTGAGGCGCTGGTTGATGCTATCGCCGACTACATCGATAACGACGATATTCCACGCGCCTCCGGTGCCGAAAATGAGTATTACCAAACAAGTAACGACCCCCACACCATTGGCGGACGACGTATCTGGTCAATCAGTGAGCTCAAACAAATCAAAGGGATGACGCTTTCTCTTTACCAGCAAATCTCCCCGCGACTCTGCGCGCTGCCTGATGATGAGCTAAAAATCAACATCAACACCCTGACGCGCCGGGATGCACCGTTGCTTGCGGCGATGCTCAATAATGCTGTCCCGCCACGCGAGATTGAGCGCTTTTTTGATACCCCACGCAAAGGACGCAAAATCAGCATTGAGACGTTGTTAAAGACATTCGATAAGGATAATCCGGCTCATAAGCTGTCGCAGACCACATTCAAAAGCATTGCGGTGGCGACCAGTCGTTACTTCCGCCTTGAAACGACTATCGAACAGGGCGATAGCGCCGGGAGCACCATCAGCCAGCTGGAATACGATCCCAAAAGAAAGGCTCTGTTTATTACAGCCCGCAAAAGCGTGGCGCGCGACCATTAAAGGGAACTAAATGACGCCAGACACATTACTGCTACGTCCGCTGCCGGGAAAAATGGAATGGTGCTGCCCCAACGAGGCACAACTTCCGGTTATTGTTGAACAGGCGGATTACCTCCAGCCAAACGCGCTGGCCGACCTGCCGGATGCCGGTAACGCCTGCCTGTTCCTGTCGCCTGATTATTTCTGTTTTCGCCGCGTCGAATTACCGACGGAAAACTACAAAATCAGTGAACAAACGCTGGGCTGGCTGGTGGAGGACGCCGTTGTCGGTGATACAGATAGCCTGCACTGGACGGTTCTCGCCAGAGAAGAAAACACGCTCCATCTCGCCGGGATCGCCAGGACCACGCTGAACGATCTATTGACGACTTTCCGCACAGCTGGCGTGACGTTGACGCATATCGTTCCGGATGGTTTCTGGCTGCCGTATGTCACGGATAGCTGGAGTCTGCTACAACAAGATGAGCGATGGTTAATCCGTTACGACGCGTGGAAAACAGGCGTGCTGAGTGAGGCACTGCTCACGCATTTACTCGCCAGCCATACAGAGCAAAAAATCATCAGCGCCAGCCCACTTCCTGTGCCTCACGCTTATGTCGAATACCTTGACTGGCAGCCGCCGCTGGCGTGCGCCTGCAATGGCGATAATATTCAGGACATTAACGTATTACACGGCAGCTTCCGCCCTTCGCCCCCGACACAACCGACCCCGCGTCTGCTGAAATATGCCGCCATAGCAACATTTGCCCTGGCGATAGCGCTCTTCTCAGGGCTGAAAGGGGTGATGCTCTGGCAGCTTCATCAACAGAAACAGGTGCTCTCAGCGGAAGGTGCCATCCTGTGGAACCGCTATTTCCCAGGTGATAACCGCAACAACAATTTTAAATATTTCTTCGAATCGTCCGCGAGGGATCGCTATCCGGATGTGCTGACGTTACTGACTCAGCTTCAGACCCGATTAAGCACATTGCCGGGGCTTACCATCCGCGAGGTCAACTACCGGCTCGAACAACGCCTTTTTACCCTGACGCTCAACGTTCGCGATCCGGAACATCTTCGCCGCTTTATGGTGCAGACAAACGACGAATTTATCCTGACTCAACCGCCAGAAGGGACGACAGGTAGCGTCCGGCTGACCCTGAAGGAGCGCAAATGAATATGAATAGCTGGTGGAGCGAAAAAAACGGCAGAGAGCAACGCAGTCTGATATTCCTCGCCGTTTTCTGTCTGCTGGCGGGATTCTGGTACGGCGTGGTTCAGCCCCTGGATAACGCTATTGCACAGCAGGGACAGGAAAATGATCGTCTCAGGAGTGAGATCCAGTGGGTAAATGAGGCGATTCAGCGTCGCGGATTAGTTGCCAGCAGACCGGGCACAAAGACCGATCCGGCACTGATACAACATAGCGCGCAGCAGGCAGGTCTGAATATCAGCGTTGTGACATCCACTCCCGATCATTTTGCGATCTCGCTTCCCGTTGTTAAAACCGAACCATTATTTGCGTGGCTTAATACCCTACAAAATGAGGGAATACAGGTTTCGCAACTCACGTTTAGCGCCCGCCCGGTCGCCGGGGAGATTGCGGTGGAAGCCCTTGAACTCTATCCGGTGGGGAAATGACGGAACTCATTAACATTGCAGCAATGGCGCTTGTCGGGCTGATAGTCGGCAGCTTTATGAATGTAGTGGTTTATCGACTGCCGATCATGATTGAGCATCGGCACAGCGAAACATGGAATATCGCCTGGCCTCCGTCGCACTGTCCACACTGCCAGCACAGGCTATCGGTGCGTAATACTATTCCACTATTCAGTTGGCTGTGGCAGCGGGGGCGTTGCCAGGCCTGCGCTCAGCCCATTTCATGGCGTTACCCACTGACTGAACTGGCGTGTTCTTGTATTTTTGCGCTTAGCGCCGCATTTGTCTCTTCAATATCAGATGCAATTGCCATCATGACGCTGTTCTGGTTTATTTTCGCCCTGGCGCAAATTGATCTCCGGACGTACCTGCTGCCGGATGTGCTGACGCAGCCGCTGCTCTGGCTCGGTCTGCTATATCACAGCGTTTACGACAGAGAGATGTTACCCGACGCGCTGTACGGCGCTGTCGCTGGCTATCTGACGCTATGGCTGGTCTGGTGGGGATGCAAAATACTTGCGGGAAAAGAGGGCATCGGCCTGGGTGACGCTAAGCTACTGGCGGCGATGGGTGCCTGGTGTGGATGGCCAGCGCTACCGCCCATTTTACTCGCTGCATCATTGCTGGGCATTGTCTGGTGGCTGATCCTACGCCTTACCCGAAGGACGTCGATACCGCTTATCGCATTCGGTCCGTGGCTTGGACTGGCAGGCTGGTTGATTTTCAGCGCGCAAAGCTCAGGTGTTATCGGGTACTGAAATGAGCGGCAGGCCTGCCGCTCTGCAAAGTGTGCGTCTACGCTTCGCGAATCTGTGCCTGAAGATAGTTCTGAAGTCCCATCTTCTGGAGCAGATCCAACTCCGTTTCCAGCCAGTCAATGTGACCTTCTTCATCAGCAAGGATTTCGATCATCATATCCCGGCTAACGTAGTCATGGACGCTGTCGGCATAGGCAATGGCTTCACGTAAATCTTTAGCCCCATCGAGTTCGAGTCGAAGATCGGATTGCAGCATCTCTTCAACATCTTCGCCTATACCCAACTTACCAAGATCCTGTAAGTTTGGGAGCCCTTCTAAGAATAAAATACGCTCGATATATTTATCAGCGTGTTTCATCTCATCGATAGATTCATGGTACTCAACATCATTGAGGCGAGTCAGTCCCCAGTTTTTGAACATACGAGCATGGAGAAAATACTGGTTGATTGCGACAAGCTCATTTCCCAATAGTTTATTGAGATAATTTATGATTTTAACATCACCTTTCATTTTATAGTCCCTCCGCTTCCACTCTTAGAGCGTAGATGGGGCTACAGGGATGTCAAAAAAAAGAGTGTGACTTAGGCGATCTCTTTAAATTCTGGCATTTGCGTTAATTCATCCTGCATGACTTCGCGGGCAGCACGAATGCACTTACCGCATTGATTTCCAACAGGAATAAATTTACGCAATTGCTGAAAGGACTGAGGATGAAACTGGCGAACAGCCTGACGTATTTTTTTATCACTTATCGCATTACACAAACAAACGTACATGATCGCTCCCGTTCAATTTCTGCGCAAAGTGTAAATGAGAATAGTTATGATTACAATAGCACAACGCTATTTACGCAGCGGGAGAATGAATGAAAAATGCGAATAAATATGACAACTGCTAAATCGTGGACAGCAAAAAGGGCGCCGAAGCGCCCTTTTTAAGCTCAAAGCTAATTAATCAATAATTAGCTCATTACTTTAGCAACAACGCCCGCACCAACAGTACGGCCGCCTTCACGGATTGCGAAACGCAGACCGTCGTCCATCGCGATTGGGTGGATCAGGGTAACAACCATTTTGATGTTGTCGCCCGGCATTACCATCTCAACGCCTTCCGGCAGTTCGATGGTACCAGTCACGTCAGTAGTACGGAAGTAGAACTGCGGACGGTAGCCTTTGAAGAACGGAGTATGACGGCCGCCTTCGTCTTTGGACAGAATGTACACTTCAGATTCGAACTTGGTGTGCGGCTTGATAGAGCCCGGCTTAGCCAGGACCTGACCACGTTCGATTTCTTCACGTTTGATACCACGCAGCAGAACACCAACGTTCTCACCAGCACGGCCTTCGTCCAGCAGTTTGCGGAACATTTCAACGCCAGTACAGGTAGACTTAGCAGTCTCTTTGATACCAACGATTTCAACTTCTTCACCAACTTTGATGATACCGCGCTCTACACGACCGGTAACAACGGTACCGCGACCGGAGATGGAGAATACGTCTTCGATAGGCAGCAGGAACGGCTTGTCAATCGCACGCTCTGGTTCCGGGATGTAAGAATCCAGGAAGCCAGCCAGTTCGATGATTTTCGCTTCCCACTCTGCTTCGCCTTCCAGCGCTTTCAGAGCAGAACCACGAACGATCGGAGTGTCGTCACCCGGGAAATCGTACTGAGACAGAAGTTCACGAACTTCCATTTCTACCAGTTCCAGCAGCTCTTCGTCATCAACCATGTCGCATTTGTTCAGGAACACGATGATGTACGGAACGCCTACCTGACGACCCAGCAGGATGTGCTCACGAGTCTGCGGCATCGGGCCGTCAGTCGCAGCAACAACCAGGATCGCGCCGTCCATCTGCGCAGCACCGGTGATCATGTTTTTAACATAGTCGGCGTGGCCCGGGCAGTCTACGTGTGCGTAGTGGCGAGTCGGGGTGTCATATTCAACGTGAGAAGTGTTGATGGTGATACCACGAGCTTTTTCTTCCGGCGCGTTATCGATCTGGTCGAATGCACGAGCAGCACCGCCGTAGGTTTTAGCCAGTACGGT
>NZ_JAOWDD010000032.1:0-47865 GCF_030336655.1 Citrobacter sp. Cb041 | reverse complement strand
GCATCTTATATGTCCCCATTTCAGGGGCAAGAGAGAAATTCAGAGGGGAATATGGTCGACAGACCGGAGGGAAAAGAAATCAAAAGAGTGGTGGTGGTCAATAATCAGGCGTTTATTACCACTTCGCTGAATCATTTGTATATGAGCTCATACCCTTTTGACGATCCGCGTCTAAAACCCGGCGGTCCGGGTATAGATTATAAGTTCTTTGATGACACTTATTATCTCTACAGGCCAGGCAAGCATAAATCCAATGGCGAGTATGTGAATGCCCACATCAGACCTGAATCTCCAGGGTATGCGTGGGGTACGGTTATTTTTATGAAAAAAGGACTGAATAATCTTGTTGAGTCAGAAAAATCGAATTATCAAAACCTGCCCGACAAAGAACCGGAGGTGGTGGGTTATAAGGGATGGACCCGGATGCGCTGTGACCTGGATGTGGGGAAATAATATGAAAGGTGTAATCAGGCTAAATGACCCGCTGGAAAACGGTGGGTATGTGAACAAAGCTTCTGGTAGCAAGTTTATGGGAATTCCTGTCGCTTTAATGGGGGATACTGTTCTTTGTGTTGCGCATAAAGGAACCTTTCCCATACTTGATTTTGAACCAACCTGGACAATGGACGGTAGAGGCGTTGTTGTGGATGGGTGTAGGGCTGCATGCGGTTGTGCAATAAAAACCACACTGCCAATGGCGGGGACAAGCAAATGAGTAAATGGAAGATACCAAACAAGAATCCCTATCAAGATCCAGGAAAATTCCCGCTAAATATTATGCTGGTTATTAGCTGTGCTATATTCTTGTTATGTATGATGTACCATATATTAAACTGGCTTCAGGAAAAGAAAGTTGCTGATGATTTGACATGGAATGCAATAGTAATCCCTTCTCTAATAGTGTTAGTAATCTGGTGTGTGGTGATAATCATTCACGGTATAATATCTTTTCCTTTTTATTATGCGGGTTACCTTGAGCAGTATGGTATGTATAAGTGGAAAAACTGGGCAATACAGGCATTGCCTCTTTTAGACTATTCATCAATTCTCCCGGTGCCTGAACTGGCATTAAAAATTCAGAAACTAGAAGGGGAAGCGCCAGCAGGTTCTGCAACGCCGTTACGAATTGATATCGAAGTTGATTCAATGGATGATGCCAGAGTTGATAAAGTGCTAAGACGGTTGATCGAACCACTCAAGAATTCTCTTGTCAAAGAGTATCGTCCGTTTAATACCTGGTTGTATGTTAAGGGTGCGGATGACACTATCGGCAATAGTTTCAGGGCGGTACTCGCAAGTCTGGGCATCTCCAGCAATAAGGTCGGAGACGTTAATATTCTTCATGATTGTCCGGATTATTCTTTAATCAATGGTTGGGTTGGCCTAAATATTTCTGAAAACAACCTGGTTATTACAGTTGAATTGCACAATAAAAATAATTATGATTTTTTCGAAAGTGCTAATGCCTTTATTTTTACCAATGCAAAATTGCTTGAAGATAAAGACACACCTTTATATTTATTGCGTATGATGGACAGTACTCCATATTATCTTGATGAAATCGTAAGTGCATATTTATCTGCTCAACAAGTGGATGTGAGTAAAATTAAAAAGATGTGGTTCAACTCACTGGATAAACAGTCAAAATTCGTAATGTTTAGTGGGGTGGAAAACGCAAAAGTGAACATTTTGGCCGATAGTCGATATGAACTGGAAGCCATTACTGGGCAAAGCACAGAGGTTCAGCGTTGGGTTGTATTGGCGTTGGCTGCGGATGCTGCAAAATATGGTCAAGGGCATCAGTTATTCGCCAGTGCATCCGCAGGCACGATTCAAACCGGAATAATAGCTGCAAAATATCCAGGATGTTGGCCTGCACTTGGTAAGCTCGATTTCGGGAATTATTGGAAAATCATAATTGTTTGCGCAATTATTTTATGGGGTATAGGGTTTGTAAGTCTCGTGCCAACGGAAATGTTCAATAATCATCCCTGGTATACGTTTACTCCTTTAGTTATCGGCATTCTGGTTATTTATACGGCAATTATGATTTATTCTTTGATAGTGAGTCAAAATATAGAGCGGGAAATGGATATTTATTACTCTCAGTTTTTATGAGGTAAGCGCCCTGACGGGCGCTCATACTTCTTTTACTCTCTTTGCGGCAGGAGAGCATCAGTCGGTTAAGGGGTTATTTCACCGTCCAACCCTTATAGCTGCCGACGTTGTTTTTATCGATCATCGTCACCGGGATCAGTACGGGTTCTTTCGGGGCGGGTTTCCCCTGCAATATGTCATAGCCGATTTCGACCGCTTTGGCAGCCATCACCTGTGGATCTTGTGCAGGCGTCGCCACAAATAGTGAGTTTTCCCGCTTCAACGCTTCTTCAGCGTCTGGCGATCCGTCTACGCCGACAATAAAGAATTCGCTACGTTGTGCCTGTTTTGCCGCCAGATCGGCACCGATCGCCGTAGGATCGTTAATGGCGAATACGCCGTCGATCTTCGGATTCGCCGCCAGCAGCGCGGTCATGATCTCTAGTCCGCCTTCGCGACTGCCTTTAGCGTTTTGGTTATACGACAGCACCTTGATATCCGGGTGGCGTTTAAACTCGGTCTGGCAGCCTTCCACGCGGTTCTGGACGGCGGAAACCGGCGGCCCGTTGATAATGACGACGTTGCCTTTCCCTTTCAGACGGTCGGTAATGTATTTACAGGCCATTTCACCCGCCTGGGTGTTATCGGAGGTAATGGTCGCATCTGCGCCTTCCGCCGCTACGTCAACGGCAACCACCACAATCCCTGCGTCTTTCGCGCGTTTTACCGCTGGGCCGATGCCTTTGGAGTCGGCGGCGTTAAGGATAATCATGTCGACCTTGGCGGCAATAAAGTTGTCGATTTGCGACACCTGTTGTCCCAGATCGTAGCCGCTGGAAACCAGCGTCACTTTAACGCTATCACCCGCCAGTTTGCGTGCTTCCAGCTCCGCGCCTTTGGTGATCTGCACGAAGAACGGGTTGGCCAGATCGCCCACCGTAACGCCGATCGATTTCAGTTCTTTTGCCTGCACAAACGGAGCTGCAGCAAGCAGTGCGCCAGCACAGAGCGCGGTGACTAAGGGCTTCAATCTCATGCTGTATTCCTCGAAGTAAGATGTTGTTGTTATGCACTTTGATGGTGTCGGGTACGGTATTTGTCGATCAGTACCGCTATGATGATCACCGCCCCTTTGATCACCAGTTGCCAGAAATAGGAGACGCCCATCAGCGTCATGCCGTTATTGAGCGTGGCGATAATCAACGCCCCTACCAGCGTGCCGGTGATGGTACCGATCCCCCCAACAAAGCTGGTACCGCCGAGGATCACCGCCGCGATGGCGTCCAGCTCGTAACCCATGCCTAAGTTGCCGTTGGCGCTGTATAGCCGTGAGGCGCTCATCACCCCGCCAAGACCTGAGAGCACACCGCTCATGCCGTAGACGAACAGCAGCACCAGCCACACTTTGATACCGGTTAAACGAGCGGCCTGCATATTGCCGCCGACCGCATAAATATGAACGCCGAGTGTGGTGCGCCTAAGAATGAACCAGCACATCACCACCACCGCCAGCGCAATGACCACTAGCCACGGAACCGGACCAAGATAGTTGTTACCGATCCACTCAAAGCTGATATTGGAATTGATCACCGTCGTGCCGTCGGCCAGCAGATAGGCCGCGCCGCGCAGCGCCGTATACGTTCCAAGCGTGACGATAAACGGTGGCAGTCCGGCAAAAGCAACCAGCGCGCCGTTAAACAACCCCAGCACCAGACCGAGCATCAGCGCCGCCGGAATCGACAGCATGGCAAATTCAGGGATCAGCGAAACGACCATAGCCGCGACGGCGGTGGTGCCGAGAATCGAGCCAACCGAGAGGTCGATCCCGCCGGTCAAAATAATGAAGGTCATGCCAGCCGCCAGCACGATGTTGATCGACGCCTGGCGGGTAATATTCAGCAGGTTGCTTTCGGTAAAAAAGTTTGGCGCGATAAAGCCAAACACCGCCACTATCAGGATGAGAATCGGCAAGATGCCGACCGTTTGCATCAGATCGCTCATCAGCAATTTTTTCGCGGAGGCGGATTTCGCCACCTGCTGGGGAGTGGTTGGATTATTCATGGGACACCGCCTGATGATGGGAGTCGTTCACGCCGGTTGCCAGCGTCATAATATTTTCTTGGGTAATACTTTGCCCGTTCAGCTCACCGGCAATGCTGCCTTCCCGCATGACGTACACGCGATCGCTCATACCGACAACTTCCGGCAATTCGCTGGAGATCATCAGGATCGCCACGCCTTTGCGCGCCATGTCGTTCATGATCCGGTAGATCTCGCTTTTGGCGCCAACATCCACGCCGCGCGTGGGTTCATCGAGGATCAAAATGCGTGGGCCGATCGCGACCCAGCGTGAAATCAGCAGCTTTTGCTGATTACCACCGGACAGCCCGCCCGCGCGTACCTGGGCGTGCGGAACGCGGATGTTGAGCAATTGGATGGCGTCATCGGAAATAGCCTGCGCCTTTTTGCGATCGAGCATGCCCCAGTTGGCGTCACGTTCCAGCGTCGCCATGGTGATGTTCTCTGCTGCCGCCAGCTCTAAAAACAATCCCTGCTCTTTGCGGTTTTCCGTCAGAAAGCCAATGCCGTGGTCAATTGCCTCGCGAGGGGAGTGGATCACCACCGGTTCACCGTCTACTTCAATCATGCCGCCGATGGCTTTACGCACGCCAAAAATCAACTGAGCCAGTTCAGAACGCCCGGCGCCGACTAACCCGGCAAGGCCGACGATCTCCCCGGAGCGCACCAGCAAACTGCACGGCTGGACTTTATGGCCGTCGGTCAGGTGGTGGACGTTGAGGCGCGCTTTACCTAAGGGAATATCGCGCTCTTTGTTGAACAAATCGCTTAACGGTCGGCCCACCATCATGCGCACCAGCTCAGAGGCGTTGAGTTTGTCGCGGGTCAGGCTGCCTACATATTGCCCGTCGCGCAGGACGCTGACGCGGTCCGAGAGTTCATACACCTCCGCCATGCGGTGGCTAATGTAGATAATCGCCATCCCCTCATCGCGCAGGCGCATGATCAGTTCAAACAAGCGGTGGGTTTCACGTGAGGAGAGGGCGGCAGTGGGTTCATCCATCACCAGAATGCGGCTGTTACGGTGCAGGGCGCGGGCGATTTCCACCTGCTGCTGTTCGGCGATGGTCAACGTCATCACGCGATCGCTGGCCTTAAACTGGGCGCCGAGCCGGTCGATGACTTTTTGCGACTGCATCACCATCTCTTTACGCTGGACCAGACCGCCGCGCGACAGCTCGCTGCCAAGAAAGATATTTTCCGCCACCGTCAGGTTCGGCGCGAGCTGCATCTCCTGGTAAATCAGCGTGATGCCTGCGCTGAGCGCGTCTTTTGGCCCGCGAATGTGAAACGGCTGACCGTCGATCAGGATCTCACCGCTGGTGGCGGTATACGCGCCCGCGAGGATCTTCATCAGGGTGCTTTTCCCCGCGCCGTTCTCACCCATCAGGGCATGAATCTCACCCGGCCAGACCGTTAAATCGACCCCTTTCAGCGCGTAAAATTTACCAAACGCTTTGGCAATGTTGCGCATCTCCAGAACCGGTGTCCTGCTCATAGCGGATCTCCTGTGGGGTGGCCGATATCAGCAGTCCATCACAGGAATGTAAATGCAAAATGTCAGAAGCCGTTCATATTTGTCATATTGCGATTTTTCTTCACGGAGCGTGATATGCCGCAACCAGGACGTCACTTTTTCGCCAGTGCGCGCGGACGATTGCTGTTCTTCAATCTGCTGGTGGTGACGGTCACGCTGATGGTAAGCGGTGTGGCGGTGCTGGGGTTTCAGCATGCCAGTCAAATCCAGGAACAGGTGCAGCAGCAAACCGTTGACGACATGACCGGCAGCATGAACCTGGCCCGGGATACGGCGAACGTGGCGACGGCGGCGGTGCGGCTGTCGCAGGTGGTCGGCGCGCTGGAATACAAAGGTGAAGCGGAGCGGCTGCAGGAGACGCAACGGGCGCTGAAGCATTCGCTGGAACAGCTGGCTACCGCGCCGTTGGCGCAGCAGGAGCCGGCGCTGGTCGAGCGTATTATCCAGCGCAGCCAGGAGCTACAAAGCAGCGTGGAAGGTATGCTGCAGCGCGGGCAACGGCGACATCTGGAACGTAACGCCCTGCTCAGTTCGCTGTATCAGAATCAAAGTTATTTACGTCATCTGCAAAAGCTGACCGGCGCGCAGGATGACGTGCTGCTGGGGCAGATAGACCGCTTAATTGTTGCCGCCATTGAAACACCCACGCCGCGTTCGGTGGTGAAACAACTGGACGGCGTGATGCCCGCGCTGCCTGTGCAAAATAGCAATCCGCTGATTACCAACATCCTCACCGACTTCAACCAGGAGTTGCATAAGCTGGAGCCGCTCTCTTCTGCGCTTGAGCAGAGTGATTTGGCGATCAACTGGTATATGTTTCATATCAAAGCGCTGGTGGCGATCCTCAACAGCGATATCAACCGGTATGCTTCGCAGGTGGCGCTGATCTCCGAACAGCGGGTGGCGCAAAGCCATCAGGAACTGCAATCTGGCGCGTTGTTTATTTTGGTGTTTGCGCTGTTGGCGGTGGTGATCACCGGTTTTGCCGGCTGGTATATCTACCGTAACCTCGGTTCTAACCTGACGGCCATTTCGCGGGCGATGACCCGGCTGGCGCACGGTGAATCGGACGTTAGCGTCCCGGCCCTGCAGCGGCGCGATGAGCTGGGCGAACTGGCCCGCGCCTTTAGCGTCTTCGCCCGTAATACGGCATCGCTGGAGCACACCACCCGACTGCTTAAAGAAAAAACCAGCCAGATGGAAATCGACCGCACCGAGCGCCAGGGGCTGGAGGAAGCGCTGTTGCACAGTCAGAAACTGAAGGCGGTAGGGCAACTGACGGGCGGATTAGCGCATGATTTCAATAACCTGCTGGCAGTCATTATTGGCAGCCTGGATCTGGTGAACCCAGACTCTCCCGATGCGCCACGGGTCAATCGGGCGCTAAAAGCCGCCGAGCGCGGGGCGCTCCTTACCCAGCGGCTGCTGGCCTTTTCGCGCAAACAGTCGTTGCATCCCCATGCGGTGGAGCTGAAAACGCTGCTGGAAAATTTGGGCGAACTGATGCGCCACTCTCTTCCGGCTACGTTGACGCTGGAGATTGAAGCCCAGTCTCCCGCCTGGCCCGCGTGGATTGATGTCAGCCAACTGGAAAACGCCATTATTAATCTGGTGATGAATGCCCGTGACGCCATGGACGGGCAGGCGGGCACGATTAAAATCCGTACCTGGAATCAGCGGGTCACGCGCAGCGATGGGCGTAAGCAGGATATGGTGATGCTGGAAGTTGCCGACCAGGGAAGCGGGATGTCGCAGGAGGTGAAAGCTCAGGTCTTCGAGCCGTTTTTCACCACCAAACAGACCGGCAGCGGCAGCGGGCTGGGGCTGTCGATGGTCTACGGTTTTGTGCGCCAGTCCGGTGGCCGCGTGGAGATTGAAAGCGCCCCTGGGCAGGGAACGACGGTCAGATTGCAGCTTCCTCGCGCGGTTGTGCCGGTGCAGACACCGGTGGAGACAATCGCACAGCACACCCCGACTCGCGGTGAAAAACTGGTGCTGGTTCTCGAAGATGAAGCCGATGTGCGCCAGACGTTATGTGAGCAATTACACCTACTGGGCTACCTGACGTTAGAGGCCGCCAACGGCGAACAGGCTATGCATATGCTGGCGGCTTCATCCGAGATTGATATTTTTATCAGCGACTTAATGCTGCCCGGCGGTTTAAGCGGTGTGGATGTGGTTAATCATGCGCTGGCACATTATCCACAACTGAACATCCTGCTGATTAGCGGCCAGGATTTACGTCCGGCGCATAACCCGGCGCTGCCGGATGTGGCGTTATTGCGTAAGCCCTTCACTCGGGGAGAACTGGCGCAGGCGCTGCGGCATTCGCGTAATTGAGATTCCTCCGCTACCCGCGCAAATACGCTTTGATTACCGTGGGGCGAGTTTCTTGATGAGGCTGGTTTTATGCAACGCTCCGCGACATTCTTACTTTTCACTCTGCTGATGATGACCACCGTATCGGCGCAGGCCGATATTATCGATGACGCCATCGGCAATATTCAGCAGGCGATTAACGATGCCTACAAACCGGACAGCGGGCGGGATTATGACGACTCTCGTGATGAAAGCTGGCAGCGACAGATGAGTGACGATCGTCGCAGACAGTATGATAATCGCCGCCGCCAGTTTGAAGACCGACGCCGCCAACTGGATGACCGCCAGCGCCAGCTCGATCAGGAACGGCGTCAGTTAGAAGACGAAGAGCGCAGAATGGAAGAAGATTACGATCGTTAGCGCAATCTTTCGCCGGCAAGGTTATAGGGAGCAGAGACCTGTTAACAAGTGTTTTAGTGCGATGTAAACCTACCTCAGCACAATCTCCATTCCGTCATACCCGGCTTCGAGCCCTGTCGGTAGCGGATTCTCCATCATCCACAAATCAAACTGATGACTGATATGCGTCAGGATCACCCGTGGGCAGCGGATAACCTCGTTCAAGGCGATAACGGTATTTACATCGCTGTGATTGCGCGGCGGCTCGGCGCGCGGGGCGTGGCTGCAGTCGATGATAATCACCTGAGGCTGGTTATTGTGGAGAAACTTCAGCGTCTTGTCGGGAAGTCCGGCGGTATCGGAGAGCCACGCCACGCGGCTGTGCGCGGTCTCCAGCAGATAGCCAAACGTCAGCTTTGAATGGTTGAGTGGGAGTGGCGTCACCTGCAACCCTTGCAGATTAAACACCACGAATGGCGCGACGGTATGGCTAAAATCGAGGATGCCAGGGTGCTTAAACAGATCGTCGCATCCCTGTTCATCCGGCGGACCGTACACCGGGATAGTCGCCCCCACGCCCCAGCGCAGCGGAAACAGCCCCTGCACGTGATCCATATGGTAGTGGGTGAGCAGAAACTGCTGGAAGCTGCCTGCTGGCCAGTCGTCCATCAGATGCGGGATCCCCGCGTCCAGCAGCGTCACCGCATTGTTAAATTTGACCACCCCGCTACAAGGGCGTCGACGGTATTGCGCCTGTAAGCGTGCTCGTTGGCAGGCCGCACAGTCACAGCCAAATGCTGGCACCAGTTGCGCGCCGCCGGTTCCCGTCAGCGTAATGGTCAGACTCATGGCTCCCCCTACAACGGTTTGGTGAAGCGAAAATGGCTCATGGTATAGCCTTCGCGCTGGTAAAAGCGGTGCGCGTCAAGGCGTTGGGTACTGGTAGAAAGCTCGGTTATTTCTGCGCCCGCTTCGCGCGCGGTGGCTTCGGCCCAGGCCAGTAACTGACTACCCACTTTTAGTCCTCGTGCCTGTGGCATCACCACCAGTTCCTGGATCTCGCCAATCCAGTTGGCGTGGTGCAGATGAAACTGTAGGTGCAGACCGATCAAGCCGACGACCTGTCCGTCGAGCAGCGCCAGCTGGTAGTGCATATTGGGATCTTGCAGATTTGCGGCGTAGCCAGCGCTAAAGGCCTGCAGGTCGAATTGGCCCTGTTTCAACTCACAGATAAGCGCGTAAACCGCATCGGTATCGTATAGCGTGGCGCGGCGTAATTCACAGACAGACATGTTTCTTCTCCTTGCGTCCCATCAGTGTGAGCAGTGTATCGACAGACTGTAGCAAACTTCCATCATTGTTCAGGACGTGGCAGTCATACGGCGTGTAGCGTGCCGCGCGTTCAAGGCGGGCAGCGATTTCCGTTTCGCTCTCCCGCCCACGTGCCTGCAGGCGCTGGCGTAGAATGGCCGGGGAAACCTGTAAGCAAATGGGAAGTAAAGACGCGCCATAACGGGCCTGCGCCTGGGGCAGATGCGCGCGCGAGCCATTGACCACCACATCAAAACCGGCGTGCAGCCAGAGGTCAATCTCTACGCCGACGCCGTAATAGAAGCCGTTGGCGTGCCAGCTCAGCGCCAGCAGGTTCTGCCCGGCGCGGGTAAAAAACTCTGGTTCGCTGAGGGCAATATGGTTTTCATTCCCGGCGTTGGCGGCGCGGGTGATGTAACGGTGCGCCACCAGCAGTTGCGCAGGTTCCTGCTGGCGAAGTTCTGCCAGTAGACTGTCCTTACCGGAGCCGGACGGCCCCATCAGCCAGATCAGTTTCCCCATAGTCAGAATACCCTTTTGCCCTGACGCCAGACGTGGTCGATATGGATGTGATCGCCTTTGCGATGCGCCAGCACCAGATCCGCGCGTTTACCTTCGGCTACAACGCCACGATCGTCGAGATTTAATGCCCGCGCCGGATTGCGGGTCACCAGACGAATGGCCTGCGGTAGCGTAAAGCGGTTGGCATCATCGTCTGCCACGCGAAATGCCGCATCGAGCAGGCTGGCGGGGTAGTAGTCGGAGGAGAGAATATCCAGCAGCCCCAGCTCAGCCAGCTTATGCGCCGCCACGTTGCCGGAGTGAGAACCGCCGCGCACGATGTTGGGCGCGCCCATCAGCACGTTCATGCCATGCTGGCGCGAGGCCTCTGCGGCGGCAAAGGTAGTAGGAAATTCGGCGATCACGCTGCCAAGTTGATGCGATTCCAGCACATGATCGCAGGTGGCATCGTCATGGCTCGCCAGCGCTATCTGGCGCTCACGACACATCTGAGCAATCGCTGTGCGGTTGGGTTGCGACCAACGAGCAGCCAGAGCTAACTGTTCTTCTTCGTAGCGGGCCATTTGCTCGTCGGTAAGTGAATACTTGCCCTGATAGTACTCGCGGTACTTCTCGCGATTGGCGAACTGACGCTGGCCGGGGGAGTGGTCCATCAGCGATACCAGCGTCACCGGCTCACGACCGACCAGTTTTTCAAACAGCGGTAGGGTGGCGTGATGCGGCAGCTCGCAGCGCAAATGCAGGCGGTGCTCGGCGCGATTGACCCCGCGCTTTTGCGTCTCTTCCACCGCGTTGATCATCTTCTCCAGATTTTCCAGACGGTCGCCACCGTCGCGCACATCGCCAATCGCCACCGCGTCCAGCACGGTGGTAATGCCGCTGGCGACCATCAGCGCGTCGTGGCTGCTCATCGCCGAGTGGGCGGGCCAGTCTACCTTCGGGCGCGGGGTGAAAAACTTGTCGAGATTGTCGGTATGCAGCTCGATAAGCCCTGGCAGCAGCCAGCCGCCTTCTCCGTCCATCGCTTGGGCCAGTTGGCTCTGACTTTCGGCAAAGGCGCGGATCGTTCCGCCCTCAATTTCCAGCGATCCTTGCACCACTTCATCTTCCAGCACCAGCTTTACATTATTGATAATCATGCTGTTGTTCCCATCAGGTGCAGGCGATCCGCGACGCGGTCGCGCACGGTTTGATCGTGAAAAATGCCGACAATTGCCGCGCCGCGGGCTTTCGCTTCTTCAATCAATGCGACGACGGCGGCGCTGTTTTTGGCGTCCAGCGAGGCGGTGGGCTCATCGAGGAGTAGAATCGGGTAATCGACGATAAACCCTCGGGCGATATTGACGCGCTGCTGTTCGCCCCCGGAAAACGTCGACGGCGCCAGATGCCACAGCCGCTCCGGCACGTTCAGGCGGGTAAGCAGGTTAGCCGCTTTGGCTGCGCACTCCTCGCGTGACACGCCGAGATCCAGCAGCGGCTGCATCACCACATCCAGCGCAGAAATCCTTGGGATCACGCGCAGGAACTGGCTGACCCAGCCGATGGTTGAACGGCGAACTTCCAGCACTTTACGCGCCGGAGCCTGCACCAGATCGACCCATTCGCCGCTGTGGCGGATGTGGATGTGTCCTTCATCCGGCAGGTAGTTGGCGTACAGCGAACGCAGCAACGTGGATTTGCCGCTGCCAGAGTGACCGTGCAGCACCACGCATTCGCCGTTTTTAACTTCCAGCGTGGCGTCTTGCAGCACCGGCAGACGCACGCCGTTTTGCTGATGCAGTACAAAGGTTTTACTGACGTTTTCAACGCGAATCGCGTTCATTTTTAGCCTCTTTAAGCATTTTTGCGTTCGATTGCCTGATGGCGCTTCGCTTATCAGGCCTACAACCGATGCCGATCCGTAGGCCGGGTCGCGAAGCGCCACCCGGCAAGACAAAATCAGTTTTGCAAAACAGATGACACCAGCAACTGGGTATACGGATGATGCGGGTCGTCGAGTACGCGGTCGGTTAACCCACTTTCCACCACCTGACCCTGCTTCATCACCAGCAAGCGGTCGGCCAGCAGGCGCGCTACGCCCAGATCGTGGGTGACAATAACCACTGCCAGATCCAGTTCCACCACCAGGCCGCGCAGCAGGTCCAGCAGTTTGGCCTGTACGGAAACGTCCAGACCGCCGGTGGGCTCGTCCATAAACACCAGTTTGGGATGGGTGACGAGGTTGCGGGCGATCTGCAGTCGCTGCTGCATGCCGCCGGAAAAGGTGGTTGGCAGGTCGTCGATACGCGAGGCCGGGATCTCCACTTCCTCCAGCCAACGCTGCGCGGTGGCACGAATGTCGCCGTAGTGGCGCGCCCCGGTGGCCATCAGGCGTTCTCCGATATTGCCGCCAGCGGAGACCTGACGGCGCAGGCCATCCAGCGGATGCTGATGCACCACGCCCCATTCGGTGCGCAGCAGACGGCGACGGTCGGCCTCGTTCATGCCGTACAGCGAACGGTTCTGATACAAAATCTCACCGCTCTGCGGCGTCAGCCGTGAAGAGATCGATTTCAGCAGCGTGGTTTTGCCTGAACCGGACTCGCCGACGATACCCAGCACTTCGCCAGGCCACAGGTCAAAAGAGACATCGCTGAAGCCCTTGCCCGGCGCGTAGAGATGGGTCAGGTTGTTGACTGAAAGCAGCGGTTGCGTCATTTGCTGAGGGCCTCACTCTGTTGGCGGCAGTAGTCGGTGTCGGAGCAGACAAACATGCGTTTGCCGGTGTCATCGAGCACCACTTCATCGAGATAGCTGTGGGTTGAGCCACAGATGGCGCAAGGCTCATCCCAGCTCTGCACGGTAAACGGGTGATCGTCGAAATCGAGGCTTTCCACGCGGGTGTAAGGTGGAACGGCATAGATGCGTTTTTCGCGGCCTGCGCCAAACAGTTGCAGGGCCGGCATCATGTCCATCTTCGGATTGTCGAATTTTGGAATTGGCGACGGGTCCATGACGTAGCGGTCGTTGACCTTCACCGGATAGGCGTAAGTGGTGGCGATATGGCCGAAGCGGGCGATATCTTCATACAGTTTCACCTGCATGATGCCGTACTCTTCCAGCGCGTGCATGGTGCGGGTTTCCGTTTCGCGCGGCTCGATAAAGCGCAACGGCTCGGGGATCGGGACCTGGAAGATAATGATCTGGTCTTCCACCAGCGGCGTTTCCGGGATGCGGTGGCGGGTCTGGATCAGCGTCGCGTCTTCCGTGCGCTCGGTGGTGTTCACCCCGGTTACGCGTTTGAAGAAGTTGCGAATCGACACGGCGTTAGTGGTGTCATCTGCGCCCTGGTCAATTACCTTCAGCACGTCCGGTTCGCCAATCACGCTGGCGGTGAGCTGAATACCGCCGGTTCCCCAGCCGTAGGGCATCGGCATTTCACGTCCGCCAAACGGCACCTGGTAACCGGGGATCGCCACCGCTTTCAGAATCGCGCGGCGAATCATGCGTTTGGTCTGCTCATCAAGATACGCAAAGTTGTAGCCGGAGAGGTTAGTGGTCACGGGTGGCCTCCTGTTGCAGGCGTTTGAGCAGTTCCAGCTCGGCCTGGAAATCGACGTAATGGGGAAGTTTGAGGTGCGAAACAAAACCCGCCGCCTCGACGTTATCCGCATGCGCCAGCACGAACTCTTCGTCCTGCGCCGGTCCCGTGACCGCTTCATCGTATTCGGCTGCCTGTAGGGCGCGGTCCACCAGCGCCATCGCCATCGCTTTACGTTCGCTCATGCCGAACACCAGCCCGTAGCCGCGGGTAAAATGGGGGGATTCGTTTTCTGGCGCGACAAAACCGTTGACCATTTCACATTCGGTCATCAGCAGTTCACCGACGTTCACCGCAAATCCCAGCTCTTCCGGTACGGTTTCCAGTGCCACATAGCCGCTGCGGATTTCGGCGGCAAACGGGTGATTGCGCCCGTAGCCGCGTTGGGTGGAGTAGGCCAGCGCCAGCAGATATCCCTCATCGCCGCGCATCAGCTGTTGCAGACGTGAAGCGCGTGAACAAGGGTAAACCGGTGGCGTGCGGGTGATGTCGTCGGGCGTGGCGCCATCATCCTCTTCACGCTTTGCCAGTCCCTGGTTGGCCAGCAGGGAAAAGACGTGCGGAGAGGCGTTCTGCGCGTCGTCTGCGCTGCGCAGGGGTGGCGTTTCGCCATTGGCCAGCAGGGTAAAATCCAGCAGGCGATGGGTGTAGTCATAAGTGGGACCTAACAACTGCCCGCCGGGAATATCCTTGTAGACCGCAGAGATTCGGCGCTCAAGGCGCATTTCTGCACTGTTAACCGGTTCGCTGACCGCCACCTTTGCCAGCGTAGTGCGGTAGGCGCGGAGCAAAAAGATGGCTTCGACGTTATCGCCGCTCGCCTGCTTCAGCGCCAGCGCGGCCAGTTCGCGGTCGGCGATGCCGCCTTCGGTCATCACCCGGTCGACGGCCAGGTTCATCTGTTGTTCGATTTGCGCCACGCTCAGTTCAGCAATGGTCTCATCGCCCCGGCGTCGGTTTTCCTGCAGGGCATGGGCGTTGGCTATCGCCTTTTCGCCCCCTTTGACGGCGACATACATCAGCACACCTCCACATGGGTAGTTCGCGGAATAGCCAGCAGGCGTTCGCCGCAGGTGAGGATCAGGTCGACCCCCAGCGGGAACGGATGCGGGCGTTCGGTGAGTTCGTGGATCAGGCATTCCGGTAGCTGTGGCGCGATCATGCGCTCTTCAGCGATACCGGCGCCGGTCAGACGCAGCATGCGTCCACCGCTTAAGCCAGAGACCTGCACAATCAGCGTGGCGCTGGTTTCTGGCGCGACGGCGGAACCGGCGGAGAGGGCGTTAAGCTGTTCGCTGCTGATGCGTTCGTCGGCGACGGCAAAGGCCGCCAACTGCGGCTGATCCACCAGCGGCGCGTTGGTGTGAAAACGCAGATTCTGCCGGGCGATATCGTTATCCATCGACGGCGCAAGCCAGACCGGCGTGTCGCCATCGACCAGGGTCAGTAGCACGCTGGTGGTTGCCAGGCCCAGTGGCTGCCAGCCGTGTTTCAGTTGATGCAGGGCGACGATTACGCCCGGCTCACTCATGGCCTTCAGCAGGCGACGGAAGCTCTGCTGAGCATCCTGAACGGGTAAATTAAAAGCGGTTTGTAAGGTCATGCATTATCTCCGCGTACCAGCGTGAAGAAGTCGACCCGGCTGGCGTTGATTTCGGCACGGCGTGCGCTAATCAGCGCATCGCGTTCCGCTTCCAGCGGGGCAATTAAGGTTTCCATTAGGCTCTGGAAATGCGTTTGTTCCTGCAGCAGCGCGTCAATGACCGCGCACTGCTCGGCGTGTTGTTTGTTGCGGCCCAGCAGGTAGCTGTAGCCCAGCGTGCCGCTTTTCAGGCGTACCACTGCGCGGGTAAGCGTGGTATCACCGGCAAAGAAGCGGTTGCCGGTGCCGCCCATGCGAGCCTGGAGCTGCATCAGTCCGCTTTCCGGTGCGCGGATAAGTTCATAGTCTGGCGTCAGTTTGAGCGCGTGGATGCGGGCGTTCAGGGCATCGGCATTGCTGTAAGCCAGCGCGCGCATCCAGCGCTGGCGGGTAGCGGTATCGAAATGCATTCAGTGCTCCATAGTGAATTCGATCATGTCGGCGCGGGTCAGGCTGACGGAGTATTCCGCCGCGTGTTCTTCGCCTTCACGGTGGTTCAGGGTGCGCACGCACAGCAGCGGCGCCATATTGGGGATTTCCAGCACTTTGCTCTCTTTAGCCTGTGCGCGGCGGGCGCTGATGCGCGTTTGTGTGCGCAGGAGCGTCAGACCGGACTGTTCGCGCAGGTAGTCGTGCAGTGAGCCGTTGTTAAAGCCCTGCAGCAGCGGCCATAGCGTGAGGTCGGAAAAATAGTGGTCGATCTGGCACAATGCGATGCCGTTTACCCGACGCAGGGTGCGCAGATGAATCACGTTATCGCCCTCGTTAATGCTGAGCGCATCGGCAATGTGGCTGGAGGCTGGGCGCAGCACCGCCAGCAGTTTTTCGCTGGTGGGGTGGCTGCCCTGGTCCAGCAGGTTCTGGCTAAAGCGCGCCTGGGCATTAAGCGGGTAATCGAATGGGCGCATCAGCACCAGTACGCCGACGCCCTGGCGACGCTGGACCCAACCACGCTCAACCAACTGGTCAATAGCGCGGCGCAGGGTGTGGCGGTTTACCTCGTAGCGCGCGGCAAGCTGATGCTCGGCGGGCAGATAGTCACCGCAGCGATAATGATGACGAAGCTCCTGCTCAAGTCTCGCGGCAATTTCCTGATAACGCGTTGGATAACTGGTCGGATGTGTAGACAAGTGCATAGCAATCAATGCCTCGCTAATCAGATAAAGTGCTTACGCAAACGCTGGGAAAGGAAATCCAGCAGGCTGACGGTGACGATGATTAACACCATCAGGGCGCAGGTTTGCTGGAACTGAAAGCCGCGAATCGCCTCCCATAAGGTCACGCCAATACCGCCCGCACCCACCATTCCGACCACCGTGGCCGAGCGAACGTTGGATTCAAAGCGATATAGCGAGTAGGAGATAAGCAGCGGCATGACCTGTGGCAGAACGCCGTACAGAATCTCTTCAATTTTGTTGGCCCCGGTGGCGCGAATGCCTTCTACCGGACCTGGCTCAATGGCTTCTACCGCTTCCGAAAGCAGCTTGGAGAGCACCCCGGTGGTGTGGATAAACAGTGCCATTACCCCGGCGAACGGACCTAAACCCACGGCGACCACGAACAGCATGGCGAAGACCATTTCATTGATGGCGCGGCAGGCGTCCATCAGGCGACGCATCGGCTGGTAAATCCACCACGGCACGAGGTTATCGGCGCACATCAGGCCAAAGGGAATCGACAGCACAACGGCGAGGGCGGTACCCCAGACGGCAATTTGCAGGGTGACGGCCATTTCACCGAGATAGTCCTGCCACTGACTGAAGTCTGGCGGAAAGAAGTCGGCGGCGAAGGTCGCCATATTGCCGGAATCCTGGATCAGCGTGAGCGGAGCCATTTCGGCACCTTTCCACGAGACCACCAGCACGGCGAGAAGAATGGCCCAGCTCAGCAGTGAGAACCAGCTACGTTTGGGCGGGGCGACGGTGATGGTTTGCATGTTTAGCTCCGTGCGTAGGTTATCGCCGGATGGCAGCGTTTACGCCTTATCCGGCCTACAGAACATCGTCTGCCCGGTAAGCGAAACGCCACCGGGCATCAGGTTTACTGCACCGCTTTAGTCACGCTGGTCATGGCGCCCAGGGCGGCGGTTAAACGGTCAAGGTCGTCGAGCTGCGCTTTCAGCGCCGAGGTTTTGCTGCTTTTCTCTTCCTCGTTCAACCCTTTGTTGCCCTTCACGCCCTGCATCTCTTTAAACAGCGCCAGTTGGCGAATCGGTACCAGTTGCAGGTCGCTGGAAGCACGGAACGGTGCCCATCCCAGGCGTTCCAGTACGGTTTTCTGTTCCGGCGTTTTGCCGTAATTCATAAAGAAGTCGTACACCTTGTCCTTGGTGGTTTCGGAGAGGTTTTTGCGCCAGACGATCGGATCGCCCGGGATCAGCGGTGACTTCCAGATAACCTTCAGCTCTTTCAGTTTTTCCGGCGCGGAGGTTTTCAGCTTGTCGAGGTTTTCAGTGTTGTTGGTGGCGACATCGACCTGTTTGTTGGCGACGGCCAGCGCGTTGGTTTCGTGTCCGGCGTTAACGGTGCGTTTGAAGTCGCTGGCGGAGATGTTGTTTTTGGCGAAGACGTAGTAACCGGGGACGAGGAAGCCTGACGTTGAGTTGGGATCGCCGTTGCCGAATGTCAGATCCTTACGTTTGGCGATCAGATCGTTCAGGTTGTTGATCGGACTGTCTTTGTTAACGATCAACACGCTCCAGTATCCCGGGGAGCCGTCGGCAGCGACGGTTTGGGCAAACACTTGTCCGTTAGCGCGATCCACTGCTTCCATTGCCGAGAGGTTGCCGTACCAGGCGATATCAACTTTGTTAAAACGCATTCCCTGAATGATCCCGGCGTAGTCCGGGGCGAAGAAGGCGTTCACTTTCACGCCCAACGATTTTTCCATGTCCTTCAGGAACGGTTCCCACTGTGGCTTCAGGTTTTGCTGTGATTCGGTCGAAATAATGCCAAAGTTCAGCGCTTTTTCTTGCTCTTCGGCCTGCGCCGGGCTGAACAAGGTGCTGATGCTGAACATGCTGGTAAAGGCCAGCGCGGCAACGGTCTTATAGCTCATGTTGTTTCCTTAATTAGTCTTTGTTCCAGGCTATTTCACTTGCCAGCCTGGCTGCGCCAATAACGCCTGGTTTTTTAGAACTATGCAGCCTGCGCGTTCTGTTCGACGCGGTTCATGCTGCGGTAGAGATGGTCAAAACGATCGTTATCAAAATGCTGGCTGCTGCCATCAAAGAAGACGTTGCCCTGACGAAGCGCGACAATGCGTTCGCAGTAGCGCAGGGCGTAATCCACCTGATGCAGCGTGACGACCACGGTGATGCCGTCGGTCTGGTTAATGTCGCGTAGGGTGTCCATCACGATGCGCGCGGATTCCGGGTCCAGCGAGGCTATCGGCTCGTCGGCAAGGATCACTTTGGCTTGCTGCATCAGCGCGCGGGCAATCGCCACGCGCTGCTGTTGCCCGCCCGAAAGCGTGGAAACGCGCTGGTATGCAAAGTGCGCCATGCCAACGCGGGTCAGCGCCTGTAATGCACGCTGTTTCTGTTCCTGGCTAAACCAGCTAAAACAGGTGCGCCAAAACGGCGTGCTGCCGAGTGCGCCAATCAGGACGTTTTCCAGTACCGTCAGGCGGTTAACCAGATTGAACTGCTGGAAGATGTAGCCGGTGTGGGCGCGGCTTTTGCGGATATCGCGCGCCAGGCGGCCTTCATGTTGAACGGTGCGACCCAGCAGTTCGACGTGGCTACCAGGGGATTTATCACCGACGATCAAACCGCTTAAATGACGTAAAAGGGTGGATTTGCCGGAGCCAGATGGCCCAAGCAGAGCCACCATCTCACCGGAACAGATGTTCAGATCAACCGCATTGAGCGCCTGATGTTGATTGAAGGACCTGGAGAGTTTTTCGACGCGAATAATCGTTTGCATGATGCGGCCTCCCTTAAAAAGTGGCCCCATCGTGGCGGATCAATGTGACGTTTTCGTTAAGGGATGGTTACTTGGTGATGAAGAGTTGAGCGATTTTTGATGACAGTACGGGAGGGCTGGCCTCCCGTTGGATTACTCTGTAGGTTGCTGCTGTTTGACGACGTTGATCATCCACGGTACGCCATACCGATCGCTCACTTTACCGAAACCATGAGCCCAGAAGGTTTCCTGCCAGTCCATTTCGATTTTTCCGTTTGCTGCCAGGTTATCAAACCAGCGTTTGCCTTCGTCGACGTTTTGCGTGTCGAGTACCAGCGTAAAGCCAGAGTAGTGGGCATTTCCGTCGGGGGCGCTATCGCTCATCATGATGTCGCTGCCCGCAACGCGCAGGTTGGCGTGGGCAATGGCGGTATCGGGGAATTTCATGCCTGAAGGGCAACCCTCTTCGCTGTTCTGCGCCGGTTTGGGCATTTCACCGAAGTTGATTTTGTAGAGTAGCTCAGCGCCTAATGTTTTTTGATAGTAGGCGATAGCATCAGCGCAGTTGCCTGCGAAGGAGATATAGGGACTTAACGGCATAATCTTTACCTCAGGTAAAAGAAACCAGTTAAGTGTAGTTATCGTCTGCAAAAATAAGCCAGGCGGGAAGTATGAGCTTCCCGGCTGGCAGATGAGCTGGCATCGGCCTGATTGACGTAGCGCCATCAGGCAATTTGCATCAGTTCTTTTTCACAAACTCAGATTTCAGCTTCATTGGGCCAAAGCCATCGATTTTGCAATCGATGTTGTGGTCGCCTTCAACCAGACGGATGTTCTTCACTTTAGTCCCGATCTTCAACATGGAAGAGCTACCTTTTACCTTCAGGTCTTTCACTACGGTAACGCTGTCGCCGTCAGCCAGCAGGTTGCCGTTGGCATCTTTAACGATCAGTTCGTCGCTGTCCTGAGCCGGTTCAGCATCGTTCCATTCGTGAGCGCATTCCGGGCAGATGAACATGCCGTTATCTTCGTAAGTGTATTCGGAGTTGCATTGTGGGCAGTGTGGTAATGACATGTGGATTTCCTCAAAAGTCAGCAGGGGCAAATGCGCCCAAAAATGGCAGATTGCCGAAAAAGGCCGCAATTATACATAAAATCCCTGCTTTTGTCGGGACTACTGCGTGATTATGCAAAATGATCTGCTGTAAAGCCCCTTTGCTTTTACCTCAATGAAAGTATGGCGGAATATTTTTTAAGGGAAATTGCTACGCTTAGGTATTTAAGATAAGGTGAGGCGAAATATCTGATATTCATAGGTAACGTTGCTTACGGATGCCTAAGCCATTGTGATTGAATATCATTGACCCCCTTAATTTTAGTAGGGGGATTACGCGGGTATTTTTTAAAACTGAACTACGCTGTTTATCTTTCTTACTTATTACATAAGTGAGAGGCATCCGGCCAGCGGTTATACGCCAAATTTATTTTAATAATATCAGTTGGTTGTTTTGATTTTAATTATTTCTACACGTAATTATAAAAGCCAAAAAATCTATAAATAAAACGATTGGGCTAAATAAAAGTAATGCCATTTGCGTTAAGGAAGAATTTTCCATGCACACACAGACAATATATGAATTAAGTCAGGAAGCGGAACGCTTGCTGATGCTCTCGCTTGAACATCTCAGGCAATTGCAAAAATTGCCTATGACGTCGTTGGATGATGTCGCGCTAAAACAAGGAGAGCATAGCAGACAGGTGGTTCAGCCTCTGCATTTCAGCGCGCGTGGCATGGATGTCCAGCAGGCAACGCTCAATAATGAACTGCGTAAGATTACGCGTCTGGAAATGGTGCTGGCGATTGTCGGTACCATGAAAGCGGGAAAATCGACGACGATTAACGCGATTGTGGGGACCGAAGTTTTACCTAATCGTAATCGTCCCATGACGGCGCTACCAACGCTAATTCGCCATACGCCGGGGCAGAAAGAGCCGGTGTTGCATTTTTCACATGTCACGCCTATCGATGCCTTAATGAAGGTTTTACAGCAGCGCGTACGCGAGTGCGATCGCCAGCGTCTTACGCAGACCCTGGAAATTGATAAGGATATGAATGTCCTGCTGCAGCATATTGAAAACGGCGTGGCATTTGAGCGGTATTATCTTGGCGCACAGCCTATTTTCCATTGCCTTAAAAGTCTGAATGACCTGGTGCGTTTGTCAAAAGCACTGGAAGTGGATTTTCCTTTTGCCGCCTATGCCGCGATTGAGCATATTCCGGTTATCGAGGTCGAATTTGTCCATTTGGCCGGTCAGGCGAGCTATCCGGGGCAATTAACCCTGCTGGATACGCCGGGGCCGAATGAGGCCGGGCAACCGCATCTACAAAAGATGCTGAATGAACAGCTGGCGCGGGCTTCTGCGGTACTGGTGGTGATGGATTACACCCAACTGAAATCGATTTCCGATGAAGAAGTGCGCCACGCTGTCATGACGGTCGGCAAGTCAGTGCCGCTGTATGCGCTGGTGAACAAATTCGATCAGAAAGACCGCAACAGTGACGATGAAGAGCAGGTGCGGGCGTTAATTTCCGGCACGCTGATGCAAGGCGGGATTGCCCCGGAGCGAATCTATCCGGTTTCTTCGATGTGGGGGTATCTGGCGAACAGGGCGCGTCATGAGCTGATGGCTCGCGGGCGGCTGCCGGATCACCAGGTGCAACGTTGGGTACAGGATTTTGCCGAAGCGGCGCTTGGCCGACGCTGGTGCACCAACGATCTTGAGGATACGGAGCACATTCGCCATGCAGCCGATCTGTTGTGGGAGGATTCGCTGTTTGAGCAGCCGATCCAGAAAGTGATTCATGCCGCTTACGCCAATGCTTCGCTGTATGCGCTACGCTCAGCGTCGCATAAGTTATTGAACTATGCGCAAAGCGCGCACGAATATCTGGAGTTTCGCGCCCATGGGTTAACGGTTGCCTATGAAAAACTGCGGCTGAACATCACGCATATTGAAGAGGATATGCAGCAGTTAGAAGTGAGTCAGGGGCGGGTGAGTGATGAAGTCAGTCATGAGGTCGAGCTGGCGCTGGAGGCTGCCGCGGCCTATCTCAATGAGCAACAGACTGAGATTCTGTGCGGCATCAACACGTTCTTTATCAAAGAAAATGTCCTGATGATGTCACAACATGGCCAGGGGGCTGGCGTTTCCTCGGCAGAAATGGCCGGAGAAATGCTGGTGTTGCACGATGAAGGGCAGGCGAAAATCGTGCTGGATAAAATGCGCTCGTCCTGTGAAGTTGTCTTGCTGGCAGCGCAGGAAAGCATCAGTCGGGATTTAGCTCTGCGCTTTGAACAGCTTGAGTCGACGCTGTCCCGGGCGCTAAATGACGCCATGCGCCCCATTGAGCAGCGGGTGAAAGAGGAGCTGAACCACGCTGGTTTTCGTGCGCGGATACGTTTTCCGGCGTTTCATGCGGCGATGTTTAACTTCAACACCCGCCAGTTGTTTAACGAGGCCATTGAGCAGGATATTCCGGCGGAAAATGCGCCGTCAACTGGCGGTGTGGTGCGTGATACCTTCTCTCGCTGGTTGAATCAGCCCAACTGGGGATGGAATGAGTACGTCGAAACAAAAACGCGTTATCTCATTGATATGGGCGCACTGCATAAGAACCTTGTGCACTATGTCACCCAGTTTTGCCAACAAATTCGTAAAGCTTTAGCTGCGCAGGTCGATATTTCCGTTACGGCAGGCATGGCCACGTTTTTTGCTGATTTTTCACTGTGTTTGACGCAATTACAGGCGAGCCTGCGTGAGAGTCTGACCCTGCGCCAGCAAAATGAATCTGCGGTGAATGCCTTGAACGAACAACTGCAGCATCGCATTACGACTGCGGCATGGCTTTATGAAGATTCCCGCTTGCTGCGCGACGATATCAATACCCTTTTTGCAACCGAGCACACATGACTAACGTGTTACTGGAAGGCCCCGGGCGGACGCTGGAGTGTGTCTACCCGAAGTTTATGGTCGATCTGGTTCAGGGAGATGAAACCAAACGTTCCGGCGGTTTTCTGCAACAACAGCAGCGGCTGCGTGCGCGTCTGACGCAGGAGGTGCTATCCCAGACGCAACTGCGAGCATGGGTGTTGGCAGGCGTGTCCAGCGAGCATCTGGTGATGCGTCTAAAACTGGTGGAAAAACTGGCGGGCATGATCGATCCGGGCCATCTGGCGCTGGTACGGATCGCCGAAGGGTTGATGTTTTTACAACAAACCGAACACCCGCGTGGACTCTCCACGCCTGGTCTTCTGCAGCAGATAAATTCACTCGCTGACTGGTTTACCCAGCGCGGCGCTTATAAAGAGAAGGCGGTGACGCAACGCGGCCTGACGGTGCAAGCGGGCGAACATAGCGAGCAAATTTTTACCCGCTGGCGGGCTGGCGCGTATGACGGCTGGTCGTTACCTGGACGCTGTTTTGTGGCGTTAGAGGAGCTGCGCTGGGGAGCCTTTGGTGACGCCTGCCGGTTAGCAAATGCCGATGTGGTGTCAATGCTAAAAGACAACCTGCGAACGATGGCTGCTCAGGCGCTGGCAGACAGCGTGAATGCGGCCCCCGCCACGCGTCATTACTATCATCATTGGCTCAGCACGCCGGTTGTTGGCGGCTCGGGTGAGCACAACGATATGTTGAGCTGGCTCGGGGACTGGTGCGATGCGCAGCGTCATCCGGTGAGCTGGTCGGTGACGCAACGTTGGCAAAATGTGGCGTTGGGCATGCCGAGATTGTGTTCGGCGAAGCGGCTGGTTGATGCGATGGTTGAGGAGATTTTTGCACCGTCCCCGCTCATCAATTGAGCAGGAACGGTGAGTGGGATAAAGGCAGGTTTAGTGGTGCAGGGAGTCTGCCGGGGTAGCCGCCGTCTCATTGACGACCGGGTTTTTATTAAAACGTTTGGCATACAGCGCGGTGATAATCGGCACCAGAATCGCGGTGACTATCACGCTGGCGGCAACCAGCGCCGTAGCGGATGCGGCAACCGGTTCAAATGCCGGGTTAATCTGGGCGATAATCACCGGGTTTGCCACTGCAGCGCCTGCCGCAGAAGAGGCTGCTACGCCTGCCGTACCGTTCCCGCCACCAATAACGCGGTCAGCAATAATCAGCGGAATACCGGTGATGACGATAACCGCGACGCCCAGCAGGATGCCCAGCAGACCCGTATCAACGATGACGCTCAGGTTAATCGTGTTGCCCAGCGCGAAGCCGAAGAACGGGATCAGCACCGGCGTGGCTTTGCTGAAGAAGGAACGCAGATCGTGATCCAGGTTACCCAACGCAAAACCAATCAGGAACGGTAATACCGCGCCGACAAAATGGTTTGGTTCGAAGGAAGCCAGACCCGCGGAGCCGAGGATCACCATGGTCATTAACGGACCGGATTCCAGAGACATCAACACAAATGCGCCAGACTCTTCTTTGGTTCCGTACTGGTTCATCAGGCTGGCGTACAAACCGCCGTTGGTCATGTCCATCGCTGAAACAATTGCCAGTACCGAAAGACCGGCAAAGAACCCAGTTTGAATACCGGTATCAGGAATAAATGAAGCAGCAATCATTGCCACTACCCATGCCACGGCTATTTTAGTTAATACCAGTGTGCCGGATTTGCGTAATACCGTGCCGGTTGCTCGTAAATCAATAGATGCACCGATACAAAAAAACCACACTGCCAGAATCGGCACCGTTCCGCTGATCATTCCTTTGGTAAACGAACCGAAATACGCGCCGGTATCCGGAGCTAACGTATTTAACACTGCGCCTAATAACAGAGGAATCAACATCATTCCGCCAGGGATGCGTTCAATCGTGGCTTTAATTTTCATAAGCGTCCTCATCTCTTGTCGCAGGGAATACACGCGCAAGGAAATAAAAATTAATAAATTCAAGTAGTTACTGGTGTTTCTTAACAAAGAAAACAGCTATCTCTTTGTTTTATAAAATCTAACGCGGCATACGTTGAGCGTGTTGCTGCTCCCAGGGATATTGCGTCTGGAATTAGTTTGCATTCATGGGAACATTGATTCAATCAAAATAAAACGATGTTTTAGTTATCTTCATCACATATTCCGAGCAAAAGTTCCTGAGTGCTCTGATTATTAAAAAAGCTGTGATCTTTTTGTGAAGAGATTAGGTGGGTTTTTGCCTAGCAGAATAATAGTGACTGTTGTGATTGTTGGTGCAACAAAGTGATTTATTCTTGTATTTAATTGCCAGAAAATCGCAAGCATTACATGTAAAAAAGTTGACTAAGAATGACCTGATTTACGCATGTTGACGAAATGGAAATCTATATGTGAAGTTGATCACAAATTTAAACACTGTTAGGGTAAAGAGGTCATTAACCGCCCAATCAGGCGTCAACAGGTTCGGTTGTACTGCTCGTTTCTCGTCAGTGTAAGTAAACCTGCTACGCTTGTTACAGGGAATGCGTCTGTGCATTCCCCGCTCGGTGATGACCTTGACGCAGGGGCGTTGAGGGACTCGATCTGTAGCGTGACAGGGCTAAGTCTATGAGGACGAGTATGCTAAAAAGGAAAAAAATAAAACCAATTACGCTGCGCGACGTTACCATCATTGATGACGGTAAACTGCGAAAAGCCATTACTGCGGCGTCGTTAGGTAATGCGATGGAGTGGTTTGATTTTGGTGTTTATGGGTTTGTTGCTTACGCATTAGGTAAAGTGTTCTTCCCGGGGGCTGACCCCAGCGTACAGATGGTTGCTGCACTTGCCACCTTCTCTGTTCCCTTTCTGATTCGACCGCTTGGCGGATTGTTCTTCGGTATGCTTGGCGATAAATACGGTCGTCAGAAGATCCTCGCTATCACCATTGTGATTATGTCGATAAGTACCTTCTGTATCGGTCTCATTCCCTCGTATGCCTCGATTGGTATCTGGGCGCCGATTCTGCTGTTGCTGTGTAAAATGGCGCAGGGGTTCTCGGTCGGCGGAGAGTATACCGGGGCGTCGATTTTTGTCGCAGAGTACTCGCCAGACCGTAAGCGCGGATTTATGGGCAGCTGGCTGGACTTCGGCTCGATTGCCGGGTTTGTGCTGGGTGCGGGCGTGGTAGTCCTGATCTCAACTATCGTCGGCGAAGAAAACTTCCTTGAGTGGGGCTGGCGTATTCCGTTCTTCCTGGCGCTACCGCTAGGGCTTATTGGCCTGTACCTGCGTCATGCACTGGAAGAGACTCCGGCGTTCCAGCAGCACGTGGATAAACTGGAGCAGGGCGATCGTCAGGGACTGCAGGACGGTCCGAAGGTGTCGTTTAAAGAGATTGCGACCAGGCACTGGCGCAGCCTGCTGGCATGTATTGGTCTGGTGATTGCCACCAACGTCACCTACTACATGCTGCTCACCTATATGCCGAGCTACCTGTCGCATAACCTGCATTACTCTGAAGACCACGGCGTGCTGATTATTATCGCCATCATGATTGGTATGCTGTTTGTGCAGCCGGTGATGGGTCTGCTCAGCGACCGCTTCGGACGCCGTCCGTTTGTGATTATGGGCAGTATTGCGCTGTTTGTGCTGGCTATTCCGGCATTTATTCTGATTAACAGTAACGTCATCGGCCTGATTTTCGCCGGGTTGCTGATGCTGGCGGTGATCCTCAACTGCTTTACCGGGGTGATGGCGTCAACGTTACCAGCGATGTTCCCGACGCATATTCGCTACAGTGCCCTGGCCGCAGCGTTTAATATCTCGGTATTGGTCGCTGGTCTGACACCGACGTTGGCCGCATGGCTGGTGGAAAGCTCGCAGAATCTGATGATGCCTGCTTATTATCTGATGGTGATTGCGGTGATAGGTTTAATTACCGGCGTGACCATGAAAGAGACGGCTAATCAGCCGCTGAAGGGGGCTACGCCTGCCGCTTCGGATATTCATGAAGCGAAAGAGCTCCTCGGCGAGCACTACGATAATATTGAGCATAAAATCGAAGATATCGATCAGGAAATTGCTGAGCTGCAGCTTAAGCGTACGCGCCTGGTGCAGCAGCATCCGCGGATTGATGAGTAATCATGTGATTTATCATATCCACTTAAGGTTGGCTTAATCTGTGTCAGGCAAACTCTCCTCCAGAGTATCGGAGGAGAGTGTCATGAAAAACCGCATTTATGAAAGTTTGACCACCGTGTGCAGCGTGCTGATCGTCAGCAGCTTTTTGTACGTTTGGGTGAGTTCTTACTGACCTTTCGCTAATTCCACCCAAGCGCGAGTGCCGGTGGTTCCCTGACGATTTTGCAAATAGAAATGCCCGTGATGTAACTGGGTGATACGACTGACAATGCTCAGCCCCAGCCCAATCCCGCCAAAACGGCTGTCCATACGCACAAACGCTTTACTCAGCTCCCCGCATTTACTCTCATCAATGCCAGGGCCTTCATCTTCGACGGCGATAACGGCATCATGCTCTGTATTCAGGCTAATCGTAATATGGGTGCCTTCCGGGCTGTAACGATGCGCGTTCTCCACCAGATTTCGCAGCAGCATTCGTAATAGCGTCGCATCGCCACGTACGACAACGTCCGCCGTGCTTTGCGGTAGGAGCAGCGTCTGCTGACGCTGGTCCAGCATGGTGCTGAGTTCATCGTAGGAGGGCAAAATCACGTCCTCCAGCAGTTTGACGTGCTGGTAGCTCCCGGCCGAGAACGACTGTCCAACGCGGGCGAGTTGCAGCAGTTGCGACACGCTGTCCATCATTTGGTCAAGGCGGGCAATTAACGGTGAAACGTCGACCTTATGGGTTTTGGACAGTAATTCCAGATGCAGGCGAACGCCTGACAGTGGGGTGCGCAGTTCGTGGGCGACATCGGCGGTAAATAAGCGTTCGTTTTCAATGGTGCTCGTCAGCCGCGTCACCAGCTCGTTGAGTGCTGAGACGACCGCCTGGATCTCAATGGTTGAACTGTGAACTTCAATTGGAGTCAGGTTATCGGCTGCCCGCGTTTCTAACTCTTTTTGCAGATCCGCCAGCGGGCGAGTAATACGTCGTACTGCCTGGTAGCAAATCAGCAGCGTCAGGCTGACCATAAAGATACCGGGGACGATCAGGCTGGCGATGGCCTCGCGGATTTCATGCAGGATGTGGCGATCGTTGTTACGATTTTCGCGTAACGCCTGCTCAAATAGCTGTATTTGTTCGGTGCTTTCGTGCCACAACCAGAAGGTGCTAATCAACTGGAAGACCAGCAGAATAAGACCGATGGTCAGCATCAGGCGATGACGCAGCGGGAGCGGTTTTTTTAGATATTGCAGTAGCTTCACTTAGCTTTCCTCAGTGGCAACCAGCATATAGCCAAATCCCCTGACTGTGCGGATACGTGATTTACCCACTTTGTCCCGCAGGTTGTGAATGTGCACTTCCAGCGTATTGGTCGACGGTTCGTTATCCCAGCTGTAGATGTCGTTATACAGGATCTCCCGGTGTACCGGGCTGCCCGCTTTAAGCATCAGGCGCGACAGGAGTGCGTATTCTTTCGGCGTTAAGATAACTTCTTGTCCATCCATCCACACCTGGCGACGACCGATATTCAGCGTCAGGTTACTGACAATGAGTTCGCTTTCACCCTGATTGTTATGACGACGCAGCAGCGCCCGGATGCGGGCATGCAGTTCTTCCAGTGCGAACGGTTTGACCAGATAGTCATCGGCGCCAACGTCCAGCCCGCTGACCCGGTCTTTCACCGTATCGCGGGCGGTGAGGATAAGCACCGGCACGGTGTATTTTTTCTGTCTGATGCGGTTCAGGAAGTGCAGGCCGTCTTCATCCGGTAAGCCCAGGTCCAGAACCACCAGACTGTAATGGCCGGTCTCCAGACACTGCTCCGCTGCACGGGCCGTTGATACGCCGTCGCAGGCATAGCCTTCTGTTTGCGCGGCGAGTATCAGTCCCTGTAATAACAACGTATCGTCTTCAACAATCAGAATTTTCATTCATTTAGCCTCCCCGGCAGGGTTGCAGAATATCATCTGCCGCCTGATATTTCTGTGTTTGCACGCCTGTTAATCCCAGCAGGGTTGAGAAGAAATTATCCTGTGAGAAGTCCTCTGAGCCTGCCCGTTTTTGCAAACATGTCTGAGAGACTTGATAGCGTTGCTGATAATCTTCTGAGAGCCACAGCAGCATCGGCACATGTTTTTGCGTATCTGGCGCAATCGAATACGGCAGGCCGTGTAAATAGATGCCATTTTCCCCTAAGGATTCACCGTGATCGGAAAGGTAGACCAGGCTGGTGGTGAAATTATCCTGATGCTCTTTCAGTATATTGATTGCTTTATCAACAATATAGTCGACGTAAAGAATGGTGTTGTCATAGGTATTGACCAACTGTTGCTGTGAACAAGTCTGGATTTCGTTGGTGTCACAGGTTGGCGTAAATTTCTTGAACTGCGCAGGATAGCGGTTGTAATAGGTCGGACCGTGGCTGCCGATGGTGTGCAGCACAATCACGCCGTCGCCTTGCAGGTTATTAATGTACTCTTCCATCCCGTGGAACAGCACGTCATCGTAGCATTCCCCGTCAATACACTGCCCTGGCAGGTTCAGCTTAGTCATATTCTGGTGCGGTACCCGGTCGCATGCCCCTTTGCAGCCGCCGTCGTTATCGTTCCACAGAACGTTAATTCCCGCCCGCTGAATAATGTCGAGCACGCCTTCCTGATGCTGCGCCAGTTCTTCATCGTAGTGCGCGCGTGGCATACCCGAGAACATGCAGGGGACAGATACTGCCGTTGCCGTTCCGCAGGATGTGGTGCGGGGGAAATAGACCACATCATCTTTTTCCAGCAACGGGTTGGTCTGGCGCGAATAGCCTGACAGCGAGAAGTTATCGCCGCGTGAGGTCTCGCCGAGAACCACAATCGTTAGGTTCTTACGCTTTTCTTTCACCATCAACGGATTGCGATGGGCGTCTTCACCAATGCGTACCAGCGGCAGGTGGGCCAGCCGCTGGTGTGAATACCAGGAAGAGGTCGCCACAATGCTGTTGGATGGGCTGAGGGATTTCACCAGTTCTTTATTGTTGCGAAACAGTGAGGCGTAATCTTTGTAGAAGAACGCGGCGACCAGCACGATCAGCAGCGCGGAAATCAGAATATTCGCGCCACGGAACAGTACGCTGCGCATGGCCGGGGCGATCGGTTTGATTCTTACCCAGCAGGCAATGAGCGCGGCGAGAATGCCGCTTACTCCGAGCGTGATGAGCATTTGCGGCGTCAGCAAAGCAAAGGTTTCGGCGGGTGTGGTGTCCATCATATTGGCGATCATCGTGCGGTCAATGATGATGCCGTAGGTCATGATGAAATATTGGGCCGATGCGCCAACCAGAATGAAAACGCAGGCCACCAGGCGATTAAGCCACAGGAATGAGGCCAGCGTCAGCACAATGTTCATGACGCTGAAAGCGACGACCGGCATCGACAAAAACACCAGCACGTTACGCACAGAATCCAGGGGCAGTTCTTGCAGCACTTGTTTATAGAACGCAATGTTCAGGAAAGTCGCAAGATAAAATGAGATCAGGAGAAGCCAGCTGATTAGCCCGAGAGTGGGTCTTTTAAACAGGTGCTTAAACATTAAGGGGGTTCCATCGACTAAGTGGTACAAATCCTCTCAAAGTAAAATTAAGCCAACCTTAAGTTCTTAATGTTGATTTCAGGAATCGCGGGGGGCGGCGTTGGCCCGATGAACTTACGCCATCGGGCAACGACGACTGTTTGCGTTAGCTATTGTTTACCGGAGCATCCAATGGATATGGGTTTTTATGGATCCGATTGTAGTTCAGTGCATACAGCGCGGTGATGATCATCAGTGTGACGAATGACCACATCACCTCTTTGGCACCGGAACCGACAACCGCCCAAATGCAGTAAACAAAAGCGATAAAGGTCACCAGTAAGTACATCGGACGCGCTTTACCAAAGTGACCATGGCCGAGCAGCAGCAGCGCGGCGCAGGTGTACAGATACGGCACCAGCGTGAAGATAACGGAGACCGAAGAGACCAGACCAAACTCTTTCGCAGCGTTTGGCGACATGCTGCTGAACTGGAAGATGGTCATCAGAACGCCGACGATAATTAACCCGGCTACCGGCGTACCGGCTTTGTTAACACGGGCAAAAATCGGTGGGAACAAGCCGTCATCGGCTGCCGCTTTGGCGGTTTGCCCGGCAAGCAGCGTCCAGCCGCCCAAGGAACCAAGGCACCCGGCCGCGGCACAGAAGGAGACAATCGCCCCAGCGGTGTCACCCAGCGCCATGCGTGCGGCATCACCGAACGGGGAGGCTGAAACACGCAGCGCCGCGTTAGGGATCATACCCATAATCGCCGTGGTGGAGAGCACATAGCAAACGGCGGCAATCAGCACGCCGCCCATGGTGGCGATAGGCACGTTACGTTTGGGATTTTTAACCACACCTGCCGCGACGGAGGCGCTTTCCACGCCGATAAATGACCACAAGGTTACGTTCAGAGTGCTTTGAATCGCACCGAAGGTGTTCATACCGCTGACGTTCCATGCCGCCATATAGGTTTCACCCCGGAACCAGAACCAGCCGAAGACGGCAATACCGACAATTGGCACCAGCGCCAGTACCGTTGCGACGGCCTGTACACGGGTGATCATTTTTGGTCCGACAATGTTCAGCAATACGAAGATCCACAGTACCACGACGCAGGTCAGCGTCAGGACCAGCGGATCTTTTAAGATGGGGAAGAAGTAGCTCAGGTAACCGACGCCAATAACCACCATGGCGATGTTACCAATCCAGCAAGCCAGCCAGTACAGGACGTTGGTCTGGTAGCCCAAAAAAGGACCGAAACAGCGGCGGGCATAAGCGTAAGAACCACCGGGACTGGAGTCTAAGGACGACATTTTCGCGTACACCATCGACAGCGCCAAAGCACCGATAATAGTGACCAACCATCCGTAGATTGCAATCCCGCCAGTTGACGCAAGGTTTGCGGGTAGCAGGAATACACCGGAACCCATAATATTCCCCGACACCATAAGGGTGACGGGGATTAAGCCCACTTTGTGAGCATCAGCATCCGTCGACATATTTAGTAACTCCTGATAAGGATAAATGACGTCTTATCATACCTCTTCAGAAGACTATTTTATGATGGCGGACTGGGGGTATCGCTAATGCTGATATTATTATGGCTTATCGCTAACTGATTAAAAATCAGGCAGCGGATGGCTCCCTATGTTGACTGACATAATGCAGAGGCGTCATCCCATAGAACTCTTTGAATACGGAAATAAAGTACGAGGTACTGTTATATCCGCACAGTTGAGAGACCTGGGAAATGTTTTTGCCATCCATCAATAATTGATTGACGGCATAACGCATGCGACACGTGGTAATTATTTGGCTGTAACTTGTATTTTCACTTTTGAGCTTTTTCTTTAACAAACTGGGGCTCAGGCATAAGCAACTGGCAACCATGCTTAAATTCCAGTCTTTATGTATATCGCTCTCAATAATGTGATAAACGCTGTCGCTGATACGACTGCGTAGTATATGCATGAGCAGAGAAATAAACTTTTTGCTGCCGAGAAAGCGTGATAACACCGTGAACAGTAGCGAGCGCGTGCGCACACTTTCACCTTCGTCCATTGTGTCCATTACGCTATATTGGGCAGCCACCCGGAAGACATCCGGCGTCAGACAGACGGCGGTCATCACTGGGTTGGCACTGCGTTGCCAGAGTGGGATCTGTGAAAGGTCTTTATTTAAAAAACGTAGATAGTCTTTAATGATATCACGGCTGATATGTACGACCAGTGCGTTATTAAGTGATGAGAAATCGATAATATTATTATCGCATGCTACCAGCGCCATATGATTAGCTTTTAAGCTGATGGCTTCTTTACCGTTAATCCTTAACCAAACATCCTTCTCCGTTAATACAACAACACAAGCTGCTCTGCTGCAAACCCTCATACCCAAACTCCAGGAATATGAACATAAAACACCGTAGCTCACCATCAGATGAACCATATCGGCTAAATTGAAATTGTATGATGAATCCAGGACCGCATTAAAATAACGTGTCTGAAATTAATTACAATGTTTGGTGGGATTTTTCTTATGTACACTTTTTTTTACGCAAGTGGAAACGTGATATTTGCGTATAAAAAAAGCGCGGGGTGGTCCCGCGCAAAAAGGTATGACAATGTTATTGTTTTGCAGCAATACTCAGGAATTACTCAAGCATGACATGTCTACCTTAAAAATCGGACTATCTATAAAATGACATTATGCTTTCACGCACATGACGTGATATACACCGTCAATAATTTCTGTTCCTTCGGTTTCATGTTCAAATCCAGGGAAGTGGTGGTCCCAGGACTGCAACGAACGTAGATAACTAATCTGCGGGCTATTGGCGTCGCCAAAGTTTTCCCCGGACAGCAGCATTGGAATTCCCGGTGGGTAAGGAATTACGGAATTCGCAGCTATACGACCCGGCAGATTTTCAATGGCCACCATCTCAACGTTATCGCTGACTATCGCGTTATAGGCTTCACGCGGGGTGATTTCAGCAACGGGCAGGCCGGAGTAGGCCGCGTTGAGTCGGCTGCCAGGGTTGTTCTCTTTCAGCCAGGCAAACATGGTGTCGCCCAGATCGTGAATGCCCATGTTGGCGTATGTGTCAGGATGTTCCTCAACCAGTTCTGGCATCACCTGCGCCAGCGGTGTATTGGCATCGTAATGGTGTTTGAATGAGCACAGGGTATTGATCAGCGTGCCCCATTTCCCACGGGTAATCCCCATTGAGAACAGGAACATAATCTGGAAATCGGTGGTACGGGTCGGCACGATACCGTGGCGGCCAAGCCAGGCGGTGACCAGCGCTGCCGGTACGCCGCTCTCTTCCAGTTCGCCATCATCGCCCATCCCCGGCGCCAGAATACTGACTTTGATTGGGTCCAGCATGCTCCAGTTATCCGGCAGGTCTTTAAACCCGTGCCAGGATTCACCCGGACGCATCACCCAGCAGTTCTGGTCAGTGGTCAGGAGCTGGGTTGGCGCATCGGCAAAGTCATAGGTTTTGCCAGTTTGCGGGTCAGTCACCACTTCTTTGTTCCACGGTTTGAAGAACCAGTCGCCTTCGGCGGAAAATTCTTTGTACAAACGCGCCATGGCCTGACGGAAATCGACCGCTTCGTCGATCACTTCCTGGGTGAGCGACAGACCGCTGTTGCCGTCCATCATGGAGACCGCCACGTCGTTTGATGCGCAGATGGCATACAGCGGAGAGGTGGTGGCGTGCATCATGTACGCCTGGTTAAAGCGGGAGAAGTTCACGGCCCCACGACCTTCACGGACGTGAATGTAAGACGCCTGAGAGAGCGCATTCAACAGTTTGTGGGTCGAGTGGGTCGCAAAAACGGTAGGGCCGTTATGATCGCCCGGCGCGCCACGCATAGCGTAGTGATCGGTATAAATTGGGTTAAAGCGGGCATAGCCGTACCAGGCCTCATCGAAGTGGATGCGATCGCTGGTTTGCGCGAGCAGGTCCTGGGCCTCTTTGGCGTTGTAGCAAACACCGTCATAAGTACAGTTGGTCACAACGCTGTAAGACGGTTTTTGCCCGGCCTTGCCTTTGGTCAGCGGGCTTTCGCTGATTTTTTTCTGCAATGTTTCAGGTTGCATTTCTTGCGGGTAGATAGGGCCGATAATGCCGTACCGGTTGCGGCTTGGCACCATGTACACCGGTTTTGCGCCGGTGAGGATCAACCCCTGCTCGATAGATTTGTGGCAGTTACGATCCAGCACCACGACGTCGTTGTCGGTCATACAAGCCTGCATGATGGTGCGGTTAGAGCCGGATGTCCCAACCACTACAGACCAGGAGCGGTCAGCGCCAAACACGCGGGCGGCATATTTTTCGCTCTCGCCAAATGCGCCGGTATGATCCAGCAGTGAGCCGAGCGATGCGCGTTCAATACCCATGTCGCTACGGAATAAGTTTTCACCGTAGTAATCATGGTAAAAACGACCCGCCGGCGTTTTGGTAAATCCGACACCGCCCTGGTGACCAGGCGCCGCCCAGGAGTATTCATGGATGTCGCCGTACTTCATCAGCGCGCTGAACAGTGGCGGCAGAAGCTGCTGGCGGTAACGGGTCATCGCCGCAACGGCACGTCCGGCGATAAAGTCTGCGGTATCTTCCATAATCCAGGCGAATTCATCGACAAGCTCCAGCAGGTCGCGATCCAGCGATGCGGTGGCTTTTTCGCGATCGCCCAGCAGGAAAACGGGAACGTTTTGCTGGCGCTCGTGGAGCTTGCCGATCAATTGCCTGACGTTCAGGTGCTCGTCTTGTTGTTCCATTTGATAGCTAAACATCAGGCAATCAATGGCTTCATTAGCGGCGAGGATTGCGTAACCATCGTCGAATGAGGTGGACTTAATGACGGTAACATTTTGGCGGCTTAATGCGTCAGCCAGACGTTCGACAGCGCTACCGACCCAGGTGTCCTGATGCAGAAACTCACTTTCAACAATTAATACTTTCATCATCTTTTACCCGGTTGTGGAAAGGTTGCAATTTATGGATTGCAGACACACCGTATGAATGTGACGCAGGCAAGTATTATCCTGACAAAATGGGCTGTAAAGCGGGTGATAAATAGTCTGATTTGTGTTTAATTTGTTTTTAAACAAATAGTTATGTTTGCTTATTGGCGATTTTTCACCGCTGTTTATCGACAGGGGGAATATTTTTTTGGCTGATACTGATATCGGCGAACGATAGGGATCGTAGGCTGGGGTAACGCCGGTGGTTTCTGGCTGCTCAGCCAGCCATTGTTTGCCGGCGCTGCTGGCTCAGTTTGCGGTACTGCTGCGGCGACATGCCGACAAACTTGCTGAAGGTGTCATAAAAACGGCTGCTGGACCGGAATCCGGCGGTCAACGCGACGTCAAGAATGGTTTTATCGGTATCGCTAAGCAATGCGCGGACGTGATTGATCCGCATTGCGGTGATGTACTGCTTCATGGTGAGTTGCATCACGCGCTGGAAAATCCCCATCGCGTAGTTAGCGTTGAGCTTCACGTGTTCCGCGACGTCGTTGATAGTGAGCACCTGATCGTAGTTATCGGCAATAAAACTCAGCATCTGGCTTACGTAAAACTGGGCGTGCCGCGAAACGCTGTTTTTGTGCGTCCGTGAAGTTTTATTGACCAGGATTGGCTGCCAGCCGGAAAGGCTAAACCGCTTGAGCATCAGACCAATTTCATCAATGGCGAGCTGGCGAATTTGCTCGTTCGGGTTGCTCAGCTCCTGTTGCCAGCGCTGAACTTCAAAGGTGCTTAGCTGCTGCGATGCCAGCGATTTGATGACCATGCCATGGGTAACGTGGTTGATCAGTTCGCGATCCAGCGGCCAGGAAAGGAAAAGGTGCATCGGTAAATTGAAGATAGCCATGCTTTGGCAGTTGCCCGGACGCGTGAGCTGATGCGGCGTACAGGCCCAGAAAAGCGTAATGTGCCCCTGTTTTATCTGCACCACTTCGTTGTTGATAAGGTACTCAACGTCGCCATCAAACGGCACATTAATCTCCACCTGCCCATGCCAGTGGCTGGCAGGCATAGCATGCGGTGAGCGCAGCTCAATATCCATCCGTTGATATTCTGAGTACAGCGACAATGGGCTGCGGGTTTGCTCTTCATCGCTGCTGCACATGTGCGGATCGGGGGGAAGAGGCGATGTCGGTAATGTACTCATGGTTGCTCCATTTCCTGAATTATCAGAATCATGTCATTTGCTGCGCATTAAGGCTGAGAATCAGGACACAAATCGGACCGATATCATTGAGCATAGTGAGATTTTGGGGCCGCATACTCTGCTTTTTGTGCAATTTTGTCCCATAAACTCAGATCCAGTATGGGGCAAAGAGGCGATCTGAGTTTATGGGAATGCTCGCCAGGGAAGTCGGAAGTTTTCATCAATGCGCTGTGCCACCATGACTGTGTTCACTAATGTTCTGGAGAGTCATGATGTCTGCACCCAAAATTACCTTTATCGGCGCCGGTTCCACGATTTTCGTCAAAAATATCCTCGGGGACGTCTTTCATCGCGATGCGCTGAAATCTGCGCATATCGCCTTGATGGACGTCAATCCTACTCGGCTGGAAGAGTCACACATTGTGGTGCGTAAGTTGATGGACTCAGCGGGCGCGTCCGGGCGTATCACCTGCTATACCGATCAAAAAGCGGCATTGCAGGATGCTGATTTTGTGGTGGTCGCTTTCCAGATTGGTGGCTATGAACCTTGTACCGTTACCGATTTTGCGGTGTGTAAACGTCATGGTCTGGAGCAGACGATTGCCGATACGTTGGGGCCAGGCGGCATTATGCGCGCGCTGCGCACTATCCCGCATTTATGGCAGATTTGTGAGGATATGACCGAAGTCTGCCCGCAGGCCACTATGCTTAACTACGTTAACCCGATGGCGATGAACACCTGGGCAATGTATGCGCGCTATCCGCATATTAAGCAGGTTGGATTGTGTCACTCGGTGCAAGGGACAGCGGAGGAGCTGGCCCGCGATTTGAACATCGACCCGGCCTCTTTGCGCTATCGCTGCGCCGGGATCAACCATATGGCGTTTTATCTGGAACTTGAGCGTAAAACGGCTGACGGTGCTTATGTGAATCTCTATCCGGAGCTGCTGGCGGCCTATGAATCTGGTCAGGCGCCGAAACCGAATCTTCACGGTAATACCCGTTGTCAGAACATTGTGCGCTATGAAATGTTCAAAAAGCTGGGCTATTTCGTCACTGAGTCGTCGGAGCATTTCGCGGAATATACGCCGTGGTTTATCAAACCAGGGCGTGAGGATCTGATTGAGCGCTATAAGGTTCCACTGGATGAGTATCCAAAACGCTGTGTGGAACAGCTGGCGAACTGGAACAAAGAGCTGGAAGAGTACAAAACGGCGGCGCGGATCGAGATTAAACCGTCACGTGAATATGCCAGCACTATCATGAACGCTATCTGGACCGGTGAACCGAGCGTGGTGTATGGTAACGTTCGCAATGACCATCTGATTGATAACCTGCCGCAAGGCTGTTGCGTGGAGGTGGCTTGCCTGGTCGATGCGAATGGTATCCAGCCAACGAAGGTGGGTACTCTCCCGTCACATTTGGCGGCCATGATGCAAACCAATATCAATGTTCAGACCCTGCTAACGGAAGCCATTCTGACGGAAAATCGCGATCGCGTTTATCACGCGGCGATGATGGATCCGCATACCGCTGCGGTATTGGGGATTGAGGAGATTTATGCGCTGGTGGACGACCTGATCGCGTCTCATGGCGACTGGTTGCCGGCCTGGTTACACCGTTAACACACCATTACGCCGGGCAGAGCATCCGGCGTTTAACCTCTGACGTTTCCTCTAACAGAAGGCGGGCGCTGGTAACGGCGACCCGATACCCTATGAGCATCTCTCTGAAAACAAAACTCAGTTACGGATTTGGAGCGTTTGGTAAGGATTTCGCCATCGGTATTGTGTACATGTACCTGATGTATTACTACACCGACGTGGTGGGATTATCGGTGGGGCTGGTCGGAACGTTGTTCCTGGCGGCAAGGGTCTGGGATGCGGTAAACGATCCCATCATGGGCTGGATTGTGAACGCCACCCGGTCGCGGTGGGGAAAATTTAAACCCTGGATCTTACTCGGTACGCTGGCGAACTCATTGGTGCTGTTTTTGCTTTTTAGCGCACATTTGTTTGAGGGCACTGCGCAAGTCGTATTTGTCTGCGTGACGTATATATTATGGGGAATGACCTACACCATCATGGATATTCCATTCTGGTCGCTGGTGCCAACTATTACGCTGGATAAACGCGAGCGTGAACAACTGGTGCCGTTCCCTCGTTTCTTCGCAAGCCTGGCTGGGTTTGTCACCGCGGGGGTAACGCTGCCCTTTGTGAGCTATGTTGGCGGGGCCGATCGCGGCTTTGGTTTCCAGATGTTTACGCTGGTGCTGATTGCATTCTTTATCGTTTCTACCGTTGTTACGCTGCGTAATGTGCATGAGGTTTATTCGTCAGATAGCGAGGCAACGGCGGACAGCAGTCGTCTTGGGCTGAAAGCGATCGTTGGGCTCATCTATAAAAACGACCAGTTATCCTGCCTGCTAGGCATGGCGCTGGCTTACAATATTGCCGCCAATATCATTGCTGGCTTTGCCATTTACTATTTTACTTATGTGATTGGCGATGCAAGCCTCTTCCCGTACTACATGTCTTACGCAGGAGCGGCAAACCTGCTGACGCTGATTTTCTTTCCTCGATTGGTAAAAGCGTTGTCACGACGGATCCTGTGGGCTGGGGCATCCGTGCTGCCGGTGCTCAGCTGTATCGTGCTGCTGGTGATGGCGTTAGCCGGTTTCCATAACATCTTACTTATTGTTATTGCTGGTATTTTACTGAATATTGGTTCAGCGCTTTTCTGGGTGTTGCAGGTCATTATGGTGGCGGATACCGTTGATTACGGCGAATACAAACTGAATGTACGTTGTGAAAGTATCGCTTATTCAGTGCAGACGATGGTGGTAAAAGGAGGGTCTGCGTTTGCCGCTTTCTTTATCGCAGTGATACTTGGGGTGATTAATTACGCGCCGAATGTCGCGCAGTCTGCAGAAACCATTGTTGGTATGCAATTCATTATGATCGCGCTACCAGCACTCTTTTTTGTGGTGACCTTAGTCCTTTACTTCCGCTTTTACCGACTGAACGGCGACACGCTGCGCAGGGTCCAGATTCATTTGTTGGATAAGTACCGTAAGGTGCCGCAGCAGCATGAGCAACCGGATATCCCGGCTATTGCGGTAGTCACCCCAGGTGATGTGAAGGCGTAGCTATGGAATGGTATTCGTGGATTGGGTATTTGGCGGCTAGCCTGACGACGCTCTCATTCTTACCGCAAGCGATTAAGGTCATTACCACCCGCAACACGCAGGGTATCTCCGGTTTAATGTATGTAATGTTTGTGTGTGGGCTGGTGTTGTGGCTGATTTATGGATTATTGATTGAAGATACTGCTGTCAGCATGGCGAACTTTCTGACACTCCTGTTCGCCTTGCCGATTCTGGTTATCAAGTCTCGCAATGGGTAGGGCTGATTGCCGGATAAGCGTCAGCGCTATCCGGCAGTTTTTAACTGTCTGTTGTGCCAGCCCGCCAGCACGAGCACCGTGGTGAGCGCACCGAGCAGGGCGCAGAACATATCCGACTGGGTATCCCACGGGTCGCCCTGCGTCCCGAGAAAATCATCTGCTCCCTGACCCATCGCCAGCGCTGCCCACCATTCGATCAGCTCATACATCGCGCTAATCGCCAGCGCCACGCAGCAGACCAAAAATGCCAGCATTTTGCGGCCACGAACAATATTACCGCGCACTAAAATCTCTCTTGCCGTCAGGGCGGGCACCAGACCCTGGAAGAAGTGACCCAGCTTGTCATAGGGGTTACGACTGAGATCCAGCCACTCCTGAACCTGAAAACCGACAGGGACTTTAGCGTAGGTATACATACCGCCGACCATCAGAATGATGGCGTGTAAGAAAATGAGCGTGTAGAGCAATGGCGTCAGCGGGTAGCGCTTCACGGTCGCCAGCAACAGTGGAACGACAATAATGACCGGCGTAACTTCCATCAGCCAGGTGATTTTCTCTGTGGCTGAGATACCGGTGTAGATAAGTATTAGCGCCAGGAGCAGCGCGCCAGAGTGCAAGATTGTGGAGTTCAGTGTGCGGAGCATGGCGAATTCACAAGTAATGGAAAAGGTTACTATTCCCTGTGAGCGGCAAAAATTCAACGCCAGTAAATGGGGGGATAAAGTTGGCCCGGGGGGATCACTGGACTGACGCCAAAAATCTGTTGTCAGTCCAGTGCCGGGCCGAATGGGTTACTTCGCGCAGTTAGCGCATTGTTTGCTGACGATTTGCTGGAAGAAATCGTTGCCTTTGTCATCGACCAGAATGAAAGCCGGGAAATCTTCGACTTCGATTTTCCAGATAGCTTCCATACCCAGCTCCGGGTATTCCACGCATTCCAGATGTTTAATACTCTGCTGCGCAAGTACCGCTGCCGGGCCACCAATGCTGCCTAAATAGAAGCCGCCGTGTTTATGGCAGGCGTCTGTCACCTGCTGGCTACGGTTACCTTTTGCCAGCATGATCATGCTGCCGCCGTGAGACTGTAGCAGGTCAACATAGGAGTCCATACGACCCGCAGTGGTTGGCCCTAAAGAGCCGGACGGATAACCCGCAGGTGTTTTGGCCGGGCCCGCGTAGTAGATAGGGTGATCTTTCACGTACTGCGGCAGACCTTCACCGGACTCAATACGTTCTTTTAGCTTCGCGTGGGCAATATCGCGACCGACAATGATGGTGCCGCTCAGCGACAGACGGGTAGAAACCGGATACTGAGAGAGCTGAGCGAGGATCTCTTTCATTGGGCGGTTAAGGTCAACTTTAACCACTTCACCTTCGCCTGCCTGGCGCAGCGACTCCGGAATGTACTGGGCTGGGTTATGTTCCAGTTTTTCGATCCAGATCCCTTCGCGGTTAATCTTGGCCTTGATGTTACGGTCTGCGGAGCAAGACACACCCATACCAACCGGGCAGGATGCGCCGTGGCGAGGCAGGCGGATCACGCGGATATCGTGCGCGAAGTATTTCCCGCCAAACTGGGCGCCGAGGCCGAGTTTCTGCGCTTCTTCCAGTAGTTCCTGTTCCAGTTGCAGATCGCGGAACGCCTGGCCGTGCGCATTACCTTCAGTCGGCAGTGCGTCATAGTAGTGTGTGCTGGCCAGCTTCACCGTTTTCAGGGTGCTTTCCGCTGACGTGCCGCCAATGACGAATGCAATGTGGTACGGCGGGCATGCTGCGGTACCCAGCGTGCGCATTTTCTCAACCAGGAAGTTTTTCAGTTTGCCGGGCGTTAGCAGCGCTTTGGTTTCCTGATACAGATAGGTTTTGTTCGCTGAACCGCCGCCTTTGGCCACGCACAGGAATTTGTATTCGTCACCGTCTACGCTGTACAGGTCGATTTGTGCGGGCAGGTTGGTGCCGGTATTCACTTCTTTGTACATATCCAGCGCCGCGTTTTGCGAGTAGCGCAGGTTATCTTCAATATAGGTATTAAATACGCCCTTGGAGAGTGCCGCTTCGTCGCCGCCACCGGTCCAGACGCGCTGACCTTTTTTACCCATGATAATTGCCGTACCGGTGTCCTGGCAGGTTGGCAATACGCCTTTAGCCGCGATTTCGGAGTTTCTCAGGAACTGCAGCGCTACGTATTTATCGTTTTCGCTGGCTTCGGGATCATGGAGAATCGAGGCGACTTGCTGTTGGTGTTCAGGGCGGAGCATGAAGGAGGCATCGTGGAAGGCTTGTTGGGCCAGTAGCGTAAGTGCTTCAGGGGCTACTTTCAGGATTGTTTCGCCTTCAAACTCGCCGACGCTGACGTGATCGGAGGTCAGCAGGTAGTACTCAGTTTTGTCTTCCCCCAGTGGGAAAGCCGCCTGATAAGTGAATTCAACTTTTGACATTTGCTTCCAGCCTTTTCATTTTTCTCAGGAATTTTAAAATTCTCTGTGTCTTGACGGTGGCGTGCCGTTCCAAAGCGGACGGCACGCGCACTGTAATTACAGGAAACCGTACATTGCAGCGAAGATCCAACCAAAGACACAGGATACGCTCACGCCGATCAACCCAGGTAGAATGAAGCTGTGGTTAATAACGAAACGGCCAATGTGGGTGGTGCCGGAACGGTCAAACTGAATAGCCGCCAGATCGCTCGGGTAAGTCGGCAGAATGTAGTAACCGTAACATGCCGGAGCGGAAGCAACGATGTACGCTGGATCAACCCCAATTGCCAGTGCGACCGGAACAATCGCCGCCAGCGCCGCAGCCTGGGAGTTTACAAATTTGGAAACCAACAGCAGAACAATTGCATAGGCCCACGGATACTCTTTCACCATATTGCCCAGCACACCTTCGATTTCCGTCATGTGCGCGCCGAACATTGTTTCGGCCATCCAGGCAATACCGTACACCGCCACAATCGCGATCATACCGGAACGGAAGACTTCGTTTTTAGATATTGAAGCGGGATTGGTCTTCGTCAGGATAATAATCAGCGCACCGGTCAGCAGCATGAACATCTGGATAACCAGTACCATTGACAGCGGTTTGCCGCTGAAGGTAGGGCGCAGCTCAGAGAACGCGCCGAGCACGGCAACAACGGCGATAGCGGCAAGGAAGATCCACATGGCCAGCCAATTGCTTTTCGGCAGCTTTTTGTCTAACAGTGTGGCGGTATCACCATAAACGTAGTTGTGGTTTTCAGGGACGGAAATAAACTTCTGGAACTCTTCATCTTTATCCAGATCTTTACCGCGGAACCAACTGAAGATACCGATCGCCAGTATACCCAACAGGGTAGACGGGATAGTGATGCTGAGCAGGTCGAGGAATTCAAGATGCTTGCCTTCAAACGTTACGTTACCCAGCATTGCGACCAGTGATACAACGGCCACGGACACCGGGCTGGCGATAATCCCCATCTGCGCACCGATAGAACTCGCCGCCATCGGACGTTCCGGGCGAATATTGTTCTTAATAGCAACGTCATAAATGATTGGCAGGATGGTGTAGACCACGTGGCCTGTACCGCAGAGAATCGTCAGGGTGCAGGTAACGAAGGGGGCGACGATGGAAACGTATTTTGGGTTACGGCGCAGCAGCTTTTCAGCGATTTGCAGCATAACGTCAAGGCCGCCGGAGGCTTGCAAGGTTGCCGATGCGGCCACCACGGCAATAATAACCAGCATTACATCTACAGGTGGTTTACCCGGCTGGAGATGGAAAACGAAAACCAGAATGACCAGGCCGATACCGCCTAATAAACCCAGCGCGATACCGCCCTTTCTGGCACCATAAAACAAACATATTAATATTATAAGAAGTTGTATACTAAATAACATTTTATTTACCCTCGCGAAAAAACCAGTCAATTTTTTGAAAAATGGATCTGTGCCACATTCTTTTTTGCCGGAATAGGCATCAAAAAATGGTCAGTATTCGATATGTCCGTATTTGCGATTAATGTTCAAATGTCTTGCTAGAATGTTTTTTTAACGTTATGGCGATATTTAGCTTTTTTCTGTGGCTTTGATCAGAGGAGAGAATCCTCAGGCGATGGGAGGCAGAGCTGGACATGGAGAGCTGCGGTTGACGCTGTAATTTATCTGTTTTGCGTTTTCCGCTATTACGTGAACCACCGACAGAATGGGTGAGTAGGTTATTTGTGTGATCACGCTCACGCCATTTCATAATGTGATGAGGTTGGCGTGCGGATACTTTTATTTGCTCACAAAAATGTACGGTGTCCATGGTACGTAGCATGGTCTCCATTGCTACCAGTCTAGATTTTGTATGTCTGGTTAATTTCAGACTAATCCTTTATGGGTAAAAATACACACTCTGCGAGCTAGATAATACTTAATTAACTTTTGTTAGCGATTTTGAAATTAAAAACAGTGTGACGTTAATCAATATTAAAATAATACATTTAACATGCTGGATACAAATATATTTGATCTAACGCAAATTTATAATTCTGCAGCATGATTCAGAAAAGAAGGGATTTTTCATTATTTTAATAATTGTTACTTTCAAATAACAAATAATCCCAAATTGTTTTTATTGGCAATATTGTTTTAGTAATGAGTAATGTTCAGCCTGAACGCGGTAACGATAAACCGGTCTACCGGTTACGCCATAATGGATGCTGGTAAATAGGATGTGACAATTGACGAGCCAGATAAGATATTTACGGCAAGAAACGCGCGAGATATTGACCTCGTTGGCCAGTTCATCGGTGGAGAATTCCTGATCCTGATGCTCATCAATCCACTGGCACAGCGTGCGTAACGTTTGTGGCGTTAATCCTTTAGGTAAGCGCCGCGCTTCCTGTTCATTGGAGGAGCTGCCGTGAATCAACTGGTCAAGCTCAGACTGTTCATAGTACTGATGCTTTTCCATCTCGGTTTTCTTCTGTAGCCAGCCGGTCAGCGCCTCTTCAAAACGGGACGCCTGGAACGGTTTGATCAGGTAGTCAACGACACCATAGTGGAGAGAGTCTTTGATGGTGGTCGCGTCAGCGGCGGAAGAGATGACAATGACATCACACTTGCAACCTTCGCTGTGTAATACAGGCAACAGATCCAGACCGTTTTCTTTTTGCATATAAATATCAAGCAAAATCAAATCGATATGATTTCCGCTATGAAAGATTATCTCTTTTGCTTTCTCCAGCGTGGAGGCTGTGCCGCAGCAATGAAAACCGGAGAGTTGCGCGACATAACGGCGGTTTAATTCCGCTACCATTGCATCGTCATCGACAATTAAGACATTGATCATCTGCTGGCCCTCTCACCATTCCACGGTAACTGTACAAAAAATTGGGTGAAGATCCCAGGTTCAGACTCGACGGAAATATTGCCGCCAACGTTTTCAACCTGTTGTTTAACAAGCGCTAAACCAACGCCCCGTTCGGTTCCTTTTGACGAAACGCCTTTCTCAAAGATGTGCTCAATGTGTTCGGGAGCAATCCCCGGACCATCGTCATTCACTTCGCAATGCAACCAGCCGTGTCGATAATGCAAGGATACGCTGATCTCGCCACCAGGTTCTTGACCTAGCGCCTCCAGGGCGTTTTCAATCAAATTCCCCAGAACGGTAATCAGCACAGCCACCTGATCTTCGTTGCTGTTTTCCGGTAACTGACTTTCATTGCTGATCACCAGGCTATGGCCTAAATCAGATGTGCGATTAATCTTACTGAGTAAAAATCCTGCGATCACCGGGGATTTTATTTTTCCTAACAGTGAGCCAATCTCTTCCTGATAACTGTTGGCGGTCTTCAGGATGTAATTTTCAAGCTGCTTATAACTTTTCAGATGCAATAATCCCAGAATCACGTGCAATTTATTCATGAATTCGTGGGATCGTTCACGAAGTGCGTCGGCATAGTTGACCATGCCGTCCAGTCGTTGCATTAGTTTTCGGACTTCAGTCTTATCTCTGAATGTTGAAATGGCCCCGATGATTTTACCGTTGCTGAGTACCGGAACCGTATTAATTAAGAGTAGCCGATCCTTCACCATGATCTCTTCATCGCGACGCGGCGTTCCGTCATGCAGTACCTGTGAAAAATCGACCACTTTTGACCATGCGTGGCTGAGCGTGGAGAGCTGGGCATCGTCTTGCGATTTGTGGTAATCCAGCAATTCTTGTGCCGCCTGGTTTATCAGCGTCACTTCACCGCACTCGTCAACGGCAATGACGCCTTCCTTTATAGAGTGCAGCATCGCCTGGCGTTGTTCGAACAGATTGGAGATTTCATAAGGCTCCAGACCAAACAGAATACGCTTGAGGACTTTGACAAATACCCATGTGCCGAGCAGCCCAACCAGCACGCCAAATAAGATGGACCAAAAGATGCTGCCACGGCTGTTATTGATCTGCTCAGTCACCCTGCTTAGCTCAAGGCCGATCGACACGACGCCTATCTGCCGGTGATGCTCGTTATAAATAGGGGTAAATACGCGTAGGGCTTGCGCCAGAAATCCGCGATTAATGGCGACATTCTCTTTCCCTTGCAGGGCCAGCAAAATGTCATCGCCTTTAAACGGCTGACCGATTCGCTGCGCTTCGGGATGGGAGTAACGAATGCTTTGCATATCGGTGACGACGATGAACAAAAAATCGTTGCTCTTATTCACCGCCTGGGCAATCGCCTGAATACCGCTTTCCTCGGGCTTTTTCATTAGCCCCTGGCGGATCTCCGGGGAGTTTGCCAGCGTTCGTGCGACCGCAAGCGCTTTACCCGCTAATGCATCGCGCGTCATGTTGCTGATTTGCGAGAAATAAATCAGATGAACGACAAGCAGCACGGAGAAGAGTACCGCACTGACCATGAGGATCACGGTAGTGCCGAGCTTCATCGGGCGTTTGCGTATAGCAGTACGTTGCAGAGAGTGTCTCATCACGGTCCTGGAATCACGGTTTGTATGGGTATTATCGCCTGATGGGATGCGTAATTCAAAGGTGGTAGGGATGATGGGGCATGGGCTGCCTGGGCTTTTCTTCTATATATAACGTAGAGCGAGTCTCTTTTTATATAGAGATTTCCTTATCTGCTTTCACTTCTTTCAGGGAGGCTGACCACTATTTTTCTTACGATTGTGGATAACTCTGTGTGTAAATGGGTATAAGGCGGGGTTTTGCTGTGGAATGCAGCGGTCAGTCATTTTTCTGCAATTTAAGGGTTGCGGGCCGCAGGAAACTCCCTATAATG
>NZ_JAOWDD010000031.1:0-142365 GCF_030336655.1 Citrobacter sp. Cb041 | reverse complement strand
ATAAACATAAATCGGGTCAAACGTCCCGGCAGGGTGTACCAGAATATAATCCCTGAATGGGCGTTCTCCCGGTGCTGGCGTTTCCGTTGACCACGGGCTGTTGATTTCACTTTCAGGGTAAACCAGCACACTCGGAGGGACGTATACATTGTCCCAATTCCCGGTATTGGAAGGAGATTCATACCCAGGATCGTCTGGTGTCCAAACAATCGTTGGCTTACTTGCGCCATCCTCCCAGAACTCATAGTTCCCGGTGGTACTGTTCTTCTGAAGCATTCGAACCGGAACTTTGTCCTGCCCACCTCCGGCGCTGACATGAAAACCTTTCGGCCTTATCATCCCGTTTTGCTCTGCTTCCCAGCGAAAGCGAACGCGCGTTGGAACATCTTCTTTATTCCGTGCGGCCTGCTCAAGCCGCATTTTATCGATGTAGTCCTGTTCGCCGCTGTTGAGTTTTGGCGAGTAGAATATGCCAAACAGAAAAACGGTGGTGGGGTTGGGGACTATCCAACGGCCAGCAGCAGAAAGATTTCCCCCGATTTTTTGCAATGCTGTATATCCGGCTTCGGTCGCTGCACCCGTAGTTATCCCGGTCGTTGTCGCTATTCCTGCCGCCGCTGCGGCTTTGGTTGTGTCCGGTGAGTTGAAGAGACGTTTGTACCAGGGGGGATTATCTTCCAGTGGTGGGGTTGGTTCGTCTGGTTTGTGTTTCTTTGCTACCTGCGCGTGCTGAACAGGCTCTTCCTTGGTTTGTTCTGTCTGAGGCGCAGCACGGTAATAGCCTGCATGACCAAAATTATCGAGTCGCTCTTGCTCTGTACCAGCATCGGTGCAGCCTTCACCACGAAGACAAGATTTCGCGTAAACCGCAACAGGAAGTGGGGTAAGAAAGTCTGATGATATAGATGAAGGTGAAGATGAACTCTGTGCAACTACGCGCGCTGCGGTGTTTGATGTCTTGGTACTGGTCCCCCTACGCGATTCATAACTCTGCACCATTATTTGCGGAATAATTTTTGCCTTGCAAGGGCAACTGCTGAAACTGTCCAGACTACCCGCAACCAGACGCCCCTCAGTGGTTATCCATGATATCCCACCGATAATGCGATAACTATTGCCGTCTTTACCACACGTTACCTTGTCGCCCATACGGGCTACTGGCGTGCCGTTGGTTCGTCTGTTTGGCGCTCCCTCCAGAACCTTACCACCACAGGTGGTGGGATCGTACATGTGTAGAATGTATCCCTTTGCCATAAGTCCTTTTGCTTGTTATTCATTTCTTCCAGAACGGCCATTGTACGAATAACATTCATATTTCAGAAGTGGTTTTTCCTCAAAATGAAACTGTGTTCCACAATATTTATTGTTGTGAATAATTCGCTGATATTCATTCGGCTTGTGAACTGTCGAATGTTTTAATCGCTGCACATTTTTTTGACTTCGTGACGTAGGTAAATGTCGTTGCGGCGGAGCGTATGAGGGATGTTGCAACCGTTGGTGTATCCCATGTCAGCTTCTGAGCGTCTGAGATACACCAACGTATTGTTTTTAAAGAGGTGAAGCTGACCGATAAGCCGGGTTCTGTCGTGGACAGTCATTCATCTAGGCCAGCAATCGCTCACTGGCTCAAGCAGCCTACCCGGGTTCAGTACGGGCCGTACCTTGTGAACCCCTATTTGGCCTTGCTCCGGGTGGAGTTTACCGTGCCACGGACTGTTACCAGCCGCGCGGTGCGCTCTTACCGCACCCTTTCACCCTTACCTGATCCCACTTGCGTGGGCCATCGGCGGTTTGCTCTCTGTTGCACTGGTCGTGGGTTTCCCCCCCAGGCGTTACCTGGCACCCTGCCCTATGGAGCCCGGACTTTCCTCCCCTCCGCCCGTCTCCCCCGAAGAGGACGACGACGAAGCGGCGACTGTCTGGTCAGCTTCGGCGCGCAGTATAGAGGGTTTGCGGGGCATTGTCACCCCGCACTGTGCATTCCTATCGCCAACGTGGCGGCGATGTTTCTTGAAGCGCGATAAATATTATCAAATGCCCCACGAAAGGCCTCTTCCAGCGTGCTGATGGTGGTTAATACGCTAAACACCGCATCGATACCATATTGATGCACCACCTCCACATCGCGCGTCAGGCTGCCGCCAATACCAATTACCGGCTTGTGGTACTTCTTCGCGACATTCGCCACACCCACCGGCACTTTGCCGTGAATGCTCTGGCTGTCAATCCGCCCTTCTCCTGTCACCACCAGCGTACAGTCATGAATATGCTCTTCCAGATTGAGCGCCTGGGTCACAATCTCAATACCACTGCGCAACTCCGCACCTAAAAAAGCCATTAACGCGGCGCCCATTCCGCCAGCCGCACCAGAGCCAGGAACGTCTTTCACATCAACCCGCAGCGATTTTTTAATGATGTCGGCATAGTGAGACAGATTGCGGTCCAGTTCGATAATGCGTTCTTCCGTCGCCCCTTTCTGCGGGCCAAAAATGCGCGAAGCGCCAGTATCACCGGTGAGTGGATTAGTCACATCGCAGGCCACGCGAATTGAGCAGGTTTTTAAGCGCGGATCCAGGCCCGATATATCGATGGTGTTCAGACTCTCCAGGCTTCCACCACCGTTGCCAATCTCTGTCCCGTTGGCGTCGCAGAGTTTCGCCCCCAGCGCCTGCACCATACCCGCGCCGCCGTCGTTGGTCGCACTGCCGCCAATACCAATAATGATGCTCTGCGCACCGCTATCCAGCGCCTGCAAAATCAACTCCCCGGTGCCGCGCGACGTGGTGACTAACGGGTTACGCTTTTCAGGTGGAACCAACGCCAGACCGCTGGCTGCCGCCATTTCGATAAACGCGGTTTTACCATCTCCAGACATGCCCCAGCAGGCATTCACTTTTTCGCCCAGCGGCCCTGTCACCCACGCTGAATGTTCACTCCCCTGCGTAGCGGCAATCATGGCTTCGACCGTTCCTTCACCGCCATCGGCAACCGGGACAGAAACATATTGCGCATCGGGGAAAATTTCCCGAAATCCTTTTTCTATTGCCTGAGCTACCTCGGTGGCAGAAAGGCTTTCTTTATAAGAGTCTGGGGCAATTACGATTTTCATAGTTATGTAGCCTGACAGTGCCGCGCAAGGCAAGAAATACAGGGCGCGCATCCGCGCCCTTCTTGTTAGCGAGTGACTTCCACTTTCGCCAGTTTTTCGTAGTAGCATGCGAGTGCGCTATGATCGGCGGTGCCCAGCCCATCAGCGCGTAGCGCCTGCATCATCTCCATGACTGCAGCAGTCAGCGGTAACTGAGCGCCAACGCCATGAGAGGTATCCAGCGCGTTCGCCAGATCTTTAATATGCAGGTCGATACGGAAACCCGGCTTAAAGTTTCTGTCCATAACCATTGGCGCTTTCGCATCCAGTACGGTGCTTCCCGCCAGCCCACCACGAATCGCCTGATACACCAGATCCGGGTTTACGCCCGCTTTGGTCGCCAGCGTCAGCGCTTCGGACATTGCCGCAATGTTCAGCGCCACAATCACCTGATTCGCCAGCTTGGTGACGTTACCCGCGCCGATGTCACCGGTATGTACCACGGAACCTGCCATCGCCTTCAGCAGATCGTAATATTTGTCAAAAATCGCTTTATCACCGCCAACCATCACCGACAGAGTACCGTCGATGGCTTTCGGTTCGCCGCCGCTTACCGGCGCGTCCAGCATATCCACGCCTTTCGCTTTCAGCGCGTCGCTGATTTCACGGCTGGCTAACGGCGCGATGGAGCTCATGTCGATCAGCACTGTCCCCGGTTTCGCCCCTTCGATAATGCCGCCCTCTCCCAGCGCCACTTCTTTCACATGCGGAGAATTCGGCAGCATGGTGATGATCACATCGCACTGCTCGGCAATATCTTTCGCCGTGGCGGCGGTTTCTGCGCCTGCGGCAATCACTTCCGCAATGGATTCCGGGTTACGGTCAGCAACCACCAGCGAGTAACCTGCCTTGAGGAGGTTTTTACTCATTGGTTTACCCATAATACCGAGGCCAATAAAACCAACTTTCATTGTCATGTCTTTATCTCTCTCTACTGTCGAGGGGGGTTATTTCTTAAAAGAATCAGCCAATTTTTGCGTGGCTGAACGGAACACGCCAAGATCGCTGCCAACGGCAACAAACGTCGCGCCCCACTCCAGATAACGACGCGCATCCGCCTCTACCGGGGCCAGAATGCCGCTTGGTTTGCCGTGTGCTTTCGCGCGGGCAAAAATGTGCTGGATAGCTTTCTGCACATCAGGATGTGACGCATTGCCGAGGTGGCCTAACGCCGCAGCCAGATCGCTTGGGCCGACGAAGACCCCGTCGACGCCTTCTGTCGCCGCGATTGCGTCAACGTTATCAACGCCCTGCTGACTTTCGATCTGCACGATGATGGTGATGTTCTTATTCGACTGCGCAAAGTAGTCCGGTACGGTGCCAAACATATTGGCGCGATGGGATACGGACACGCCGCGAATACCTTCCGGCGGATAGCGGGTCGACGCCACGGCGTTCACCGCCTCTTCTTCCGTCTCCACGAACGGGATCAGGAAGTTGTAAAATCCGATATCCAGCAGGCGTTTGATAATTACCGGCTCGTTGGTCGGTACGCGCACTACCGGCGCGCTGGCGCTGCCTTTCAGCGCCATCAATTGCGGGATAAACGTCGATATGTCGTTCGGCGCGTGTTCGCCGTCCAGCACCAGCCAGTCAAAACCCGCCAGGCCTAAAACTTCGGTACTGATTGGGCTGGCTAATGCAGACCAGCAGCCAATCTGAATCTGTTGCGCCGCGAGAGCCGCTTTAAACTTATTCGGAAAAATCGTGTTATTCATCGCTTACACCTTTGTTTATTTCTGCAATTCCATACGTTTAATGTCACCGACAATAAACAGGTAGCAAACCATTGCCATCAGCGCCGAGCACCCTACAAACATCAGCGCAGCATTAAATGAGTGCAGCTCGCTCACCAGATACCCAATCACCAGCGGGGTGACGATGGAAGCCACATTGCCAAATACGTTAAATACCCCACCGCACAGACCGACAATCTCTTTCGGCGCAGTATCGGAAATCACCGGCCACCCCAGCGCCCCGAAGCCTTTACCGAAGAACGCCAGCGCCATCAGCGCCACCACCAGGGTGGTGTTATCGGTGTAGTTACACAGAATAATGGTCGAGGCGAGCAGCATTCCGAGCACAATCGGCAGCTTACGTGCCAGAGTGATGCTGAAGCCACGTTTAATCAGATAATCAGAGAACACGCCGCCGAGTACGCCACCGGCAAATCCGCACAGCGCAGGAATCGAAGCCACCAGACCCACTTTCAGGATCGACATGCCTTTTTCCTGTACCAGGTAAATCGGGAACCAGGTGAGGAAAAACCAGGTAATTGTGTTGATAAAATACTGTCCGAAGAACACGCCGAGCATCATACGGTTAGTGAGCAACTGCTTGATATAATGCAGTTTAGGACCGCCTGACTTCACATCACCCGGCTTTTTATGGTCCATATCCACGACCGCGCCGTTTTCAGAGATAAACTTCAGCTCTTCTTGCGACATACGCGGGTGATCGGTTGGGTTATGAATAAACTTTACCCACAGTCCGGTGAGCACAAAACCAATCACGCCCATCACGGTAAAGACGTGTTCCCAGCCCCAGGCGAAGGTCAGCCAGCCCAGCAGCGGCGAAAACAGCGCCAGAGAGAAATACTGTGCGGAGTTAAAAATTGCGGACGCCGTACCGCGCTCTTTCGTCGGGAACCAGGCCGCCACGATACGGGCATTCGCCGGGAAGGACGGCGCTTCCGAGAAGCCCAGCATAAAGCGCATGATGAACATTGAAATACCCGCCCAGGCCAGCGGGAACATGTCTACAAAGCCCTGCAGGAAGGTAAACAGCGACCAGAAGAACAGGCTGTAGGTGTAGACTTTCTTTGAACCGAACTTATCCAGCAGCCAGCCGCCGGGGATTTGCATTAACAGGTAAGCCCAGCCGAAAGCGGAGAAAATGTACCCCATTGAGATGGCACTGAGCTGTAACTCTTTCGCCACTTCCGTGCCGGCAATTGACAGCGTTGCACGGTCCGCATAGTTAACGGCTGTAACGATAAATATTATCAACAATATTAAGTAACGGGTGTGCGTGCCTTTCTTTTTCTCGACAACTGTATCCAGAATCATTCTAATTACCTCGGGTACATTAAATTTTTATTATTATTGGGTAGATATTCCTGGTGATAAATTACTGATAATAAGAATGCATAATAATTTATCAGACGCTATGAAACCGTGATTTAGTATAATCAGCAGCGCCACGTTAATCATTGTGCAGGCGCTCATTAAACATGCGTTATTTAAATAATGTTTTGGGCATATGCACATATGCATGGGCGCTAATGCACACATTTACGTATTGCTACCCCTGGTGGGGCGGCCTTGCTGAGTTTAAGTGATCATCATCACATTCTTGGCGATAAACTCCTGACATTCTTATTTCACGATACCGAATCTTTATTACTTATAATTAGATTCAAAATATAAATATCCACACTATTATCACCACCTTGTTGGAGAATACTGGACAATGGCCGACATCGAAATCAGACAAGAATCGCCAACGGCGTTTTATATTAAAGTTCACGAAACAGATAATGTGGCGATAATTGTCAATGACAATGGTCTGAAAGCTGGGACGCGTTTTCCAGACGGACTGGAACTCATTGAACATATTCCCCAGGGACATAAAGTGGCGCTCCTGGATATTCCTGTTCGCGGCGAAATCGTGCGTTATGGCGAAGTGATAGGCTATGCCGTTCGCGATATCCCACGCGGCAGCTGGATTGATGAATCAATGGTTGAGCTACCCAAGGCCCCGCCGCTGGAGACGCTGCCGCTGGCAACCAAAGTGCCAGAGCCGCTGCCGCCTCTTGAGGGTTACACCTTCGAAGGTTATCGCAATGCGGACGGTAGTGTCGGCACCAAGAATCTGCTCGGTATTTCCACCAGCGTGCACTGCGTGGCGGGCGTGGTGGATTATGTAGTGAAAATCATTGAGCGCGATCTGCTGCCCAAATACCCGAACGTTGACGGCGTGGTCGGACTCAATCATCTGTACGGCTGCGGCGTGGCGATTAATGCCCCAGCCGCCATCGTGCCGATTCGTACCATTCACAATATTGCGCTAAACCCGAACTTTGGCGGTGAAGTGATGGTCATTGGCCTCGGCTGCGAAAAACTGCAGCCAGAGCGCCTGCTGGAAGGCACGCACGATGTGAAAAGTATTCCGGTCGACAGCGCCAGCATCGTCAGCCTGCAGGATGAAAAACACGTTGGCTTTCAATCGATGGTTGCCGATATTTTGCAGGTGGCCGAACGCCATCTGGCAAAACTCAATCAACGCCAGCGTGAAACCTGCCCGGCATCAGAACTGGTGGTCGGCATGCAGTGCGGCGGCAGCGATGCGTTTTCCGGCGTGACGGCCAACCCGGCGGTCGGTTATGCCTCCGACCTGTTAGTACGCTGCGGCGCCACCGTAATGTTCTCTGAGGTTACCGAAGTGCGCGATGCCATCCATCTTCTGACCCCACGTGCGATTAACGAAGAAGTAGGTAAACGCCTGCTTGAAGAGATGGCCTGGTACGATAACTACCTTGATATGGGCAAAACGGATCGCAGCGCCAACCCTTCTCCTGGCAACAAGAAAGGCGGTCTGGCAAACGTGGTGGAAAAAGCGCTGGGTTCTATTGCCAAGTCTGGCAAGAGCGCGATTGTCGAAGTCTTGTCGCCGGGTCAACGCCCAACCAAACGCGGCCTGATTTACGCGGCTACACCCGCCAGTGATTTTGTCTGCGGTACGCAGCAGGTCGCTTCCGGGATCACCGTGCAGGTGTTCACCACCGGTCGAGGTACGCCGTACGGCCTGATGGCCGTGCCGGTGATAAAAATGGCGACCCGTACCGAGCTGGCCAACCGTTGGTTTGACCTGATGGACATCAATGCAGGCACCATCGCTACCGGCGAAGAAACCATTGAAGACGTGGGTCTGAAACTGTTCGAGTTTATTCTCGACGTCGCCAGCGGGCGTAAGAAAACCTTCTCGGATCAATGGGGACTGCATAACCAACTGGCGGTGTTTAACCCGGCGCCAGTGACCTGATTATCCACGTTTTTTCTTCATGAGCATGCCTTCGGGCATGCTTTTTTTTCGCCATATACTTTCGCAACCCTCCCTTTTCTTTCGAAACTTTCATTTATCAGATCGAAATCACAAAAAAACGTTACGAAACCCTATACTTTATTTCGAAGAAAGCAATCGAAAGACTTCGGAGGAAGTATGTTTATCATCTCAAGCAAAATGATGCTGAAGAAGGCACAGCGAGAAGGCTATGCCGTACCGGCGTTTAACATTCACAACCTGGAGACCTTACAGGTTGTCGTGGAAACAGCAGCCGAACTACGCTCTCCGTTGATCGTCGCCGGCACGCCTGGCACTTTTAGCTATGCCGGTGTCGGTAATATCGTTGCAATCGCCAGTGAACTGGCAAGATGCTGGAACCATCCTCTCGCCATCCATCTCGATCACCATGAAAGCGCCACCGATATTGAAGAGAAAGTCGTTACAGGTATTCGCTCCGTCATGATCGATGGTTCCCATCTGCCGTTTGTCGACAACATTGCGTTAGTTAAACACGTAACAGATTACTGCCATCGCTATGACGTTAGCGTTGAAGCTGAGCTGGGACGGTTGGGTGGACAAGAAGATGACCTAATCGTGGACGGAAAAGATGCGCTTTATACCCACCCAGAACAGGCTCGGGAGTTCGTGGAAAAAACCGGTATCGACTCACTGGCGGTCGCGATTGGCACGGCTCATGGACTGTATAGCACTGAACCTAAACTGGATTTTGAACGGCTAACAGAAATTCGTCAGTCCGTTGATATTCCACTGGTTCTACATGGCGCATCCGGCCTGCCAGCACATGATATTAAGCGCGCCATCTCTTTAGGGATCTGCAAAGTCAACGTCGCTACCGAACTCAAAATCGCCTTTTCTGGCGCACTCAAAACCTATCTGAGTACACATACCAATGCGAATGACCCACGGCATTACATGATGCCAGCAAAAGCCGCCATGAAAGAAGTGGTACGTAAAGTCATTGCCGACTGCGGTTGCGAAGGAAAACTATAAGTAACTGATTAATATGAATTGTATGAATTCTGGCAAAGGTCTGTTTTAAAGCTGGATCACGAAAGCTGCTTTTACCCTTTGCCTTCAATCCAAAAATATTATGAAGATAAACAAAAGATATCGGAGATAGAAGTGAAAGAAATAATCTCTCGTCATAAAGCAGGTGAACATTTAGGTATTTGTTCTGTTTGTTCAGCACATCCGTTGGTCATTGAATCCGCATTACGCTTTGATCTCAATACGGACAGTAAAGTTCTGATCGAAGCAACGTCTAATCAGGTTAATCAGTTTGGTGGCTATACCGGGATGAAACCCGCCGATTTCCGTGATTTTGTCTATGGCATCGCACAAGAAATTGGCTTCCCTCGAGAAAGACTGATCCTGGGGGGCGATCACCTCGGCCCTAACTGCTGGCAAAATGAAGTAGCGGCAGAAGCGATGGAGAAATCCGTAGCCTTGATTAAAGCTTACGTCGCCGCAGGATTCAGCAAAATCCATCTTGATGCTTCAATGTCCTGCGCTGACGATCCGACACCGCTAGACCCGATGGTTGTTGCTCAGCGAGCAGCCATACTTTGCCAGGCAGCAGAATCAACAGCAACCGAAGAACAGAAACGCCAACTGACTTACGTGATTGGCACAGAAGTTCCCGTACCAGGTGGAGAAGCCACCACCATCGGTAGCGTTCATGTCACACGTGAAGAAGATGCCGCCCGGACACTGGAAACCCATCAGGTTGCCTTCAGTGCATTAGGGCTTGAAGAAGCGTTAACGCGCGTAATCGCCATTGTGGTCCAGCCCGGCGTCGAATTCGATCACACTCAAATTATTCACTATCAGCCACAAGCTGCAAAAGCGCTTTCCGCCTGGGTCAAAGAGACCCCAATGGTCTACGAAGCGCATTCTACCGATTATCAAACCCGCCAGGCATACCGTGCGCTGGTACGCGATCACTATGCGATTTTGAAAGTGGGTCCAGCACTCACCTTCGCTCTGCGTGAAGCTATTTTTGCCCTTGCGCAAATGGAAAATGAACTGGTATCTCCGGAGCAGAGAAGCCGGGTATTGGAAGTGATTGACGAAGTTATGTTGAATGAACCGGGCTACTGGAAAAAATACTATCGCCCAACCTGGAGTCAGGCGATGGTTGATATTCACTTCAGTCTCTCCGACCGTATTCGTTACTACTGGCCGCATCCCCGCATTCGTCAAAGCGTAGAGAAATTAATAACCAATCTTAATGACGTCGCTTTACCACTGGGGCTAATTAGCCAATTTATGCCCGTGCAATTTGAGCGTCTGTCTGAAGGAACGTTAACCGCGACGCCACACAATCTGATTATCGACAAAATTCAGGACGTTCTGCGCGCCTATCGCTTTGGTTGCGCACCAGCACTTGCCTGAAATCAGGAGAATATATGAGCCAACTTTTTGTCCGAACAGGAATTAACTTTAGCTCGTGTCAGCATGCGCTGACACATATTGGGGAGGAGATGCTGGCCAAAGGGGTCGTGCACGAAAGCTACCCGCAGGCCCTGATTGAGCGTGAAGCAACCTTTCCAACTGGAATAGCGCTGGAACGTCATGCCGTTGCGATTCCACATTGTGAAGCTGTTCATGCTAAATCTCCTGCTATCTATCTGATTCGCCCGGATACACCGGTCAACTTTCAACAAGCGGATGATGATGAAGAGATCGCCGTCTCTTTAATTATCGCCTTAATCGTTGAGAACCCGACGGCACAACTGAAGCTCCTGCGTCGTCTGTTTAGTGAGCTACAAAACCCGAACACCATTGAAGCATTACTGAATGCGCCCGATGCAGAACTGGCAATGCTCTTTCGGGAAAAAATCCTTGAGTCTGAGCTCTGTGCCCAGATTTGATAAAAAACTGATAATAAAAGGAATACCCTATGAAACGTAAAGTAATTGTGGCCTGTGGCGGTGCTGTAGCAACTTCAACAATGGCTGCGGAAGAAATTAAAGAACTCTGTGAAGCCAACAATATACAACTCGACCTGGTTCAGTGTCGTGTAACAGAAATCGAAACCTATATGGACGGCGCAGACCTCATTTGTACCACGGCTCGCGTTGACCGTACATTTGGCGATATCCCGGTGGTTCACGGCATGCCTTTTGTCTCAGGCGTGGGTATCGAAGCATTGCAGCAAAAAATCCTGACCATCCTCGTGGGGTAACGCCATGTTTAGCGAAATAATGCGTTATATCCTCGATTTAGGTCCAACGGTTATGCTGCCGTTAGTGATCATCATCTTCTCAAAATTGCTGGGAATGAAGCTCGGGGATTGTTTTAAATCTGGTCTGCATATCGGGATTGGGTTTGTCGGCATCGGTCTGGTAATCGGCCTGATGCTGGACTCTATTGGACCTGCCGCAAAAGCAATGGCAGAACAGTTTCAAATCAACCTGCACGTCATCGATGTCGGCTGGCCTGGTTCATCACCGATGACCTGGGCTTCGCAAATTGCGTTAATTGCGATTCCTGTCGCCATTGGGGTGAATATCCTGATGCTGGTTACCCGCATGACCCGTGTGGTGAATGTCGACATCTGGAATATCTGGCATATGACGTTTACCGGCGCCATGTTGCATCTGGCGACCGGTTCATACTGGTTGGGCATCCTCGGTGTGGTTGTTCATGCCGCCTTCGTCTACAAACTGGGCGACTGGTTTGCCAAAGACACGCGCGACTTTTTTGGCCTGGAAGGCATCGCCATTCCACATGGTTCCTCGGCATATCTGGGCCCGATAGCGGTCCTGGTTGATACGATCATTGAAAAAATCCCAGGTCTGAACCGCATTCATTTCAGTGCGGACGATGTACAAAAACGCTTCGGCCCCTTCGGCGAGCCCGTGACCGTCGGTTTTGTGATGGGGTTAGTGATCGGCATGCTGGCAGGGTATGACGTTAAAGCAGTGCTCCAACTGGCGGTGAAAACAGCTGCCGTTATGTTGCTCATGCCGCGCGTCATTAAACCGATTATGGATGGACTCACTCCCATTGCAAAGCATGCTCGCAAGCGCCTGCAGGCAAAATTTGGTGGCCAGGAGTTCTTGATTGGCCTGGATCCTGCGCTACTGCTCGGCCATACGTCGGTGGTTTCCGCCAGTCTTATCTTTATCCCGCTGACCATTCTGATTGCCGTTCTGGTACCAGGAAACCAGGTTCTGCCATTCGGCGATCTCGCGACCATTGGTTTCTTTGTCGCCATGGCGGTAGCCGTTCATCAGGGAAACCTTTTCCGCACGCTGATCTCCGGCGTCATCATCATGGGTATCACCCTGTGGATAGCCACGCAAACCATTGGTTTACATACCCAGCTAGCCGCCAATGCGGGCGCATTGAAAGCTGGTGGCATGGTGGCTTCAATGGACCAGGGCGGTTCCCCAATCACCTGGTTGCTAATCCAGCTCTTCACCTGGCAGAACGTGGTGGGTTTCATCATTATCGGTGCTATTTACCTGTTGGGTGTACTGCTGACCTGGCGTCGGGCGCGTAATTTCGTGGCGGCTGAAAAAGCGGCAGCCATAACAGAAAGCCAGACCGCATCTTAATTTCTGGGGAGCATTTGCTCCCCTTCACTTTTCTGGAGACACTTATGAAATCAGTGGTTATTCACGCTGAGGGCGACGTACGCGTTGAAGAACGTCCCATACCACAACTACAAACTGATGAAGATGTACTGGTCAAGGTGGTCAGTTCAGGGCTTTGCGGCTCAGATATTCCCCGAGTCTTCAATCATGGCGCTCACTATTATCCAATCACACTTGGGCATGAGTTCAGTGGCTATGTTGAGTCTTACGGCGCGGGCGTAACCGATCTACAACCCGGAGATGCCGTTGCCTGCGTACCGCTGCTCCCCTGCTTCCACTGTCCTCAGTGCGAGCGTGGATATTTCTCATTGTGTAAGCAATATCAGTTTGTCGGATCGCGCAGCGAAGGCGGCAATGCAGAATATGTGGTGGTAAAACGCGCCAACCTGTTCCGCCTGCCTTCAGAAATGCCGATTGATGATGGCGCATTCATTGAGCCCATTACCGTTGGCCTGCATGCTTTTCACCTCGCTCAGGGATGCGAAGGCAAAAACGTGATCATCGTTGGTGCAGGTACTATCGGTTTACTGGCAATGCAATGTGCTCGCGAACTCGGCGCAAAAAGCATCACGGCGATTGATATCAACCCGCAGAAGCTGGCGTTAGCAAAAGAACTGGGGGCAACCTATGTGTTTAACAGTCGGGAGATGAGTGCGACCGAGATCCACTCCGGTCTGGAGAACATTCAATTTGACCAACTCATCCTGGAGACTGCGGGAACCCCACAAACTGTTACTCTGTCGATCGAAATTGCCGGACCTCGCGCTCAACTGGCATTAGTCGGTACGCTGCATCACGATCTGGCGCTAGCTTCAGGTGTTTTTGGGCAAATATTGCGTAAAGAGTTAACCATCCTTGGCAGTTGGATGAACTATTCCAGCCCATGGCCTGGAGAAGAGTGGGAAACCGCTGCCCGTTTACTCACGGAGAAACGCTTACAGCTTGAGCCGTTAATTGCCCACAGTGGTGATGCCGACAGCTTTGCCAGCACAGTCAAGTCACTCAATGGCGCGCCGATGCAGGGGAAAATTCTGCTCAAACTCTCCTGACCCAACGAGCCAGCAACCTGCGCTGGCTCACATTTACTTTCGAAATTTAGCGTTCACCTTTCGCAATCCTTCGATTAAACTAGTGGCAGTCAAATTATCAGGCAAATCAATATGAACTCATTTGAGAGAAGGAATAAAATTGTCGACCTGATTAATACGCAAGGTAGCGTACTGGTAATGGATCTTTCGAATACCTTTGGTATTTCTGAAGTAACCATTCGCGCTGACCTGCGGTTATTAGAAGAGAAGGGTCTGGTCACCCGTTTTCATGGCGGTGCGGCAAAACCAGGAAGCCATCTGGCTGAAGGTGACAATCAGGAAGTATTATTAGAAGACCGGTATCAGCTTGCCAGCGATCCCAAAAAGCGGATCGCTCAGGCTGCAACGGCAATGGTCGAGGAAGGAATGACCGTGATTCTGGATAGCGGAAGCACGACCTTACTGATCGCTGAGGCGCTAAACCGAAAAAGTAATATCACAGTTATTACCAATAGCCTGCCCGCTGCGTTTACGTTATCGGAAAACAAAGACATTACGCTGGTCGTCTGCGGCGGCACAGTGCGTCACAAAACTCATTCAATGCATGGCACTATCGCTGAACGTTCCCTTCAAGGGATAAGCGCAGACCTGATGTTCGTTGGCGCCGACGGGATTGATGCCACTAATGGTATAACGACATTCAACGAAGGCTATTCGATTAGTAGCGTGATGGCTGCTGCGGCACATAAGGTTATTGCCGTACTGGATGCAACAAAATTTAACCGACGAGGTTTTAATCAGGTACTTCCAATGGAGAAGATTAACTGCGTAATAACCGACGACAGTATCAGCAAACAGGATAAATCAGCGCTGGCCAAAACAGGGGTTGAACTGCTGGTCGTTTAAATTACCCTCCATAGCCCCCCTTTCGTCGCGCCAACGCGTTGCAGTTTACCTTTTAGCTGCAACGCTTTCAGATAGCGTTCTACAGTTCGGGCTGAGATTTCACACTCATCAGCGATACTTTTGGCGGATCTGCCTGGCTGATTCGACAAGATTTGTAGTATGCGTTTTTCAATATCCAGTAAATCAGGCGACATTTCTTCCGACATTTCTTCCGACATTTCTTCCGACAGGGCTGATGATTTCCCCAATCCCTCTTGCAAAGCAGAGATGATGTTTTCAAGGATAAATTCTATAAATGGCGTGCAGCTACTTTGCCGATCGCACTGCCCTAACACCTGGTAGTAGCGATCCTGTTGGTAGTGGATCAGTGTCTCTACTGGTAACCACGCCAATTCCGATCGCCACTCACGGAGGATTAATGTCTGCCACAACCGGCCCATCCGTCCATTGCCGTCGGCAAAAGGATGAATGAATTCAAATTCATAATGGAAAATAGCACCAGCAATCAGTGGGTGGAGCTCTGTCATTTTTAACCAGCCCAGTAGGTCATTCATCAATCGAAGAACTTGTGACGCCGGTGGGGCCATATGGATAAGCTGTTTCTCCCTGTAAACACCGACATTGCCGGATCGCAATTGACCCGGGTTATCGACAAGCCCCATCATCAGGATTTGATGTGCCTGTAAAAGATCGGAGAGTCTTTCACTTTTCCACTCTGACATTTTTTCATAGGCCAGAATCGCATTTCTGACTTCCTGTATATCTTTAGCCGGAGCCAGAATACGTTTCCCCTCCATCAGAGCGGTGACTTGTTCCGTAGTCAACGAATTATGCTCAATCGCTAAAGAGGCCTGAATAGTGCGAATACGATTCTCTTTGCGCAAAAGAGGAGATGCCCTACCAGCCATCGCCGCCCAATTTCCCATCAACTCCCCAATTTCAATGACTTGATTGAGGATCAATGGAGTGATGACGAAAGGTGGTTGGTAGGTACTCACTGTTACTCCCCCTGCTGTTCCAGCGCGTACTTATACAGCGCATTCTTCTTCACGCCGTGGATCTCAGCGGCCAGTGCGGCCGCCTTTTTCAGCGGCAGCTCTGCCTGCAATAAGGCCAGCGTACGCAGCGCATCAGCCGGAAGGTCGTCTTCTTGCGCTTTGTGTCCTTCGACAATCAGCACCATTTCGCCTTTACGACGGTTTTCATCTTCCTTGACCCACGCCAGCAGTTCGCCAACCGGCGCACCGTGAATGGTTTCCCAGGTTTTGGTCAACTCACGCGCCAACACCACGTAGCGGGATTCGCCCCAGACGGCAACCATGTCTTCCAGGCTATCCAGCAAACGGTGGGTGGATTCATAAAAAATAAGCGTACGCGGTTCAGCCTCAATGGCTTTCATCGCATCACGACGCCCTTTCGATTTGGCAGGCAGAAAACCTTCATAGCAAAAGCGGTCTGAAGGCAGACCTGCAGCGCTCAGGGCAGCAATCGCCGCGCAAGGGCCTGGCAGGGGAACAACGCGGATCCCTGCTTCGCGACAGGTCCGTACCAGATGGTAACCAGGATCGTTAATCAGCGGCGTTCCGGCATCGGAAACCAGCGCAATGTTTTGCCCTTCTTTAAGCTTCGCCACCAGCGTTTCGGCCTTTTGCTGCTCGTTGTGATCATGTAAAGCGAACAAACGCGCGTTAATCGCGAAGTGTTGTAACAAGAGTCCTGTATGACGAGTGTCTTCAGCGGCAATCAAATCAACGGCTTGTAAAACTTCGAGCGCTCGTTGGGTAATATCAGCCAAATTTCCTATAGGAGTAGGTACAATAAAGAGTTGGCCTTGAGAATTATCCGCCGATTCGTGTTGTTTCATTGTGTCGTCCGTATTGCCGATTTAATATTGAGCATTGAGTAAAAAAATATCACTGGATACAGTATGGTACCCTCAACATTTTCTCGTTTGAAAGCCGCACGCGCGCTACCAGTCATTCTGGCTGCACTGATTTTTGCAGGCTGTGGCACCCAGGCGCCAGACCAGAGTGCAGCCCATATGCAGGGCACTGCGCAGGCTGATTCCGGCTTTTATCTGCAACAAATGCAGCAAAGCTCAGATGATAGCAAGACCAATTGGCAATTACTCGCCATTCGTGCACTGCTGAAAGAAGGCAAGAGCCAACAGGCTATCGAGTTGTTCAACCAGCTACCACAGAAGCTAAGCGATACCCAGCGTCGTGAGCAGTCACTGCTGGCCGTCGAAATTAAGCTCGCGCAGAAAGATGTCGCTGGCGCACAGGCCCTGCTGGATAAGCTAACCCCCGCCGATTTTGATCAAAACCAGCAGGCGAGATACTGGCAGGCGCAAATCGACGTCAACCAGGGTCGTCCATCGCTGACGCTACTGCGCGCCCTGATCGCCCAGGAACCGCTGCTGGCCGCGAACGCTAAGCAGAAAAACATGGATGCCACCTGGCAGGCTCTGTCATCCATGACCCAGGAGCAAGCGCAGGCGTTGGTCATCAATGCGGATGAAAACGTGCTGCAAGGCTGGTTAGATCTCCAGCGCGTCTGGTTCGATAACCGTAACGATCCAGACATGATGAAAGCCGGTATTGCTGACTGGCAGAAACGTTATCCACAAAACCCGGGGGCAAAACTATTGCCAACGCAGTTGGTTAACGTGCAGAGCTTTAAACCCGCTTCCACCAGCAAAATTGCTCTGCTGCTGCCGCTGAACGGTCAGGCCGCTGTATTTGGCCGTACTATTCAGCAAGGCTTTGAAGCTGCGAAAAATATGGGTACTCAACCCGTAGCGGCCCCTGCTGTTGCCGCGCCTGCTGCGGATACAGCGGCTGCGACGACCACGGAACAGCCGCAAACGACTGACGGTGTTGCCAGCCCGGCTCAGGCGTCAGTAAGCGATCTGACCAACGAGACGCCAGCACAGCCAGAAGCTACAGCCCCACAACCAACAGCGCCTGCGCAGCCAACAACCGCCAGCGCACCAGCGAATCCGTCCGCGGAGCTGAAAATCTACGACACGTCATCACAACCGCTGAATCAGATCCTGACTCAGGTTCAGCAGGATGGCGCCAGCATCGTGGTTGGCCCACTGTTGAAGAACAATGTTGAAGAGCTGATGAAAAGCAACACGCCATTAAACGTCCTGGCGCTTAATCAGCCGGAGTCGGTGAAAAACCTGCCGAACGTCTGCTACTTCGCTCTGTCGCCAGAAGATGAAGCGCGCGACGCAGCACGCCACATTCGCGATCAAGGAAAGCAGACGCCGCTGTTGTTGATCCCGCGGAGTTCGTTAGGCGATCGCGTTGCCAACGCCTTTGCACAGGAGTGGCAAAAACTGGGTGGCGGCGTGGTGCTGCAGCAGAAGTTCGGCTCCACCGCTGAGCTGAAAATGGGCGTCAACGGCGGCTCGGGGATCTCCCTGACGGGCAGCCCGGTGGCCTCTTCTGTACCCGCGCAGCCTGGCGTGACGATTGGCGGTCTGACCATTCCGGCAGCACCTACCGATGCGCAAATCACCGGCGGCAGCGGTCGTGTTGATGCCGTATATATTCTGGCAACGCCGGAAGAAATTGCATTTATAAAGCCGATGATCGCCATGCGCAACGGTAGCCAGAGCGGTGCCACGCTGTACGCCAGCTCCCGTAGCGCGCAGGGAACTGCCGGCCCGGATTTCCGTCTGGAGATGGAAGGCTTGCAGTACAGCGAAATTCCGATGCTGGCAGGCGCTAACGCCCCTCTCATGCAGCAGGCGCTGGGCGCGGTTCGTAACGACTACTCGCTGGCACGTATGTACGCGATGGGCGTCGATGCCTGGTCGCTTGCCAACCACTTCTCGCAAATGCGTCAGGTGCAGGGTTTCGAAATTAACGGCAACACCGGAGCCTTAACCGCAACGCAGGATTGTGTGATTAACAGGAAGTTATCATGGCTCAAATACCAGCAAGGACAAGTCGTCCCCGCCAGTTAACGAGTAAACAGACCGGTGACGCGTGGGAATCCACCGCGCGTGACTGGCTGCAGAGCAGGGGACTGCATTTTATCGCCGCCAACGTGCATGAGCGTGGCGGCGAAATCGACCTGATAATGCGTGAAGGCAACACCACCGTATTTGTTGAGGTTCGCTATCGGCGCTCAGCCCAGTTTGGCGGTGCAGCGGCGAGTGTGACCCGGAGCAAACAACACAAATTATTACAGACTGCCCGCTTGTGGCTTGCGCGCCACAATGGAAGTTTTGATACTGTGGATTGCCGGTTCGATGTGTTAGCCTTCACCGGAAATGATGTTGAGTGGTTTAAGGACGCGTTCAACGACCGCTCATAGTTGAAGATTCAGAGCCTGGTTCTTAAGGATTAGCGTGTTAGATAGAATTAAAGTCTGCTTTACAGAAAGCATTCAAACTCAGATAGCTGCGGCTGAAGCACTTCCGGATGCGATCTCCCGTGCAGCCATGACGCTGGTTCAGTCCCTGCTCAATGGCAACAAAATTCTCTGTTGTGGTAATGGGACGTCCGCTGCCAACGCACAGCATTTTGCTGCCAGCATGATCAATCGTTTTGAAACAGAGCGCCCAAGTTTACCTGCGATTGCACTAAATACTGATAATGTGGTCTTAACTGCGATTGCCAACGATCGCCTGCACGATGAAGTTTATGCAAAACAAGTCCGTGCGCTGGGACATGCAGGTGATGTTCTGCTGGCAATCTCTACGCGTGGTAATAGCCGCGATATCGTAAAAGCCGTTGAAGCCGCCGTGACACGCGACATGACTATTGTCGCACTGACCGGGTATGACGGAGGGGAGCTGGCCGGGTTACTGGGGCCGCAGGATGTTGAAATCCGTATCCCTTCACACCACAGCGCCCGCGTTCAGGAAATGCATATGCTGACGGTCAACTGCCTTTGCGATCTCATCGATAACACGCTTTTCCCTCACCAGGATGATTAAGGAGTACACATGAAGGCATTTTCGCCGCTTGCTGTGATTATCGCTGCCCTGCTACTGCAAGGTTGTGTCGCTGCCGCCGTTGTCGGAACTGCTGCTGTCGGCACCAAAGCCGCGACGGATCCTCGCAGTGTAGGCACCCAGGTAGATGACGGAACCCTGGAATTACGCGTCAATACCGCGTTGTCGAAAGATGCCCAGATCAAGAAAGAGGCGCGTATCAACGTGAGCGCGTATCAGGGTAAAGTGCTGCTGGTCGGTCAGTCGCCAAATAGCGAACTGTCTGCGCGGGCAAAACAGATTGCGATGGGTGTAGAAGGTACCACTGAGGTCTTTAATGAGATCCGTCAGGGTCAGCCAATCGGCCTGGGCGATGCGTCTAACGATACCTGGATAACCACTAAAGTACGTTCCCAGTTGCTGACCAGCGATCAGGTGAAATCCTCTAACGTGAAAGTCACCACCGAAAACGGGGAAGTGTTCCTGTTGGGTCTGGTAACTGAACGTGAAGCGAAGGCTGCGGCAGACATCGCCAGCCGGGTAAGCGGCGTGAAACGCGTCACGACGGCTTTTACGTTTATTAAGTAAGACTGCTACAAATGCCGGATGGGGACGCCAGAGCGTCCTCTCCGGCATTTTATTTGGCTCTTTCGCGCAGTTCGGAAGAGGTCAGGATCGAAACGCCCTCATGTCCAGGCGCCAGTGCCTCCGCCAGCATAGCCCTGGCTACATCACGCGCCTCAATCGACTTCCAGTTCCCCGGCAGCAGCCGAAATAACGGCGCTAAAAACCTCTCATTCGCCCGCTGTTTATCCCGCTCTCCGAGTAACATTGAAGGCCGAACAATCGTCAGCCGCGGCCAATTTTGCGCGATCAGCGCCTGCTCCATTTCCCCTTTCACCCGGTTATAAAAAAACGGTGAATTGGCATTGGCACCCATCGAACTGACCACCAGCATATGCTGAGCGCCCAACCGACGCCCCGTCAGGGCCGTGTCCACCACCAGCGTATAGTCAGCATGGATAAACGCTTCTTTGCTACCCGCTTCTCGCCGGGTGGTTCCCAGACAACAAAAGACAATATCTACCGGATCGGTGACCTGCGCCAGCGCATCGGTTAGCTGCGGATCATAGGGATTATAGACGCCAGCCGTATCAGCCAGCGGTCGACGTGTCGGCGCCGTGATGGCATTGACCCGGGGTTCATTGAGCAGCATACGCAGCAAATTTCCGCCTACCAGCCCCGTTGCGCCTGTTATTAACACCTGACTCATCGCTAATCTTCCCCTGACTCTTTAATCACTCTATTAACTATAGATCACGTTGCCAGTGCATTTTTTTACCAAAGCCCAGCGTGTTGTCCGTGAATTTGACTTCATCCAGTCGAATCTCCCATACGGGCGCAGGCAGCATTCTGGCGACCGGGAAACGGCGGTTGTAGGCGTTACGCGCGGCTTCACTCTCCTGCCCTTCAAGACGCCGGATTTCCCCTTTAAACTGTACGCCACGAATCAGGGCGACCGTTTTGGGCTGACCATTTACCGTGCCGGCAATCGCCGCGCGCGGCCCGGACATCTGCGCATGGCGCGTTTTTTCTTCGGTCAGCACATAGAACACCATCTTCTGCGCATCAAACAGGTAAAACGCATTGGCGCACCATAATTCACCGTCATGATGTACACACCAGGTCACGACGTGCTGCTTTGCCAGCCAGCGGGTCACCGCAGTCAGTGTTTCCATTTCTGTTCTCTTTTATACTGTAGGCCTGAAAATTATCACGTCGATGGTGACAATGACACCCTGGTATCTGTACCTGATCCGTACTGCGGACAACGCCTTATACACCGGAATAACCACCGATGTGCAGCGCCGCTATAAGCAGCATCAAAGTGGGAAAGGCGCGAAGGCGCTGCGCGGAAAGGGGGAACTCACGTTGGCATTTGCGGCTCAGGTCGGCGACCGTTCGCTGGCCCTGCGCTTAGAATATCGCGTCAAACAGCTTACAAAGCGGCAGAAAGAGCGCCTTGTTGAAGGCGAAGGGCTTGAGGCACTACTGAGCAGCCTGCAAACCCCCGGCGCTTAAAAACGATTGAAGTAGTCGTGGTATTCCACAAGGCCCGTCACACCCTCCAGCGCATCGTCCGCCAGGCGATGAACCTGGAACGCGCTTTCGGTACCCGGCCAGCGGCAACGCAGGTCATGATGGGCAGCCAGCTCAAAACCAAAGCGGCTGTACAGCGCCGGATCGCCCAGCGTAACCACCGCGGCGTAACCAAACTCGTTCAGGGAATCGAGTCCTTCATAGACCAGCTGACGCGCCAGGCCCTGTCCACGGTATTTTTCATCCACCGCGAGCGGCGCCATGCCGACCCATTGCAGGTCTTCGCCCTGGACATCGACAGGGCTGAACGCGACGTAACCCACTACCTGACCTTCGTCATCGGTAGCAACCAGACCCAGCGTTATGAAACCGTCTTCACGCAGGTCGTGCACTAATTTCGCTTCCGCATCGCTCTCAAATGAACGACGTAGCAATGCATCAATACCTGGGGCATCAATGGGAATTTCAACTCGAATCAGCATGGCTCACCTACCGAAGTCTGTTTGGTTTCTGGCGACGTTTTCATCCCCGCCTCAACAAAATCCGCCAACTGCATCAGCATGACGCGCAACGCTTTAGGCATCTGATCCAGTTCGATGGCGTCCATCAGATTTTTAACATACAGCCCTAATTCTGTATCACCTTCAATCACCAGGCGACGCTGGAAGAACAGCGTATCCGGATCCTGCTTACGCGCCGCGATCATCAGGAGATCGCTGGCATCCGCGCTAAAACTCACATCCGCCTCTGCATTCTGGCTGACGATAAGTTTATCGTTCTCAACAGAGGTATACCATTTAAGGCCAATGTCACGCACATGAATGCTCAGCCAGCGACCGTCGAGAAACTCCAGCTCCCCATCGGCCAGCGCCTGACTAAACTGCCAGCTCAGGACCTGCTCCAGAACCTGGCGCTTCAGCGCAAAGGGCGTCAGTTTAACCGGTACACTCATCAGAGAAGGACCAAAATGTACTAAGCGTGAACGCAGTTTATCCAACACGAGCTTTACTCCCTGTTTCAATTATCCTGCTATTTTGCCATATCAAATAAACGACATAGCGGCATAAATCAACAATTCGCTACGAAATTGTTACCTCTTATTGGTATCACCAATACGACTTTAACTGCCTCAAATCAAAAATTGTCTCAGCAAGGTTAACTAAAATCCCTCTTCGTTAACATTTCTGCGCCCTTTACGGCGCAACGTTCAGGATAAATTATGGAGCTGCTCTGCCCTGCCGGAAACCTCCCGGCGCTTAAGGCGGCCATCGAGAACGGCGCTGATGCGGTCTACATCGGGCTGAAAGATGATACCAACGCCCGTCATTTCGCCGGCCTTAATTTTACCGAGAAAAAATTGCAGGAAGCGGTGAGTTTTGTCCATCAGCACCGCCGTAAGCTGCACATCGCGATTAACACCTTTGCGCATCCGGATGGTTACGCGCGCTGGCAACGTGCCGTAGATATGGCGGCGCAGCTGGGTGCGGATGCGCTGATCCTCGCCGACCTCGCCATGCTTGAGTATGCCGCAGAGCGCTACCCGCATATTGAGCGTCATGTCTCTGTTCAGGCATCCGCAACCAATGAAGAGGCGATTAATTTCTATCATCGCAACTTTGATGTCGCCCGCGTGGTGCTGCCGCGCGTGCTGTCTATTCACCAGGTGAAGCAGCTCGCTCGCGTCACGCCAGTTCCCCTGGAAGTGTTCGCCTTTGGCAGTCTGTGCATTATGGCGGAAGGCCGCTGCTATCTTTCATCCTATCTGACGGGCGAGTCTCCTAATACGGTTGGCGCCTGCTCTCCTGCCCGTTTTGTTCGCTGGCAGCAGACCCAACAAGGGCTGGAATCCCGTCTTAATGAAGTGCTGATCGACCGCTATCAGGACGGAGAAAACGCCGGTTATCCGACGCTGTGTAAAGGCCGCTATCTGGTTGACGGCGAGCGCTATCATGCGCTGGAAGAACCCACCAGCCTGAATACGCTGGAGCTGCTGCCAGAACTGCTGGCGGCCAATATTGCCTCGGTGAAAATCGAAGGGCGTCAGCGTAGCCCGGCCTACGTCAGCCAGGTGGCGAAAGTGTGGCGCCAGGCGATCGACCGCTGTATGGCCGACCCGCAAAACTACGCCCCACAGGCCGCGTGGATGGAAACGCTCGGTTCAATGTCCGAAGGCACGCAGACCACGCTTGGCGCGTATCACCGTAAATGGCAGTGAGAGAAGCAATGAAATATTCCTTAGGGCCGGTGCTGTGGTACTGGCCGAAAGAAACGCTGGAAGATTTTTATCAGCAGGCCGCCACCAGCCAGGCCGACGTTATCTATCTTGGCGAAGCGGTGTGCAGTAAACGCCGCGCTACCAAAGTAGGCGACTGGATCGATATGGCGAAATCGCTCGCTGGCAGCGGTAAACAGGTGGTGCTGTCAACGCTGGCGCTGGTGCAGGCCTCCTCTGAACTGGGAGAGCTGAAGCGCTATGTCGAAAACGGCGACTTCCTGCTGGAAGCCAGCGATCTCGGCGTGGTAAACATGTGCGCCGAGCGTAAGCTGCCGTTTGTCGCCGGGCATGCGCTCAACTGCTACAACGCGGTAACCCTGCGTTTGCTGCTCAGGCAGGGCATGGTGCGCTGGTGTATGCCGGTAGAACTGTCCCGTGACTGGCTGGTCAATCTGCTTAACCAGTGTGAAGAGCTGGGTATTCGCAATCAGTTTGAAGTAGAGGTACTGAGCTACGGGCATCTGCCGCTGGCGTACTCTGCCCGCTGCTTTACCGCACGCTCTGAAGACCGTCCAAAAGACGAGTGTGAAACCTGCTGCATCAAATACCCGAATGGGCGCGATGTGCTGTCGCAGGAGAATCAGCAGGTCTTTGTCCTCAACGGCATCCAGACCATGAGCGGCTATGTCTATAACTTGGGTAACGAGCTGACGTCCATGCAAGGCCTGGTTGATATTGTGCGTCTGTCCCCTTCAGGCAGCGACACGTTCGCCATGCTTGATGCCTTCCGCGCCAATGAAAATGGCACTGCCCCATTACCGCTTGCTGCCCACAGCGACTGCAACGGCTACTGGAAGCGACTGGCAGGTCTTGAACTACAGCCGTGATTAATAGCTCACTTTGTTAACAACATTCGCTAATCTTTAATGCAGTATTAAAAGATTAACCGGTAACAAAGTGAGCCGTTATGACTGACAAAACTATTCCGTTCTCGGTGCTGGATCTGGCGCCGATCCCTGAAGGATCTTCGGCAAAAGAGGCCTTCACACACTCGCTTGATCTCGCTCGACTGGCCGAAAAGCGCGGCTACCACCGCTACTGGCTGGCAGAACATCACAACATGACCGGCATCGCCAGCGCGGCGACCTCTGTGCTGATTGGCTATCTGGCTGCCAATACCACCACGCTGCATCTTGGTTCTGGCGGCGTTATGCTGCCCAACCATTCGCCGCTGGTGATCGCCGAGCAGTTCGGTACCCTGAATACGCTGTATCCGGGACGAATCGATCTCGGGCTTGGCCGCGCGCCGGGTAGCGACCAACCGACCATGCGCGCGTTGCGCCGCCATATGAGTGGTGATATCGATAACTTCCCGCGCGACGTAGCTGAACTGGTGGACTGGTTCGACGCCCGCGATCCTAATCCCCATGTACGCCCGGTTCCCGGCTACGGCGAGCAGATCCCGGTCTGGTTATTAGGCTCCAGCCTGTACAGCGCACAGCTGGCAGCCCAGCTCGGCCTGCCATTTGCCTTCGCCTCGCACTTTGCTCCGGATATGTTGCATCAGGCGCTGCATCTGTATCGCACCCAGTTCAAGCCCTCAGCGCGGCTGGCAAAGCCGTATGCGATGGTATGCATCAACATCATTGCCGCCGACAGCAACCGCGATGCCGAATTTCTTTTCACCTCAATGCAGCAGGCGTTTGTGAAACTGCGTCGTGGCGAAACCGGCCAGCTACCGCCACCGGTAGAGAATATGCATCAGCTGTGGTCCGCTTCCGAGCAGTACGGCGTACAACAGGCTCTGAGCATGTCGCTGGTTGGTGATAAGGCGAAAGTGCGACACGGTCTCGACGCCATTTTGCGTGAAACCCAGGCCGATGAAATTATGGTTAACGGCCAGATTTTTGATCATCAGGCACGGCTACATTCGTTTGACCTGGCGATGCAGGTGAAAGAAGAGTTGGTGGGGTAATCGTTGTTTTGCCCGGTGGCGCTTCGCTTACCGGGCTTACGAGATCGTATAGGCCGGATAAGGCGCAACCGCCATCCGGCACTAAAAGGTTACTGGTACACAGGCAACAAATTCACGCTCGACAGAATATGGATAACCGCGTTGCCGATACCGAATACCAGGATCAGCGCAATCATCGGCTTGCCGCCCCAGACACGGAATTTCGGGCTGCCAAAACGCTCGCGGGATTTACGGGCCAGCAGCGCCGGAACAATGGCGGCCCAAATGGTCGCGGCAAGCCCTGCATAGCCAATGGCGTACAGGAAACCGTTCGGCCACAGCAGGCCACCGACAATCGGCGGGACAAACGTCAGCAATGCCGTTTTAAAACGTCCCATTGCCGAGTCATCAAAACCAAACAGATCCGCCAAATAGTCAAACAGACCGAGCGTGACGCCGAGGAATGAACTCGCCACCGCAAAGTTGGAGAACACCACTAGCAGCAGATCCAGACTGCGGCTGTTAAGCACGCCGCTCAGCGCCTGTACCAGCACATCAATGTTACCGCCCTGCTGCGCAATACCGATAAATTCCGGACGCGGGATGTTACCCATCGTCCCCAGCAACCATACGGTATACAGCACCAGCGCCAGCAGCGTGCCGTACACCAGGCACTTAACGATGGTCTTCGGATCTTTGCCGTAGTACTTCATCAGGCTCGGGACGTTGCCGTGATAGCCGAATGAGGCCAAGCAGAACGGTAACGTCATCAGCAGGTACGGCGTATACGAAGCGTTGCTCTGCGCCACGTTAAACAGCGTCGTGGGCGTAACATGCCCCAGCAGACTGCCGAAGGTCAGGAAAAAAGTAATCACCTTCGCGCCCAGCACAATCGCCGTCATGCGGCTAACCGCTTTGGTGCTTAACCACACCACGAACGCCACCAGCAGCGCAAAACCAAGACCCGCCGCACGCGCCGGAACGTTCAGCGACATCTCCGAGAAGGTGTGATGCAGGATCGAACCACTCGCCGAGATATACGCATAGGTAAGGATATAGAGAACGAAAGCAATCGAGATGCCGTTCACAACGTTCCAGCCTTTGCCCAGCAGATCTTTCGTGATGGTGTCAAAGCTGGAACCAATGCGGTAATTGAGGTTAGCTTCCAGGATCATCAGCCCGGAGTGCAGCATGCAAAACCAGGTGAAGATCAGCGCCGCCATTGACCAGAAGAACCACGCCCCGGACATGACCACTGGCAGAGAAAACATCCCTGCGCCAATAATGGTGCCGCCGATGATCACCACGCCGCCAAGCAGCGAAGGTGACGTTTGGGTGGTGGTTAGTGTTGCCATTTAGCCATCTCTCCAGTCATTTATATTGTGACTACATTTCAATGTGCTGCACTGTACCAGTACACGAGTACAAATGAAATAAAAAAAGCCCCGATTGTTGAGATCGGGGCTGTATATTTTACTTTACGGTATTAAACCGTAATTTCGCATGGATTACGCATCACCACCGAAACGACGACGACCAGCGGAATCATCACGACGCGGAGCAGAAGAATCGTCACGACGCGGACCGCGGTTGCCTTCACGACGTTCGCCGCTGAAACGACGACCTTCGCTACGACCGCCTTCACGACGCTCGCCGCTGAAACCACGACCTTCGCCACGACCGCCTTCACGACGCTCACCGCTGAAACGGCCACCGCCACGACGCTCACCACCGGTGTGCGGAACTGCATCGCCAACCAGCTGCATGTTCATCGGCTTGTTCAGGATGCGAGTACGGGTAAAGTGCTGCAGCACGTCGCCCGGCATACCTTTCGGCAGCTCGATGGTTGAGTGGGAAGCAAACAGCTTGATGTTACCGATGTAACGGCTGCTGATATCGCCTTCGTTAGCAATCGCACCAACGATATGACGGACTTCAACACCGTCATCACGGCCCACTTCAATGCGGTACAGCTGCATATCGCCAACGTCACGACGTTCACGACGCGGACGGTCTTCACCACCACGGTCATTACGGTCACCACGCGGGCCACGATCGTTGCGGTCACGCGGACCACGATCGTCACGGTCGCGGAATTCGCGTTTCGGACGCATCGGCGCATCTGGCGGCAGGATCAGCGGGCGTTCGCCCTGAGCCATTTTCAGCAGTGCGGCTGCCAGCGTTTCGATATCCAGTTCTTCTTCCGGCTGCATTTTCGCCAGCAGAGCACGGTACTGATCCAGATCGCTGCTTTCCAGCTGCTGCTGTACTTTAGCGGCGAATTTTTCCAGACGGCGTTTGCCCAGCAGGTCTGCGTTCGGCAGTTCTACTTCCGGAATAGTCAGCTTCATGGTGCGTTCGATGTTACGCAGCAGACGACGCTCACGGTTCTCAACGAACAGCAGCGCGCGACCCGCACGGCCCGCACGACCAGTACGGCCGATACGGTGAACGTAAGATTCGGAATCCATCGGGATGTCGTAGTTAACAACCAGGCTGATACGCTCAACGTCCAGGCCACGTGCCGCAACGTCGGTAGCAATCAGAATATCCAGACGGCCATCTTTCAGACGCTCCAGAGTCTGCTCACGCAGGGACTGGTTCATGTCGCCGTTCAGTGCAGCGCTGCTATAACCGCTACGCTCCAGCGCTTCTGCCACTTCCAGGGTCGCATTTTTGGTACGAACGAAGATAATCGCCGCATCAAAGTCTTCTGCTTCCAGGAAACGCACCAGCGCTTCATTTTTACGCATGCCCCAGACGGTCCAGTAGCTCTGGCTGATGTCAGGACGGGTAGTTACGCTGGACTGAATGCGTACTTCCTGCGGCTCTTTCATAAAGCGGCGGGTAATACGACGAATCGCTTCCGGCATAGTCGCGGAGAACAGAGCGGTCTGATGACCTTCCGGGATCTGCGCCATGATGGTTTCAACGTCTTCGATGAAGCCCATACGCAGCATTTCATCAGCTTCGTCCAGTACCAGACCGCTCAGTTTGGAGAGGTCCAGAGTACCGCGCTTCAGGTGATCCAGCAGACGGCCCGGCGTACCGACAACGATCTGTGGTCCCTGACGCAGGGCACGTAATTGCACGTCATAACGCTGGCCGCCGTACAGGGCAACCACGTTCACGCCGCGCATGTGTTTAGAGAAATCCGTCATGGCTTCTGCAACCTGAACCGCCAGTTCGCGGGTCGGTGCCAGCACCAGAATCTGAGGTGCCTTCAGCTCAGGATCAAGATTGTTGAGCAGCGGTAAAGAGAACGCTGCAGTTTTGCCGCTACCCGTCTGGGCCATACCCAGAACATCGCGGCCGCCCAGCAGATGCGGAATGCACTCTGCCTGGATTGGAGATGGTTTTTCGTAACCCAGATCGGTAAGGGCTTCAAGGATAGGAGCCTTCAGGCCCAGATCTGCAAAAGTGGTTTCGAATTCAGCCATGTAGTACGTGTGCCTCAAAATTAATGGCGGCCAGTCTACATAACTCATCATGAAATTGATCTGCAATTTTCATTGAAAAGTGTGAACCGGCTCAAAGTAGGTGTATTAACGAACAACAACGCCCTCACCCGTGAAGGTGATGGCAATCAAAAAAGATTACGGGCTGATGTGTACGTCAGCTATTGCTGGTCCGATTCTGCCAGGTCATCTTGGTCCTGGCCCAGGAGCGATAATTCCAACAATGCGTATCGGTGCTCAACAAAGTTATGAACGTTGTTAGCCACCGCCAGTTTGAACAATGCCGTAGCGTTGTCCAAATCCCCCAGACTTAGGTAGTACTTACCTAAATAGAAGTTGGTTTCACTGAGATGCTCAGCGAGCGAGGTGTTATCCGTTGCGTCCGCCTTTAGGCGTTCCATCAGCGTTGCTTCGCTAATGTTGCCCAGGTAGAACTCGACAATGTTCCATCCCCATTGCTCTTTATCCGATTTCTCAAAGCGTTGCTTTAACGCTTCTTTAGCCTGCTTCTCATCGAGCTTCTGCTCGGCGAGATAAAGCCACAGACTACGGAAAGGATCATTGGGATCGTCTTGATAAAACGCTAGCAGATCATCTTGCGCTAACTTGTCGCGACCGCCGTAATACAATGCGATACCGCGATTTAAGTGCGCGTAGTTGTAAGTTGGATCAAGCTCAAGTACAGAATCAAACGCTTCATAGGCAGCATCAAAATTGCCTGCCTGCGTTAAATATATACCTAAGTAATTGAATACTTCAGGCATATCTGGTCGGATTGCCAGCGCTTGTGAAAAATCATTTCGCGCCAGTGCCCTCAGACCGAGACTATCATACAACACTCCGCGCTCATATAAAAGCTGTGCGCGTTCGTCATCGGTTAAAGCCCGACTGGCAAGAATTTGTTCCATACGTGCCAGAATCACTTCCTGCTGCAAAGTCGGTTGCAATGGTACTGCGAGGACTTCACTCTTACGCCAGGCGGAATTACTGCATCCAGCCAGCGTGAGTGCTGTCGCAACGAAACACCAGCGCAAAAAAGGCTTCATTTCCCACTCCCGAAGACAACGATTGAATGAACGTCCAGGTTCCCCGGTTGCTAACAAGGCGTCCTGCCGGGTTAAAAGCCCTCCGCTTTCACGGAGGGCAATGGCAACCTTACTCGCCCTGGCTTGCCGGAGCTTCCGGTTCGCCTGCAGGCTGAGACTGCTCAGTTGCTTCTTTAATGCTCAGACGTACACGGCCCTGGCGATCAACTTCCAGAACTTTGACCGGTACTTCCTGGCCCATCTGCAGGTAATCGGTCACTTTCTCAACGCGTTTGTCAGCGATCTGAGAGATGTGTACCAGACCTTCTTTACCGCCACCAATGGCAACGAATGCGCCAAAGTCAACGATACGGGTCACTTTACCATTGTAGATACGGCCTACTTCGATCTCTGCGGTGATCTCTTCGATACGACGGATAGCATATTTCGCTTTCTCGCCGTCGGTCGCAGCAATCTTCACAGTACCATCATCTTCGATTTCAATGGTGGTGCCGGTTTCTTCGGTCAGAGCACGGATAACAGAACCGCCTTTACCGATAACGTCTTTGATCTTGTCCGGGCTGATCTTGATGGTGTGGATACGCGGAGCGAACTGAGAAATGTCACCACGCGGTGCGTTGATCGCTTGTTCCATCACACCCAGGATGTGCAGACGCGCACCTTTAGCCTGGTTCAGAGCAACCTGCATGATCTCTTTGGTGATACCTTCAATTTTGATATCCATCTGCAGTGCAGAGATACCGTCGCGGGAACCCGCCACTTTGAAGTCCATATCGCCCAGGTGGTCTTCGTCGCCCAGGATGTCAGACAGAACAACAAAGTTGTCGCCTTCTTTCACCAGACCCATCGCGATACCCGCAACGGCAGCTTTGATCGGCACGCCTGCGTCCATCAGCGCCAGAGAAGCACCACATACGGAAGCCATGGAAGAAGAACCGTTAGATTCGGTGATTTCAGAAACCACACGTACGGTGTACGGGAATTTATCCAGTTCCGGCATCACTGCCAGTACGCCACGCTTCGCCAGACGACCGTGACCAATCTCACGACGCTTCGGAGAACCGACCATACCGGTTTCACCTACGCAGTACGGAGGGAAGTTGTAGTGGAACAGGAAGTTGTCAGTACGCTCGCCCATCAGCTCGTCAAGGTTCTGCGCATCACGAGTGGTGCCCAGGGTCGCAGTAACCAGCGCCTGAGTTTCGCCACGGGTGAACAGTGCGGAACCGTGGGTACGCGGCAGAACGCCAGTACGCACGTCCAGACCACGGATCATATCTTTTTCACGGCCATCGATGCGCGGCTCGCCTGCCAGTACGCGGCTGCGAACAACATTTTTCTCGATAGCGTGCAGGATTTCACCCAGTTCGTTAGCGTCCAGGGTTTCGTCTTCAGCCACCAGAGTTGCGATGGTTTCAGATTTGATCACGTCAACCTGAGCGTAACGCTCTTGTTTGTCGGTGATACGGTAAGCATCGCTCAGACGAGCTTCTGCCAGTGCGGCAACGCGTGCGTTCAGCGCTTCGTTGACGGCTTCTGGCTGCCAGTCCCAACGCGGTTTGCCAGCTTCTTTCGCCAGCTCGTTGATAGCCTGAATAACAACCTGCTGCTGTTCGTGGCCGAATACTACAGCGCCCAGCATCTGGTCTTCGCTCAGCAGTTCAGCTTCGGATTCAACCATCAGTACGGCAGCTTCAGTACCAGCAACAACCAGGTCCAGCTTGCTTTCTTTCAGTTCGTCCTGAGTCGGGTTCAGTACGTACTGGTCATTGATGTAACCAACACGTGCAGCACCGATCGGGCCGTTGAACGGGATACCAGACAGAGTCAGCGCAGCAGATGCACCAATCATTGCCACGATATCCGGGTTAACCTGCGGGTTAACGGAAACAACGGTCGCGATAACCTGAACTTCGTTAACGAAGCCTTCCGGGAACAGCGGGCGAACCGGGCGGTCAATCAGACGCGCGATCAGAGTTTCGCCTTCACTCGGACGGCCTTCACGACGGAAGAAGCTACCCGGGATACGGCCAGCAGCGTAGGTACGCTCCTGATAGTTAACGGTCAGTGGGAAAAAGTCCTGGCCTGGTTTCGCTTTTTTCTGGCCAACAACGGTAACGAATACCGCAGTGTCATCCATGCTAACCATAACAGCGGCAGTCGCCTGACGCGCCATCATGCCGGTTTCCAGCGTAACGGTATGCTGACCGTACTGGAATTTACGAACGATCGGATTAAGCAAATTAATATCCTTTCTCTATTTTTTGACGGCACATTTTTGCGCCATCGTTAATACCCGATCTTCTGCGCATCCTCGCGACTAATGACAACCCTAACCCATAAGCATGAGTAAAGCCTCTCATTAGCCGCGCGAACCTCTGCAACGGAAGATCATTCATAGCAACAATACATTAGTTTCCAGCGAATTGCTGCCATCTGCTGGAAAAAAGGGGCCATGAAGGCCCCCTCTTTCTGAAACTCGAAAGAATTAGCGACGCAGACCCAGACGCTCGATCAGCGCGGTGTAACGTGCAACATCTTTACGTTTCAGGTAGTCGAGCAGTTTACGACGCTGAGAAACCATGCGCAGCAGACCACGACGGCTGTGGTGATCTTTTTTGTGCTCTGCAAAGTGGCCCTGCAGGTGGTTAATCTGTGCAGTCAACAGAGCAACCTGAACATCGGTAGAACCGGTGTCGTTTGCATCACGACCAAACTCAGAAACGATTTTAGCGGTAGCTTCAGTACTTAGAGACATTTTAAAACTCCAAAGTGTTAAGAATGAAAGGATGCCGATCTCTAATTCAGCTATCCCAGTGTATACACGCCTTCTTCAAACTGACCCTGCGCTGGCTGTGTCCGCTCACCTCGGTCACTTACCTGAGTAAGCTCCTGAGGATCCTCAGACCTGCCGCCTTGATGCAGCTCGAATGATTTTGTGTACACGCCACGCAGATTGTTAAACAATTTACGCGACGTTAAGCGGCAGTATTCTACTCGCAGCGCCCTTTTATCGCAAGACAGAGAGCGCTATGCAGGATACTCAACCACCAGGCGACGTGGGGCGACACGACCTTCATCGTCCATCTCCCCCATGCCGATAAACTTGCCATCATCGCCTTCCGTCACGCGCACCAGCCCTTCCAGCGGCGCACCTGACGTCCGTACCGGGTTACCATTTTTAAAGTAAACCGACGATGTTAAAGGCAAATTAACAACAGGGTAGTCCGATGCAGGACTGTCCATTGGCATCAGCAAAGGATCAAGCAGCTGCGCCGCCGGAATGTTCTGCTGTTCGGCCTGTTCAACCAGCTCATGCAGATGTTCCAGCGTAACCATACGATCCACCGGATACTTGCTGACCGTCAGACGACGCAGATACGTTACGTGCGCGCCGCAGCCCAGCTTCTCACCGAGATCGTCAACGATGGTGCGAATATAAGTGCCTTTGGAGCAGTGAACTTCCAGCTCCAGCTCGTTACCTTCGTGGCGAATAAACAGCAGCTCATAGACGGTAATCGGGCGCGCTTCACGCGGCACTTCAATGCCCTGACGCGCATATTCGTACAGCTTTTTACCCTGGTACTTCAGCGCCGAATACATTGACGGAATCTGCTCGATATCGCCGCGGAAAGTCTCCAGCGCGCTGGCAAGCTGCTCTGCGCTGAAGGTTACCGGACGCTCCTGCACGATTTGCCCATCGGCATCGGAGGTGTCGGTACGCTGGCCCAGACGGGCAACCACACGATAGCGTTTGTCAGAATCCAGCAAATACTGGGAAAACTTAGTCGCTTCACCGAGGCAGATAGGCAGCATGCCTGTCGCCAGCGGATCCAGCGCGCCGGTATGTCCCGCGCGGTTGGCATTGTAGATGCGCTTTACTTTTTGCAGTACGTCATTGCTGGACATGCCCTGCGGCTTATCCAGCAGTAGAACACCGTGAATGTCGCGACCACGACGACGAGGACGACTCATCAGTCCTCCTTGCTGTCGTCCGCTGGGTTCACACGACGCTCATCGTCATGTTTCACCACGCTGGTCACCAGGTTGGACATGCGCATCCCTTCAACTAACGAATTGTCGTAGAAGAAGGTCAGCTCAGGCACGATACGCAAACGCATTGCTTTACCCAGCAGAGAGCGGATAAAACCAGAGGCTTCCTGCAGTGCCTTAATGCCGTTTTTCACGGCAGCTTCGTCCTGATCGTTAAGGAAAGTCACGAACACTTTAGCGTATGCCAGGTCTCGGGACATCTCAACACCCGATACGGTGGTCATCATACCAACACGCGGGTCTTTGATTTCGCGTTGCAGGATGAGTGCGATTTCTTTCTGCATCTCCTGCGCGACACGCTGTGGGCGACCAAATTCTTTCGCCATAATAAATTCTCCAGAATAAAGACAAAAAAGGGGCCATAAGCCCCTTTTTAAATTTCTTGCCGGGTGGCGCTTCGCTTCCCCAGCCTACACTTAATCATCTTCTAAGGATTTTGGGTTGCAGCAAGGCGGCAAACTCGTAAATCCCCGGAAGCATAGATAACTATGTGACCGGGGTGATCGAGCGCAGCCAACGCAGTTGCGGCCCAAAAGACGACGAAGATTATGCGATGGTACGTTTGATCTCGATAATCTCGAACACTTCGATCATATCGCCAACGCGAACGTCGTTGTAGTTCTTAACGCCGATACCACATTCCATGCCGTTACGGACTTCGTTGACGTCATCTTTGAAGCGGCGCAGGGATTCCAGCTCGCCTTCATAGATAACCACGTTGTCGCGCAGTACGCGGATTGGGTTGTGACGTTTAATCGTGCCTTCGGTAACCATACAGCCTGCGATAGCGCCGAATTTCGGTGATTTGAACACATCACGAACTTCAGCCAGACCAATGATCTGCTGTTTCAGTTCCGGAGACAGCATGCCGCTCATCGCTGCTTTCACTTCGTCGATCAGATGATAGATGACGGAGTAGTAACGCAGATCCAGGCTTTCTGATTCGATAACTTTACGTGCAGAGGCATCAGCACGGACGTTGAAGCCAACCAGAATCGCGTTGGATGCCGCAGCCAGGGTCGCGTCGGTTTCGGTGATACCACCTACGCCAGAACCGATAATCTTCACTTTTACTTCGTCGGTAGACAGTTTCAGTAAAGAGTCGGAAATCGCTTCTACAGAACCCTGAACATCGGCCTTCAGAACGATGTTCACTTCGTGAACTTCGCCTTCGGTCATGTTGGCGAACATGTTCTCCAGTTTAGATTTCTGCTGACGAGCCAGTTTAACTTCACGGAATTTGCCCTGACGGTACAGTGCAACTTCACGGGCTTTCTTCTCGTCACGAACAACGGTAACTTCGTCACCCGCAGCCGGAACACCGGACAGACCCAGGATTTCCACCGGAATGGACGGACCCGCTTCCAGTACTTCCTGACCCAGTTCGTTACGCATCGCGCGAACGCGGCCGTATTCGAAACCACACAGTACGATGTCGCCTTTGTTCAGCGTACCTTCACGTACCAGCACGGTAGCGACCGGACCACGACCTTTATCCAGGAAGGATTCGATAACCGCACCGCTCGCCATACCTTTACGCACAGCTTTCAGTTCCAGTACTTCGGCCTGCAGCAGGATAGCATCCAGCAGTTCGTCGATACCGGTACCCGCTTTCGCAGAAACGTGAACGAACTGGCTCTCGCCGCCCCAATCTTCCGGCATGATGCCGTACTGGGACAGTTCGTTTTTAACGCGATCTGGATCCGCTTCTGGTTTATCGATTTTGTTGACTGCAACCACTACCGGCACACCTGCCGCTTTCGCGTGCTGGATAGCTTCGATAGTCTGCGGCATCACGCCGTCATCTGCTGCAACAACCAGAACAACGATATCCGTTGCCTGAGCACCACGAGCACGCATGGAGGTAAACGCGGCGTGACCCGGGGTATCCAGGAAGGTGATCATACCGTTGTCAGTTTCAACATGGTACGCACCGATGTGCTGAGTAATGCCGCCCGCTTCGCCAGAGGCAACTTTCGTGGAGCGAATGTAGTCCAGCAGAGACGTTTTACCGTGGTCAACGTGACCCATGATGGTCACTACCGGTGCGCGCGGTTCTGCCGCAGCGCCGGTGTCACGGTCGCTCATTACTGCTTCTTCCAGCTCGTTTTCACGACGCAGGATAACTTTGTGGCCCATCTCTTCGGCAACCAGCTGTGCGGTTTCCTGGTCGATGACCTGGTTAATGGTCGCCATTGCGCCCAGCTTCATCATCGCTTTGATGACCTGGGAACCTTTGACTGCCATCTTGTTCGCCAGATCGCCAACGGTGATGGTTTCGCCGATCACAACGTCACGGTTAACGGCCTGAGCCGGCTTCTGGAAGCCCTGCTGCAGAGCGGAACCTTTACGCTGCTTACCGCCTTTACCGCCGCGAACCGCTGCACGCGCTTCTTCACGGTCAGCTTTAGATTCAGCGTGTTTGTTACCTTTCTTCGCCGGACGCGCTGCTTTCGTGCTGCGAGTACGACCACGACCGCCTTCTACTTCACGATCGTTCTCGTCTTCTGCCTGGCGAGCATGCTGAGAGGTGGTGACGTGATAATCGCTGGTATCTTCAACAGGTTCAGCGTTGTTCACACCATTCTTCTCGTTTTCTTCCGCCATACGGCGAGCTTCTTCCGCTACGCGGCGCGCTTCTTCTTCAAGCTTGCGACGTGCTTCTTCTTCCGCTTTACGCTTCAGTTCTGCGGCTTCATTTTCACGGCGGGCTTTTTCGGCCTGGGCGGTTTTAGTCATATCGTCGGTCTGTTGATTGCTCACTTTGTCTTTTTCCGCAGCTTCACGTTTCGCTTTATCAGCGGCTTCACGCTTAGCTTGTTCTGCGGCCTCACGTTCGGCTTTTTGTTGCGCCTCGCGTTTGGCAGCTTCTTCTGCCTCACGACGGGCTTGCTCTTCCGCTTCACGCTGCGCCTGCTCTTCCGCGGCAAGGCGTTCAGCCTCTTGCGGATCGCGTTTCACAAAGGTGCGTGTCTTGCGGACTTCGATTTGTACCGATTTGCTTTTTCCACCGGTACCTGGAATATTGAGAGTACTGCGCGTTTTACGCTGCAATGTCAACTTATCGGGCGCTGAGCCGTTTTCACGGTTCAGATGCGCCAGTAAGGTTTGTTTCTCTTGTGCGGACACAGAGTCGTCAGCAGACTTCGGGATACCTGCATCAGCAAATTGCTGTACCAGGCGATCCACGGAGGTCTGTATCTCTGCAGCCAGCGTTTTTACGGTTACATCTGTCATACTGTTCCTTCCTGCTACAGTTTATTACGCTTCGTCGCCGAACCAGCAAATATTACGGGCAGCCATAATCAGCTCACCGGCTTTTTCGTCGGTCAACCCTTCGATATCAGCCAGATCATCAATGCCCTGTTCAGCGAGATCTTCCAGCGTACAAACACCACGGGCAGCCAGTTTGAAGGCCATCTCACGATCCAATCCTTCCAGATTCAGCAGATCGTCAGCCGGTTTGTTATCACCGAGACTTTCTTCCTGGGCCAGTGCCAGAGTGGTCAGTGCGTTTTTAGCACGCTCGCGCAGCGCTTCAACGGTCTGTTCATCCAGGCCGTCAATTTCCAACAGCTCTTTCATTGGCACGTAGGCCAGTTCTTCCAGCGTCGCAAAACCTTCTTCCACCAGAACTGTCGCGAAATCTTCATCGATATCGAGATATTTGGTGAAGGTATCAATGGCTGCATGTGCTTCAGCCTGATGCTTCGCCTGCAGGTCATCAACGGTCATCACGTTGAGTTCCCAACCGCTCAGTTGTGAAGCCAGGCGGACGTTCTGACCATTACGTCCAATCGCCTGAGCCAGGTTACCGGCTTCAACCGCGATATCCATGGTGTGTTTGTCTTCATCCACCACGATAGAAGCGACGTCTGCTGGCGCCATTGCGTTAATCACGAACTGCGCCGGGTTATCATCCCACAGGACGATATCGATACGCTCGCCGCCCAGTTCGGTAGAAACCGCCTGAACGCGCGCACCGCGCATACCCACACAGGCGCCGACCGGATCAATACGCTTGTCGTTGGTCTTAACGGCGATTTTCGCACGTGAGCCCGGATCGCGAGCAGCCGCTTTAATTTCGATCACTTCTTCGCCAATTTCCGGCACTTCAATGCGGAACAGCTCTATCAGCATTTCCGGTTTGGAACGGGTTACGAACAGCTGGGCACCGCGCGCTTCCGGGCGTACAGAGTAAAGAACGCCACGAATACGGTCACCTGGGCGGAAGTTTTCACGCGGCAGCATGTCTTCACGCAGGATCACGGCTTCAGCATTGCTGCCCAGATCCAGAGAAATGTTGTCGCGGTTAACTTTCTTCACCACACCGGTGACGATTTCGCCTTCGTGTTCGCGGAACTGATCGACAACCATTGCGCGTTCGGCTTCACGTACTTTCTGTACGATAACCTGTTTCGCGGTCTGGGTGGTGATACGGTCAAAGGTGACAGATTCAATCTGATCTTCAACATATTCGCCCACGTTCAGGCTTTCGTCTTCGAAGCGTGCCGCTTCCAGCGTAATTTCTTTGGTGGGCTGAGTAACTTCTTCTACGATTACCCAACGACGGAAGGTATCGAAATCACCGCTTTTACGATCGATTTCTACGCGAACGTCGATCTCTTGCTCATATTTTTTCTTTGTTGCTGTAGCCAGCGCACTTTCCAGCGCTTCAAAAATTTTCTCGCGTGGCAGCGCTTTTTCGTTGGATACGGCTTCAACAACAGCCAAAATTTCTTTGTTCATCGCGGGCTTTTCACCTCAATCCAGACTGTTAAAAGTGGGGAACCAGGTTCGCCTTCTGGATATTACTCAGCGCGAACACTTCATCTTTACCTTCGACTGTGACCGTGATCATCTCACCATCCACCGCTTTGATAACGCCCTGCCATTTACGACGGTTTTGTACCGCCATACGAAGAACCAGCGTCACTTCTTCACCCAGGAAACGCACGTAGTGTTCAGCTGTGAACAGAGGACGGTCGAGACCCGGAGAGGAGACTTCCAGGTTGTAGGCAACGGTGATTGGGTCTTCGACATCCATCACGGCGCTTACCTGATGGCTCACATCAGCACAATCATCAACATTGATGCCATCTTCACTATCAATATAGATGCGCAGTGTGGATGTGCGACCACGAATAAATTCGATGCCGACCAACTCGTAGCCCAGGGCTTCAACTGGCGCTGTAATCATCTCTGTTAATTTTTGCTCTAATGTGGACAAGCCCACCCCCAAGACATAAAAAAAGGGCCTAAAGCCCAGTTATTCTGTAGTCAGATAACAAAAAACCCCGATAAATCGGGGCTTTATATAACTGAACCCTATAACCGCACCTGCGGTTCGGAAAACCTTCCGAAAGAATTTTTTTCAAATCCAGCTACGAAGGCCTAAGTCTTCACAGTATATTTGAAAAAGAACTCTAAGGGAAAGTGGTTGCGGGGGCCGGATTTGAACCGACGACCTTCGGGTTATGAGCCCGACGAGCTACCAGGCTGCTCCACCCCGCGCCTGAAACGTGGCAAATTTTACTCGTTTTGGGTAAAAAATGCAAATACTGCTGGGATTTGGTACCGAGGACGGGACGTAAAATCTGCGCACAGTATATTGATTCACTATGCGGTATGTCAACCTTGTTACGACTATGCAAATCAATGAATGCTGCCCAGCGAATATTCGACCAGATAAATGTATCACCCGCGCCGTTATTTAACGAAATTATCACTAAACTCTTCCTGTCATCCAGAAAAGATGATTAAATGAAAACTCACTTATTTTGCATAAAAATGCAATTAGTATAATAAGCCGACCTCTTCACCAGTCTATCAAGCAGGGTTTTATTTTATGACGACGATTCTCAAGCATCTCCCGGTAGGTCAACGTATTGGTATCGCTTTTTCCGGCGGCCTGGACACCAGTGCAGCACTGCTGTGGATGCGACAAAAAGGGGCTGTCCCATATGCATATACTGCGAATTTGGGCCAGCCGGATGAGGATGACTATGACGCCATTCCTCGCCGTGCAATGGAATATGGTGCTGAGAATGCTCGCCTGGTAGATTGCCGTAAGCAACTGGTTGCCGAAGGGATCGCAGCGATTCAGTGCGGTGCATTCCACAACACCACCGGCGGACTGACCTATTTCAATACCACTCCGCTGGGCCGTGCTGTCACCGGCACCATGCTGGTTGCGGCCATGAAAGAAGATGGCGTAAATATCTGGGGTGACGGTAGCACCTATAAAGGTAACGATATTGAACGTTTCTATCGTTACGGTCTGCTGACCAACGCCGAACTGCAGATTTACAAACCATGGCTGGATACCGATTTTATCGATGAACTCGGCGGTCGCCATGAGATGTCCGAATTTATGATTGCCTGTGGTTTCGACTACAAGATGTCCGTTGAGAAAGCGTACTCCACGGACTCCAATATGCTCGGGGCGACCCACGAAGCAAAAGACCTCGAGTTTCTGAACTCCAGCGTCAAAATCGTCAACCCGATTATGGGCGTGAAATTCTGGGATGAGAGCGTGAAGATCCCGGCAGAAGAAGTCACCGTGCGTTTTGAGCAGGGTCATCCGGTTGCGCTGAACGGTAAAACCTTCAGCGACGACGTTGAGATGATGCTGGAAGCCAACCGCATCGGCGGCCGTCACGGTCTGGGTATGAGCGATCAGATTGAAAACCGTATCATTGAAGCAAAAAGCCGGGGCATCTACGAAGCTCCGGGGATGGCATTGCTGCACATCGCCTATGAGCGTCTGCTGACCGGGATTCACAACGAAGACACCATCGAGCAGTATCACGCGCACGGTCGCCAGCTTGGTCGTCTGTTGTATCAGGGCCGCTGGTTTGACTCTCAGGCGCTGATGCTGCGTGACGGTCTGCAGCGTTGGGTTGCCAGCCAGATTACGGGTGAAGTGACGCTGGAACTGCGTCGCGGTAATGACTACTCAATCCTCAACACCGTGTCGGACAATCTGACTTACAAACCAGAACGTCTGACGATGGAAAAAGGCGACTCGGTATTCTCTCCGGATGATCGTATCGGTCAGTTGACCATGCGTAATCTGGATATCACTGATACCCGCGAGAAGCTGTTCGGTTATGCGCAGTCTGGCCTGCTGACCGCCTCTTCCACAACCGGCCTGCCGCAGGTTGAGAATCTGGAAAACAAGGCGAAGTAAATATTCATCATCTTCAGGCCGCGAAAGCGGCCTTTTTTATGTGCAGAAAATAGGGATGTTCTGTTACCCTGAGGCCTGATAAGCCTGGCATCATCAGGTATTGTAATAGTCGGATGGCGTCCTAAATGTCTTATCCGACCTACAGAACTACCACAAATGACAGACGAAAAAAAAGACGCTTTGCAGCGTCTTTTTTTTGGAATTTGGTACCGAGGATGGGACTCGAACCCACAAGCCCGTTAGGGCACTACCACCTCAAGGTAGCGTGTCTACCAATTCCACCACCTCGGTACAGAATACTTAGCGTGGGATATCGCTGGTCGGCTGAGCCGGAGCAGCTGGCTGAGTTTGCTCGGTTTTCGCCGGTGCACTCAGATTTTCCCACTCACTTCCTTTATTGGTCTTATTGCTGTTCATGTTACCCAGCACCAGACTGATGATGAAGAACAAGGTTCCTAATACAGCTGTCATGCGGGTCATGAAGTTACCAGAACCACTTGAACCAAACAGAGTACCAGAAGCGCCTGCGCCAAAAGAGGCTCCCATATCAGCGCCTTTGCCTTGCTGCAGCATGATCAAGCCTACCAGGCCAATTGCCACAATAAGGAAAACTACTAAAAGAGCTTCGTGCATAATCAACCTGTTCCTTGCGGAGTTGCCGCGTACAATGCTTCGACCATTAAAGCGGGAATGTTTACTGTTTCCCACTGAAGCGGGTGTGAATACTAACCAAAGCGAATAACCTTCGCAAGGGCAATTTGTTGGCATTGTATCAACTGCGGAAAAAATCGCCACATCAATCAAAAACGCAGCAACTTCTCCCAGCATCTCTGCATGACGGCGCGTTGATCGTCAAGATTCGCCCATACCACAACGGGGATTTCACAAATCAGGTCAGCGTTTTCTGGCCAGCAGTGAATAATTTGCTGGTTCACCAACTCTTCCGCCACCATCGATTCGGGTAACCATGCCATTCCCATATGCCGCAGCACCATTTCTCGTATCGTTTCGCTTAAACCACTCTCAAACACTTTTTTCAGACGTGGGCGGACGCGTTGTTCAGCTGGCTCAATAATGCGTCTGACAAAGGTGTAGTCGCTATAGCATAGCCATGGGATCGGCGCATGCGGATCGTTAAGCGCATTAGCCAACTGCGCAGAAATAACCGGTATAAATCGCTCATACCGCCATAGTGAACGTTTTAACCCTCCGGCAATCTCCAGCCCCGGCTGCGAAGACGGTAAATCGTAGGTCACCAGCAGATCGATTTGCCGATCTATCAAGGCGTTAAAATGGTTGTCTATCCCCTGAATACTGGCATTAACCGTAAAATTTAACTGCGGTTCGCTCTGTCGCAGATAGTTGATCATATCCGGCAGGATATTCACCGACAGCGTATGCAGGCTAACCATCACCAGCGTATTGTCCGTTGCTGGCGTCATCGCCGATAGCTCGTGGCGCGCCTCTGTTAGTGTACTGAGGACGTGCCGGGCATAGGGTTCAAAGCGTTCACCATAGCGTGTCAGCGTAACGGGGGTCGTGGTCCGGTCAAACAACGGCACCCCTAACACCTCTTCCAGCGCCTTTATACGCCGACTGAGTGCAGGTTGAGTAATATGCCGCTGCGCCGCGGCCTGAGAGTAGTTTCCATGCTGACTCAATGCCAGAAAATCTTCCAGCCACTTACAATCCACGTTGAACTCTCCACCATGCCATAACCGCATCCTCCAATACCAAATCGGTAATAGTCATAGTTATAGTAATGGCTTTATGGTGGGCATCATAACAACAATATTCCTTTTCACCTGCCGACTCTCACCCACGACGTTTGACAGGACCGATATGTTTACTTTATTGACCAATGCCCGTGTTTTTTCTCCCGAGGATTTAGGCCTCTGCTCCCTGCTCATTCATGCCGACCGAATTGTGGCGGTAGAAAAAGATCTTTCCCTGTTTGATGGCGTCGACGAGGTCATCGATTGTCATGGCAAATGGGTTATCCCAGGCATTATCGATCAGCATGTCCATCTTACCGGTGGCGGTGGCGAGGCTGGATTTGCCAGCCGAACGCCAGCCGTCAAGCTACGCGATCTGATTCAGGCAGGTATTACCACGGTTGTCGGCGTGTTAGGTACCGATGCCATTTCTCGTTCGCCCAAAGACCTCTACGCCAAAATGCAGTCTCTCAACCTTGAGGGATTACGCGCATTTATGCATACGGGAGCCTACGCGGTACCCAGCCCAACCATTACGCGATCCATCCGCGATGACATGACCTTCATTCCGGCGATTCTTGGCGTCAAAATCGCCCTCGCCGATCACCGTGGTTCTTACCCCTCTTTCCAGGAATTGCTGAGAATAGTAAGCGATATCCGCGTGGCTTCCCTGCTGGCAGGCAAAAAAGGGTTACTGCATGTACATCTTGGGAATCTGCCGGAAGGGATGTCACAGCTTATTGAGCTGTGTGATGCAGGCATTCCGATTCACCACATTTCACCGACCCATGTTGCGAGAACAGCGCCCTTGTTCGAACAGGCGATTGCGTTCGCTCATCGTGGCGGCCATATCGACGTTACGTCTGGCGGTAGTCGCTTTATGCCTCAGGAACAGGCAATCCTCCACGCTCTGGAAGCCCAGGTTCCAGCCGATCGCATCACGATCAGCTCTGATGGTAATGGCAGCGTTCCGCGCTTTAACGCCCAGGGTATTGTGGAAGGCTTAAGCGCGGCACCGGTCGCAGGTAACCTTAATCTTCTTCCTCGCTTGATTGATGTGGGGATTCCGGTGCCACAAGCGATCGCGATGTTGACGGCAAACGTTGCGCGCTCGCTGGGTATTTCCGGCGGCGTGCTCTGCGCCGGGGAACGTGCCGATATCTGTGTACTCAATGATGACCTCTCGCTGGCCCATCTGTTCGCTGCGGGTAAGCCGTTGCTGCGGGATGGCGAGTGCCTGGTTACTGGCAACTTCGAGTAAGGGGGCAAGAATGTCATTATTACTGGCGCTAATTGCCATCATTTTTGCCGGACGTCTGATCCTCAAAAAATATCACCCCCAGTCAGTGTTGCTGTTGACCGGGATTGTGCTGCTGCTTATCGCGCATTTTAGCGGGATGACCACGCTCAGTAGCCTGGTGAAAAAAAGCACCGGATTCGGCCCCTTTGATGCCTTCGAGTTTATTCGCGATACCCTGAGCGTGCGCCTCGGCGGCCTTGGGCTGCAAATTATGCTGATTGGTGGTTTCGCTACATATATGTCGGCCATTGGCGCAAGCCAGGTGCTGGTTCGGGTGACGTCTCGCCCTTTGCAACGCCTGAACTCACCGTATCTGCTGTTGGGGCTGGCGCTGTTGCTGGGTCAATTCCTGTCGCTGTTTATCAGCAGCGCCACCGGGCTGGGTCTGCTGTTGATGGCGACGCTCTACCCGCTGCTGACCCGTCTTGGCTGTAGCCGCGCTGCCGTTGCCGCCGTTATCGCCAGTACCTGTGCGGTTGAATTTGGTCCAGGTTCCGGCAACTCGGTTCTCGCCGCCAAAACCGCAGGCATCGAGGTGGTGAACTATTTCGTGCAGGATCAGTTGCCGATCGTCGTCCCCGTTATTCTGTTCATCGCCCTGTTACATATTGTTGTGCAACGCTTTTTCGACCATCGGGAAAGCAGTGACGGTGTGGCTCAGCAGATGCAGACATTAACGTCGACCGATGAAACTGAAGCACCGATCGCCTGGCTTTTTCTGCCTATGCTGCCGCTGGTGTTGATGCTGGTGTGCAGTGATTTAGTATTCAGTTCGCTCAAAATTACGCTGGATACCGCCGTACTGATAAGCCTCGCCATTACCCTGGTTTGTGAGTATTGCCGTCATCGTAAGGCGCGCGAGGTGATGGCAGGCGTACAAAAAGTCTTCGACAGCATGGGCAGCGTTTTTGCTACCGTCGTCACGCTGATTATCGCCGGTGAAGTCTTTTCAGCCGGACTGAAAGCCATTGGCGCCGTCGATGCGCTGCTGTCGCTTTCCGGTGAATTTGGCCTCAGCGCCGCCTCTATTATCCTGCTGATGACCCTTATCACCTTTGCAATTTCAGCGCTAATGGGCTCAGGAAATGCGGCGTTTTTCTCCTTCGCCCCGATGGTACCGGACATCAGCCGTCATATCGGTAGCGACATCGCAGTCATGATGTTGCCTATCCAGATATCGGCGGGGATTGGTCGTACGTTATCCCCCATTGCCGGCGTCATCATTGCTATCGCGGGAATTGCAGGCGTCTCGCCTGTGGACATTGTTAAGCGCACCGCGATTCCGATGCTGGGCGGTTGGTTACTGATGATTGCGCTGACCTTTGCCCGGTCAGGGCATTTGCTGGCGGTTCTGCCGTGGCTGGCAGTCCTTGTAATATTAATGATCGGTGGTTACTTCTGGCAGCGCCGACATAAACAGTCGCTTCCCGTACAGTAAAAAAAAACCGGAGTCCCAGACTCCGGTTTTCACTGTCTTTAGTGATTACACCGCTTTGACGGCATCGGCAATACGGTGAGCGAATTCAGTCACCTGCGCTTCATCTTCACCTTCAACCATCACGCGAATTAACGGTTCTGTACCTGACTTACGCAGCAGAACACGTCCGCGATTGCCCAGTGCAGCTTCAACTTCAGCCATCACCGCTTTCACGTTTTCATGTTCCAGCGGATCGCCGCTACCTGCGGTGTAACGTACGTTAACCAGCAGTTGCGGGAACATTTTCATGCCGCTGCACAGGTCGTGCAAACTCATATGGTTACGCACCATCGCCGCCAGTACCTGCAGACCTGCAACGATACCGTCACCGGTGGTGGTTTTGTCCAGCAGGATCACATGGCCTGAGTTTTCAGCACCGATACGCCAGCCTTTTTCCTGCATTTTTTCCAGTACATAGCGGTCGCCGACTTTCGCACGGGCAAACGGAATACCCAACTGTTTCAGGGCCAGCTCGAGGCCCATATTGCTCATCAGCGTGCCTACCGCGCCACCGCGCAGTTGCCCCTGACGCAGGGCTTCACGGGCAATGATGTACATGATCTGATCGCCATCGACCTTATTGCCTTCGTGGTCAACCATAATGACGCGGTCGCCGTCACCATCCAGCGCAATACCCAGATCGGCTTTTTCCGCCATCACACGCGCCTGTAGGGCACGGACGTCGGTAGCGCCGACTTCTTCATTGATATTCACACCGTTTGGCTCACAGCCAATAGCAATCACGTTTGCGCCCAGCTCACGCAGTACACTTGGCGCAATATGGTACGTCGCACCATTAGCGCAATCCACCACGATTTTAAGCTCACTCAGGCTCAATTCATTCGGGAAGGTGCCTTTGCAAAACTCGATATAACGACCGGCAGCATCAACGATACGGGTAGCTTTACCCAGTTCAGCCGAGTCCACGCAGGTGATCGCTTTTTCCATTTCGGCTTCGATAGCTTCTTCAACCGCATCCGGCAGTTTAGTCCCATCGATGGAGAAGAATTTAATTCCGTTGTCATAGTACGGGTTGTGCGAAGCAGAGATAACAATCCCGGCTTCAGCACGGAAGGTGCGCGTCAGATATGCAACAGCAGGTGTTGGCATTGGGCCTGTGAAAGAAGCCGACAGTCCGGCGGCAGCCAGACCCGCTTCCAGTGCGGACTCCAGCATATAGCCAGAAATACGCGTATCTTTGCCAATAATAATTTTACGTGAACCATGACGTGCCAGCACTTTTCCTGCAGCCCAACCCAGTTTGAGCACAAAGTCAGGGGTAATTGGGGCGTCGCCTACGCGACCACGGATCCCATCGGTGCCAAAATATTTACGATTACTCATAGCGTTTATTTTCCTTTGCAGACAATGTGGCTTCCACCACACGCATCGCTTCTACGGTTTCTTTGACGTCATGGACACGAACGATATGCGCCCCTTGCATTGCGGCAATGACCGCACACGCAAGGCTACCGCTCAGGCGTTCGGATGGCCCCACATTCAGCAACTGGCCAACCATTGATTTTCGTGACATCCCAACCAGCAATGGCAGATTAAAATGATGAAACTCAGCCAAACGTGCCAGTAATGTGTAGTTGTGAGTGAGATTTTTACCGAATCCGAACCCGGGGTCGAGCAACAATTTATCTTTTGTGATTCCAGCCCGCTCGCAGCGTGCTATTTGTTCAACAAAGTAACGATTTACATCAGCAAAAACATCCTCGTACTTTGGTGCTTCCTGCATGGTTTTCGGCTGACCCTGCATATGCATCAGACAAACCGGTAATCCGGTTTCTGCTGCGGCTTCCAGCGCCCCAGGCTCCGAGAGTGAGCGAATGTCATTAATGATATGTGCGCCGACTCTGGCGCACTCGCGAATCACTTCTGCTTTTGAAGTATCGACCGAAATCCACACTTCAAAACGTTGAGCAATCGCCTCCACCACCGGGATCACTCGCTGCAACTCTTCTTCCACGCTCACATCGGCCGCGCCTGGACGTGTGGATTCACCACCCACATCAATGATAGTCGCCCCAGCGTTAATCATCAGGTTTGCGTGTTTTACCGCCTCAACCAGAGAGTTGTGCGCACCACCATCGGAAAAGGAATCTGGCGTGACGTTCAAAATCCCCATGACGTGCGGATGGCTGAGATCCAGTGAAGACCCCTGAGCAAAGAGTTTCATAGTTTTATCCCTGATAACATCTTGAATATACAAATAAGAAAAACCCCGGGGCAAGCCCCAGGGTTTTAAATTAAAACACGGTCATCATCAACGATAACTTATTTGTCGCCCAGTTGCTCTGACATGGTGCCAGAGTCCGGCGCACGCGGTTCATCAACCGGACGCGGCGCACTCGGCTTGCCGGTGCTGCCAGAGTTGTTGTTAGAAGAACCCGGTTCTTCCCAACCCGCTGGCGGACGTACCTCGCGGCGAGCCATCAGATCATCAATCTGCGGCGCATCGATGGTCTCATATTTCATGAGCGCATCTTTCATCGAGTGCAGAATGTCCATGTTTTCGTTCAGCAGACGACGCGCACGGTCATAGTTACGCTCAATCAGCAGTTTAACTTCCTGATCGATAATACGAGCCGTTTCATCGGACATATGTTTAGCTTTCGCCACAGAACGTCCCAGGAACACTTCGCCTTCTTCTTCAGCGTACAGCAACGGACCGAGTTTCTCGGAGAAGCCCCACTGAGTAACCATGTTACGCGCCAGGTTAGTCGCGACTTTAATGTCGTTCGACGCACCGGTAGAAACATGTTCAACACCGTAGATGATCTCTTCGGCCAGACGACCGCCGTACAGCGTGGAGATCTGACTTTCCAGTTTCTGACGGCTGGCGCTGATAGCGTCGCCTTCAGGCAGGAAGAAGGTCACACCCAGCGCACGACCGCGCGGGATAATCGTCACTTTGTGCACCGGATCGTGTTCCGGTACCAGGCGACCGATAATCGCGTGGCCTGCTTCGTGATACGCGGTAGATTCTTTCTGCGCTTCCGTCATCACCATGGAGCGACGTTCCGCACCCATCATGATTTTGTCTTTCGCTTTCTCGAATTCAACCATCGATACAACACGCTTGTTGCCACGAGCTGCAAACAGCGCCGCTTCGTTGACCAGGTTCGCGAGATCCGCACCGGAGAAGCCAGGCGTACCACGTGCAATGATTGCCGCATCGATATCCGGAGACAGCGGTACGCGACGCATATGCACTTTCAGGATCTGTTCACGACCGCGGACATCCGGCAGACCAACCACAACCTGACGGTCGAAACGGCCTGGACGCAGCAGCGCAGGGTCAAGAACGTCCGGACGGTTAGTTGCCGCGATAACGATAATGCCTTCGTTACCTTCGAAGCCGTCCATCTCAACCAGCATCTGGTTCAGTGTCTGCTCACGTTCATCGTGACCACCGCCCAGACCTGCACCACGCTGGCGGCCTACGGCGTCGATTTCATCGATGAAGATGATGCACGGTGCCGCTTTCTTGGCTTGTTCGAACATGTCACGTACACGAGATGCACCGACACCCACGAACATTTCCACGAAATCAGAACCGGAAATGGTGAAGAAAGGAACCTTCGCTTCACCTGCGATAGCTTTCGCCAGCAGGGTTTTACCCGTACCCGGAGGACCGACCATCAGGACGCCTTTCGGGATTTTACCGCCCAGCTTCTGGAAACGGCTCGGTTCGCGCAGATACTCAACCAGCTCAGCAACTTCTTCTTTTGCTTCGTCGCAACCAGCAACGTCCGCAAAAGTCGTTTTGATCTGATCTTCCGTCAGCATGCGCGCTTTGCTCTTACCGAACGACATGGCACCTTTGCCACCACCGCCCTGCATTTGACGCATGAAGAAGATCCAGACACCAATCAGCAGCAGCATTGGGAACCAGGAAATGAAGATAGAAGCCAGCAGGCTCGGCTCTTCAGGCGGTTCACCAACAACCTTGACGTTTTTGGTCAGCAGGTTATCAAGCAGCTTCGGATCGTTAACCGGAATGTAGGTCGTGTAACGGTTACTATCTTTCTTGGTAACGTTAATCTCACGTCCGTTGATCTTCGCTTCACGAACCTGGTCCTGATTGACCTCTTGCAGGAAGGTAGAGTAATCAACCTTACGGCCATTAGACTCGCTGGGCCCAAAGCTCTGGAATACTGACATCAGCACAACGGCAATGACCAGCCAGAGAATTAGGTTTTTCGCCATGTCACTCAAGGGATTAACCTCATATTACAACTGTGTTAAAAACAGCGTCAGGATACTCTATATCCAGTTTCTTTCAAACTTTCGTTTGAAATCTACCGGTTATGGTTTACGCCCGGTCGCTACAATATACACTTCACGCGAACGGGCGCGAGAAGAGTCCGGCTTACGAACTTTGACCTTCGTAAACAGGGAGCGAATCTCTCTTAGATACTCATCGAAACCTTCGCCCTGGAACACCTTCACTACAAAACTACCACCTGGCGCTAATACATCACGAGCCATTCCAAGCGCCAGCTCTACCAGATACATGGCCCGGGGAATATCCACCGCCGGTGTTCCACACATATTTGGCGCCATATCAGACATGACAACTTGTACTTTACTGTCACCTACGCGCTCAAGTAACGCTTTCAGGACTAATTCATCACGAAAGTCGCCCTGAAGGAAGTCCACACCAACGATTGGATCCATAGGTAAAAGATCGCAAGCGATAATGCGGCCAGTGTTGCCGATCTGCGTAACCGCATATTGCGACCAGCCACCGGGTGCAGCACCGAGATCAACAATCGTCATCCCCGGTTTAAAAATTTTGTCACTTTGCTGTATTTCATCAAGTTTAAACCAGGCACGGGAACGTAACCCCTTTTTCTGCGCCTGCTGAACATATTTATCGCTAAAGTGTTCCTGAAGCCAGCGACTCGAGCTGGCAGAACGCTTTTTACCTGTCATTTCACATTCCCAAAGGGCAGTTCATCGTAACCAATGGTGTAAATTTCTACACAGCTATTTGGCGATATATGGGAGATGGCGGTAGAATGACCCGTTTTCAATCCCAACGTAAGCAAAAATATACGATGAATCTGAGTACTAAACAAAAACAGCACCTGAAAGGTCTGGCACATCCGCTCAAGCCTGTAGTTATGCTTGGCAACAATGGTTTGACCGAAGGGGTACTGGCCGAGATTGAACAAGCGTTAGAGCACCATGAACTTATCAAGGTGAAAATCGCCTCGGAAGATCGCGATACTAAAACCTTGATCGTGGAAGCTATCGTACGCGAAACCGGCGCCTGTAATGTACAGGTCATCGGTAAAACGCTGGTACTGTATCGCCCGACTAAAGAACGTAAAATCTCGCTGCCACGCTAAGAATATCCCAAAGTTGCACACGAAGTTTGTGTAAAACGCGGGATTTTCCGCTAGCAGGAGAGCAAAATGCCACGCTCTCTTCGTTGATAAAAGGCCGCTATGCGGCCTTTTTCCTTTCTTTACAATGTATCAACATCTTAACCAAGATGCGAATTACAGGTATTCTACCTTCGTTACTTCATATTCAACTTCACCGCCCGGCGTTTTAATAACCACCACGTCATCCTGCTCTTTACCGATCAGGCCACGAGCAATAGGCGAGTTCACCGAAATCAGGTTCTGTTTAAAATCGGCTTCATCATCGCCGACAATACGCCAGGTCTGCTCTTCGTCGTTATCGAGATTCAGCACGGTAACCGTCGCGCCGAAAACTACGCGACCATTGTTCGGCATTTTTGTGACGTCGATAACCTGCGCGTTGGACAGTTTAGCTTCGATATCTTTAATGCGCCCTTCGCAGAAACCCTGCTGTTCGCGCGCCGCGTGATACTCTGCATTTTCTTTCAGGTCGCCATGCTCGCGCGCATCTGCGATAGCGGCAATGATTTCAGGACGGCGCACCGATTTCAGAAAATCCAGCTCTTCGCGCAGTTTTTCAGCACCACGTAAGGTCATTGGGATAGCTTGCATTTGTTATACCTCTTGAACATTCCTGTAGGGGGCGGCTGCTCTCACCCCGGCTGCTAAGCCCACTCTGGCATACGCCATGCCAGAGTCAGAAGCAAAAAAATACCGACCCGGGGCTCAGGGTCCCAGGTCAGCTACAATTCTCTATTTGATGATCATTTTACCCTGGAGTTCCCTATGGGTCATCGTTTACTTTTTGGGGCGTTGCGCCGTAGTATGACGGCCTGTTTCCAGGTTGTTAGCGCGAGATTATGCGATTTTCCAGATTTACCATTGGATTGACTGCCAGTATAGCGTTCAGCGTTCAGGCTGCGAACGTCGACGAGTATATCAATCAGCTCCCTGCCGGGGCCAACCTCGCCCTTATGGTACAGAAGGTTGGCGCACCTGCTCCTGCTATTGATTACCATAGCCAGCAGATGGCGCTGCCGGCCAGTACACAAAAAGTGATCACCGCGCTGGCGGCATTGATTCAGCTCGGGCCTGACTTTCGTTTTACCACCACGCTTGAGACTAAAGGCAACGTGGAAGGCGGCGTTTTGAAAGGTGACTTAGTGGCGCGATTTGGTGCCGATCCGACGCTAAAACGTCAGGATATTCGCAATATGGTGGCAACCCTGAAAAAATCAGGCGTGACGCAAATTGCCGGAAATGTCATGATCGACACCTCCATTTTCGCCAGTCATGATAAAGCGCCTGGCTGGCCCTGGAACGACATGACGCAGTGTTTTAGCGCACCGCCCGCGGCGGCTATTGTCGATCGTAACTGTTTCTCGGTTTCACTCTATAGCGCGCAAAAACCTAACGATCTCGCCTTTATCCGCGTGGCATCTTACTACCCGGTCACCATGTTCAGTCAGGTGCGTACTCTCGCTCGTGGCTCTGCCGAAGCGCAATATTGTGAACTGGACGTGGTTCCAGGCGATCTCAACCGCTTTACGTTGACCGGATGCCTGCCCCAACGAGCCGATCCGCTGCCGCTGGCATTCGCTATTCAGGACGGTGCCAGCTATGCTGGGGCGATTATCAAAGATGAGCTAAAACAAGCCGGTATCACTTACAGCGGGACTCTGCTGCGCCAGACGCTGGTCAACGAGCCGGGGACCGTGGTAGCCAGTAAGCAGTCGGCGCCGCTGCACGACCTGCTTAAGATTATGCTGAAAAAATCGGACAACATGATTGCCGATACCGTTTTCCGTATGATTGGCCATGCACGATTTAACGTGCCAGGTACCTGGCGAGCAGGTTCTGATGCCGTACGCCAGATTCTGCGTCAGCAGGCGGGCGTTAATATTGGCAACACCATTATTGCCGACGGTTCGGGTCTCTCTCGTCACAATCTGATTGCGCCTGCCACCATGATGCAGGTGCTGCAATATATCGCTCAGCACGATAACGAGCTGAACTTTATCACCATGCTGCCGCTGGCAGGCCATGACGGCTCTTTGCAATACCGTGCGGGTCTGCATCAGGCTGGCGTAGATGGCAAAGTATCGGCGAAGACAGGCTCACTGCAGGGGGTCTATAACCTGGCAGGCTTCATCACCACGGCAAGCGGTCAGCGCATGGCATTTGTGCAGTATCTGTCTGGTTATGCGGTAGAGCCAGCTGATCAGCGTAATCGCCGTATTCCACTGGTCCGCTTCGAAAGCCGGTTATACAAGGATATTTATCAGAATAACTGAGTATGTTTGCCGGATGGCAGCGCTAACGCACCTAATCCGACCTTCTGAAACCTGGAAACAAAACCCCGGCAACATGGCCGGGGTTTTTAATGTGATTAACGCTTGTAGATGAACTCTACGCCTTCTTCGTCGTCTTCGTCCCAATCGTCATCCCAGTCATCTTCTGCTTCGTCTTCGACTTCAGCGAGTTGCTGGCGGTGATAATCATCCCACATGAACTCGACTTTCTCTGGCTGTTTCGCTTCTTCAGCCTGAACAATCGGGTTCTCGATGATAAAGGTCATCACATCCCAGCAGAGATCCTTCACGCCCAACTGGCTGGCGGCGGAGATCAGGTAATATTTACCTTCCCAGCCCAACGCTTCGGCGATCGCTTTCGCTTTCTCTTCCGCTTCAGCCTTGTCCAGCAAATCAATTTTGTTGAACACTAACCAACGCGGTTTAGACGCCAGATCCTGGCTGTATTTTTCAAGCTCGCCAATAATGATACGGGCATTTTCAACCGGATCGGAACCGTCAATCGGATCGATATCAATGAGGTGTAGCAGTACGCGGCAACGTTCCAGGTGTTTCAGGAAGCGGATACCCAAGCCTGCGCCCTCAGCCGCGCCTTCAATCAGACCCGGAATGTCGGCAACCACGAAGCTCTTTTCGTTGTCCATACGCACCACACCCAGGCTCGGAACCAGGGTGGTGAACGGATAGTCAGCGACTTTCGGCTTCGCCGCGGACACCGCACGGATAAACGTCGATTTACCGGCGTTTGGCATGCCCAGCATCCCCACGTCCGCCAGCAGCATCAGCTCCAGCATCAAATCGCGTTTATCGCCCGGTGTACCCATCGTTTTCTGACGCGGAGTACGGTTGACCGAGGATTTGAAACGGGTGTTGCCCAGACCGTGCCAGCCGCCTTTAGCGACCATCAGACGCTGACCGTGTTTGGTCATGTCGCCCATGGTTTCGCCCGTGCCCTGATCGATTACACGCGTACCTACAGGCACTTTAATCGTGACATCTTTACCACGCTTGCCGGTGCAATCACGGCTCGCGCCATTCTGTCCACGTTCCGCGCGGAATGATTTTTCAAAACGGTAATCGATCAGCGTGTTCAGGTTTTCGTCGGCTTCCAGCCAAACGTCACCACCGTCACCACCGTCTCCACCGTCCGGACCGCCTTTTGGGATGTACTTTTCGCGGCGGAAGCTGACGCAACCATTACCGCCATCACCTGCAACGACCAGAATCGATGCTTCATCAACAAACTTCATTTTACTCTCCGTAAATCATTCGCCTGAGCGGGGCTGCGAAACCACCGTTTCATGCTTACGTAAACCGCCCCAAATTCGATGACCAATGGCGGAATACATCGCGCCCGCAACCACGATAAACGCACCGAGATAACCTAATAGGTTTAGCATCGGTCTGGCGAAGAAATCGGGCCAGGCCAGTGATAATAAATCTGAAAATAACAACGTAAACAGCGGAGTGAGCGTAATAATGGCGCTCACCTGTGCCGCCTGCCAACGCGCCATCGCTTCCGCGAGAGCACCGTATCCTACCAGCGTATTCAGGCCGCAGAATACAAGGCATGCCAGCTGCCAGTCACTGAGCTGCGTGATGACACCGGGTTTAGCCAACGGCAACAACGCAATCGTACATAAAGTGTACAGTAAAAACAGGATCTGCGGTGATGCCAGACGGCGCAACAACACCTTTTGCGCGACCCCATAGCTCACCCAGACCATCGCCGCACCAACACCAAAGATAACGCCCCAGGTGTAATCGGTGAGACGGGTAAAAATTTCGATCAGACTGGTATTAAAAAACAGAACCAGGCCGCTCAGAAGCATAATGGCGCCAATCACCTGCGTACCGCGCATCTTTTCTTTCAGGATAAAGACGCTGGCAATCATCATACCAACCGGTGACAGCTGACCGATAACCTGCGAAGCCGTTGGGCTCAAATATTGCAAGGATGAACTAAACAGAATGAAGTTACCGAACAACCCACCGGTAGCGATAGCCAACAGGATCAGCCAACGCGCTTTGCGAAAAATACGCAACGGAGGGAGCTTTTTTTTAACCGCAAGAATAGCGCCAAGGCCAATGCTTGCCATTAAAAAACGGTAGAACACCACGGTAGGAGGCTCCATCACCTCCAGCACTTGCTTCATCGCTATTGGCAAAGCGCCCCAACATACTGCCGTTGTGAGTGCTAACAGAATACCAATACCTGCCTGCTGCTTCATGCCGTATTCCCTGCAAGGGCTCGTTTCCGGGTTATCACGGCGCGACGAGCGTATTTACCGGCCGTCGAATGTAAAAAGCCCCGCAACGTGTTGCGGGGCTTTTATCCGTTACCGGGACGCGAAAAACTTATTCAGCAACGATGCTGATGAATTTACGGTTTTTCGGGCCTTTCACTTCAAATTTCACTTTACCGTCTGCTTTAGCAAACAGAGTGTGGTCTTTGCCGCAACCAACGTTGGAACCAGCGTGGAATTTAGTACCACGTTGACGAACGATGATGCTACCAGCCAGAACTGTTTCACCGCCGAAGCGTTTTACGCCCAGACGTTTAGCTTCTGAATCGCGACCGTTACGAGTCGAGCCGCCAGCCTTTTTATGTGCCATTTAATCTGCTCCCCTTAACTTAAGCGCTGATGCCAGTGATTTTTACATCAGTGAACCACTGACGATGGCCCTGCTGCTTACGGTAGTGTTTACGACGACGAAACTTAACAATTTTAACTTTCTCGCCACGACCGTGAGCAACAACTTCAGCTTTGATAACGCCGCCATCAACGAAAGGAACGCCGATTTTGACTTCTTCACCGTTTGCGATCATCAGAACTTCTGCGAATTCAACAGATTCGCCAGTTGCGATGTCCAGCTTTTCCAGGCGAACGGTCTGACCTTCGCTTACTCGGTGTTGTTTACCACCACTTTGGAAAACCGCGTACATAAAAAACTCCGCTTCCGCGCACACCTTTTTGATGATTCAGAGTGCGCTATAAATATTCACAATAGGGCGCGAATATTACGCAAAACGCGAGCCTTTGACAAGTGCTACGTCAATACATGAAGAAAAAAAACACAACACGTACGGTAACGTTTATCTATGGCGTTTTTTCAGTACAATCAGCATATATTTATAACCCTAAACCCGACGTTACCTTCCGATACAGTGAGGTAATCGGGGCGAGAAGCCCGGCTTTTGCGATGAATTTAGAAAAAATCAATGAGTTAACCGCGCAAGATATGGCGGGGGTCAATGCGACAATCCTTGAACAGCTCAATTCCGACGTGCAGCTGATCAATCAACTGGGGTACTACATCGTTAGCGGCGGCGGAAAACGCATTCGCCCAATGATCGCCGTACTCGCCGCGCGTGCAGTTGGCTACCAGGAAAATGCGCACGTTACGATTGCAGCCCTCATCGAGTTTATCCACACCGCGACCCTGTTGCACGACGATGTTGTGGATGAGTCCGACATGCGCCGCGGAAAAGCCACGGCGAATGCGGCGTTTGGCAATGCGGCCAGCGTGCTGGTCGGCGATTTTATCTATACCCGCGCTTTTCAGATGATGACCAGCCTCGGTTCGCTGAAAGTGCTTGAAGTCATGTCGAAAGCGGTCAACGTCATCGCCGAAGGTGAAGTCTTGCAGTTGATGAACGTCAACGACCCGGACATCACTGAAGAAAACTATATGCGCGTTATCTACAGTAAGACTGCGCGTTTGTTTGAAGCGGCTGCCCAATGCTCTGGCATTCTGGCTGGTTGCAGCGAAGAACAAGAGAAAGGGTTGCAGGATTATGGCCGTTATCTCGGTACCGCTTTCCAGTTAATTGACGATTTGCTGGATTACAACGCGGATGGTGAGCAACTGGGTAAAAACGTCGGTGATGACCTCAACGAGGGTAAACCAACGCTGCCGCTGCTGCATGCCATGCGCCACGGCACCCCTGAACAAGCACAAATGATCCGCCAGGCTATTGAGCAGGGTAATGGCCGTCACCTTCTGGAGCCTGTTCTGGAAGCGATGAACGCCTGTGGTTCCCTGGAGTGGACTCGCCAACGTGCAGAAGAAGAGGCTGATAAGGCCATCGCTGCGCTGCAGGTACTGCCTGATACGCCGTGGAGAGAAGCGCTGATTGGTCTGGCGCATATCGCCGTACAGCGCGACCGTTAATACCCTGCGGCATCTTTCATCATCCCGTGCCCTGCACGGGATGCTTTTATAAATTCCAATAAACACGTCCCCCTCTCCAGCAACCTTCGCATAAATTTGGCATATTCTGAATATACTCACACTTTACATGAACATTTTAGAACATTCGTTCTCCGGGCGTTATAGTATCTCCACAACCGATCGTGGAACCATAAGTCGATAACCAAAGGAGAGATGAGTTTATGGAAAACAAGCTGATTGACTGGCATCCGGCCGATATCATCGCCGGACTGCGCAAGAAAGGGACCTCAATGGCCGCTGAATCACGTAAAAATGGATTAAGCTCATCAACGCTGGCCAATGCGTTAACACGCCCATGGCCAAAAGGTGAGTTGATTATCGCCCGATCGTTGGGAACCGACCCGTGGGTGATTTGGCCGTCACGCTATCACGATGCAAAAACACATGAGTTTATCGACAGAACGCGGATGATGAGGGGACGCAAAGAGAAACAGAATCCTGAATGAACACTGATGAGTAGTAACCCCCGGTTCACAGAACTGGGGGTTACAAGAGACGTAGACGATTACTCGCCTTTCACGCGCTCAATGTTTGCGCCCAGCGCGCGCAGTTTATCTTCGATGCGCTCATAGCCGCGATCGATGTGATAAATACGATCGACTACCGTCGTACCTTCAGCAATACACCCTGCCAGCACGAGGCTTGCAGATGCGCGCAGATCGGTCGCCATAACCTGTGCGCCGGAGAGCGTTTCCACGCCGTGGCAAATCACGGTATTGCTTTCGATTTCTGCGTGAGCGCCCATACGGCTCAGTTCAGGCACGTGCATAAAGCGGTTCTCAAACACGGTTTCCGTGATGAAACCCGTTCCTTCTGCCACCAGGTTCAGCAACGTGAACTGGGCCTGCATATCGGTAGGGAACGCCGGGTGCGGCGCCGTGCGCACATTGACCGCTTTCGGACGTTTACCGTGCATGTCCAGGCTGATCCAGTCGTCACCGACTTCGATATCCGCTCCCGCATCACGCAGCTTCGCCAGAACGGCATCCAGCGTGTCAGGTTGTGCATTGCGGCAGATAATTTTGCCGCGAGAAATTGCCGCTGCGACCAGGAAAGTACCGGTTTCGATGCGGTCAGGCAGAACGCGATACACACCGCCGCCGAGGCGCTCAACGCCTTCGATGGTAATACGATCGGTACCCTGGCCTGTGATTTTTGCGCCCAGCGCAATCAGGAAGTTCGCGGTATCCACGATCTCCGGTTCACGCGCGGCGTTTTCGATGATGGTAGTGCCTTCGGCAAGCGTTGCTGCGCACATGATAGTGACCGTCGCGCCGACGCTCACTTTGTCCATGACGATATGCGCGCCTTTCAGGCGGCCATCAACGGACGCTTTCACATAGCCTTCTTCAAGCTTAATAGTCGCGCCTAACTGCTCCAGACCAGTAATGTGCAGGTCAACCGGACGCGCGCCGATGGTGCAGCCGCCCGGCAGTGAAACCTGGCCCTGGCCAAAGCGGGCAACCAGCGGCCCAAGCGCCCAGATGGATGCACGCATGGTTTTGACCAGATCGTACGGCGCACAGAAGACGTTCACGTCACGCGCATCAATGTGCACAGAACCATTACGCTCAACTTTCGCCCCCAACTGGCTCAGCAGCTTCATTGAGGTGTCAACATCCTTCAGTTTCGGGACGTTCTGGATCTCTACAGGTTCTTCAGCCAGCAGCGCCGCAAACAGGATCGGCAGCGCGGCGTTTTTAGCGCCTGAAATTGTGACTTCGCCCTGGAGCTTGGTTGGCCCCTGAACACGAAATTTATCCATTATTCTGTTCTCTGTTAAGAATTTATCTTCGCTACCGGCATATCACCCGTAGCTCAAAAACCGTTAAGTTTGCGATCGCGCGCCCATTCCGCTGGAGTAAACGCCTTAATCGACACGGCATGAATGCGGTTGTCCGCAATGTACTCCATCAACGGGCCATAGACCGATTGCTGTTTCTTGACCCGGCTCATGCCTTCAAACATCTCACCCACGGCAATAACCTGAAAGTGACTGCCGTCGCCAGAAACGTGGACTTCCTGGAGGGAGAGTGCATTCATCAGCACGCTCTGAATTTCATTATTTTCCATGGGCTCTTCATTCGTCAGATAGTGAAAACAGCCCAACATCTTAGAGCAAAGTGGCGCTGTCATAAATAAGCAAAAAGCCCCGCTGATAAATCAGACAAGGCTTTAGTGGCAGATCCCCCGCTGAGGAGTTGCCGGATGGCGGCACAAGACCTTATCCGGCTTACAAAAATTAACGCGGAAGAACGTCGTCAGGCAAATTGTAAAGCTGCGCCAGCGTGTACACTTTATCGTTCACGCCAGCGAGCGAAACGCTGTTCCCCTGCTGCTTGCCCTCATTAATCAGGTGCAGCAGTAATGCCAGACCACCGGTATCCACCCGGGAAATCTGGTTCAGGTCGATGCAGGATACCCCTTTCATCGCCTCAACTCGCGCATCCCATAATGGGTTTAACACGTCCTGATCCAGCTCTCCCACCAGCACCAGCTTGTCGCCTTCACGCATCCAGGTGAGTGACTGCGTCATTATTTTTTCTCTTCCAGCGTGATTTTCTGCTGAGAAATAGATTTCAGCTGTGCCGTCAGGCCATCAATACCTTTCGTACGCAGCAGGTCGCTCCACTCATTCTGTTTGGTGGTGATCATACTTACGCCTTCAGCAATCATGTCATACGCCTGCCAGTTACCCGTCTGGGAATTTTTACGCCACTGGAAATCCAGACGTACCGGAGGACGACCGTTTGGATCGATGATTGTTACGCGGATAGGCACGATGGTCGCATCACCCAGCGGCTGCTCAGGGGCAATCTGATAGGTCTGGCCGTGGTACATCGCCAGCGCCTGACCGTACGCCTGCTTCAGATATTCACGGAATGCGGCGAAATAGGCGTCACGCTGAGCCGGTGTCGCATCTTTGTAGTAGCGGCCCAGTACCAGTGCACCTGCATACTTAACCTGCACGTAAGGCAGCAGTTCCTGATCGACCACCTGACGCAGGTAATCCGGGTTGGAACGGATTTTAGGTTGCTCGTTCTTCAGACGGTCAAACGTCTTCTGCGCCGCCTCATCCATCAGTTTGTACGGGTTCGTCTGGTCCGCTGCGGTTGCCGCGCTAAGTGGAGCAATCACCAGCATAGCCACCATCATCAATCGTTTAAACATACGTCGATTCTCCTGAGATTATTTCGTTGCGCCCGCAGGCGTAGTGGCTTCATTATTGCCTTCAGTTGCGGCTGGCGCATCGCCAGAATTCTTATTGTCATCACCTTTACTGTTGCTGTTGTAAAGGAACTGACCAATCATATCTTCCAGCACCATCGCAGATTTCGTGTCCTGAATCGTACCGCCATCTTTGAGGATAGACGTTCCCAGCTCAGGATCTTCAAAACCTACGTTCAATGCCAGATACTGTTCGCCCAACAGACCGGAAGTACGGATGCTCAGAGAACTGGTGTCAGGAATATGGTTAAAACGCGATTCAATTTCCAGCGTCACGCGCGGCAGGTACGTTTTCTGATCTAACGAGATGTCCGATACGCGTCCTACCACGACCCCGCCAATCCGCACCGGAGAGCGCTCTCTCAGACCGCCGATATTATCAAAGGTCGCATAAATCGTATAAGTCGGTTCAGTACGCATTGAGGTGACGTTCGCCGCCTTCAGGCAGACAAACAGCGCGGCCAGCAGCGCAACCAGCAGGAATAACCCGACCCAAATTTCATTTTTTTTCGTTTGCATGAACTCAATTCCCAAACATCAGTGCGGTCAGCACAAAATCCAGCCCCAGAACGGCAAGAGAGGCGTGCACTACGGTGCGTGTCGTTGCCCGGCTAATCCCGGCAGAGGTCGGGATAGCATCATAACCATTGAACAATGCAATCCAGGTGACCGTAATGGCAAACACCACGCTCTTAATCAGACAGTTGACCAGATCCAGACGCCAGTCGACGGCATTTTGCATAGCCGACCAGAAAAAGCCTGCATCAATACCTTTCCAGCTTACGCCAACCAACGACCCACCCCAGATCCCTACCGCGACAAATATAATCGTCAGCAGCGGCAATGAAATCACACCGGCCCAAAAACGTGGGGAGATCACTCGGCGCAGTGGGTCGACGGCCATCATTTCCAGGCTGGAAAGCTGCTCGGTCGCCCGCATCAGGCCAATCTCTGCGGTTAAGGCCGATCCGGCCCGCCCGGCAAACAACAGCGCCGCAACCACCGGCCCCAGCTCACGTAGCAATGACAGCGCCACCAGCATACCGAGGCTGGTTTCCGCACTGTAGGTCGTCAGCACCAGGTATCCCTGCAACCCCAGCACCATGCCGATGAACACGCCAGAAACAATAATGATCAGCATCGATAAGACACCGACATTATAGAGCTGGCGTATCAGCAGCGGCGCATGTTTGCGAAACTCCGGCTTGCCGACAACTGCATTGAACAACATTAATCCGGCTCGCCCGAACGTCCTGAGGGTTTTTATTCCCCGATGTCCGAGTGATGCCAGCGCATTTAACAACATGGGTGGCTTAACTCCCTGTTTTGAGTAAATCGATGTGGTAGTCGCCCGCCGGGTAACGGAACGGAACCGGTCCATCGGCAATGCCATCGAGGAACTGACGCACACGCGGATCGGCATTTTCTTGCAGCGCCTGAGCACTACCGTAGGCCACTATTTTTTTGTCCGCCATAATATAGGCGTAATCCGCAATACTCAGCACCTCTGGCACATCATGGGAAACCACCACGCAGGTAACGCCCAGCGCGCTGTTCAGTTCAGAAATCAGCTTCACCAGCACGCCCATGGTGATGGGATCCTGGCCGACGAACGGCTCATCAAACATAATAAGGTCTGGCTCCAGCGCGATAGCACGTGCTAACGCGGCACGACGCGCCATCCCACCGGATAATTCAGAAGGCATTAATTTTGCCGCGCCCCGCAGGCCAACGGCCTCGAGCTTCATCATTACCGTGCTTTTCAGCAGCGGCGCAGGCAGCGTTGTATGCTCGCGCAACGGGTATGCAACGTTGTCAAACACATTCATATCAGTAAACAGCGCACCAGACTGGAATAGCATGCTCATGCGCTTACGCACGGTAAATAAACGCGAACGGGACATGGCCGGGACATTTTCGCCGTCAAACAGGATCTCGCCCTTATCGGGGGAGATTTGTCCGCCGATCAGACGCAACAGCGTCGTTTTGCCGATGCCTGATGGCCCCATGATCGCCGTCACCTTACCACGCGGCACCGTCAGGGAAATATTATCAAAGATGCAGCGGTCGCCTCGGGAAAAGCTGACATCGCGCATATCGATTAGATTCGCCACAGACTGACCCATTGATTCATCCTTTACTATTGCCTCGTTGATCGAAGAGTTTGGCGCTCAATTTAGCCCTGAACCCAACATATTTACAGATTATTACCTGTCCTGGTTAGCGAAAGCTGGCATTTGTTTTACTTTTTAGCCGCATAAAGTCAAAATTAAGAATTCGTGACGGCTTCCAGAAATCCTTCAAGTGGACCGGCGAGTATACCTGAAGAAAGGACTTTAGATGCTTTTAGCGACGGCGCTGTTAATAATTGGTTTACTTCTGGTGGTCTACGGTGCCGACCGACTGGTATTTGCCGCATCCATTTTATGTCGAAACTTCGGTATTCCCCCCATTATCATCGGGATGACCGTGGTCAGTATTGGTACATCGTTACCCGAGATAATTGTCTCCGTTGCCGCATCGATGAACGGGCAGCTTGATTTAGCCGTCGGTACCGCCATCGGCTCTAACATTACCAACATTCTGCTTATTTTAGGCCTGTCGGCGCTGATTCATCCTTTTACCGTGCATTCTGATGTTCTGCGTCGTGAATTACCGCTAATGTTGCTGGTAAGCATCTTAGCCGCATCGGTCCTGTATGACGGGCAATTGAGTCGCAGCGATGGTTTCTTTCTTCTGCTTCTGGCCGTGCTATGGCTGTTATTCATTGTTAAAATCGCCCGTCTGGCTGAGCGACAAGGTAACGACAGCCTGACCCGCGAGCAGATCGCGGAACTGCCGCGCGAAGGTGGGTTACCGGTCGCCTTTTTGTGGTTGGGTATTGCGCTAATTATTATGCCAATGGCAACGCGTATGGTGGTAGATAACGCAACCGTACTGGCGAACTACTTCGCCATGAGCGAACTCACCATCGGGCTGACGGTTGTCGCTATTGGTACCAGCCTGCCGGAGCTGGCAACAGCAATTGCGGGTCTGCGTAAAGGTGAAAACGATATTGCCGTCGGCAACATCATCGGCGCGAACATTTTTAATATTGTTATCGTCCTCGGACTGCCGGCGCTGATTACGCCGGGTGAAGTCAATCCGATGGCCTTCACCCGTGACTATAGCGTCATGCTGCTGGTGAGCGTAATTTTTGCACTACTCTGCTGGCGACGTCCGCGCCAGATTGGTCGCGGCGCGGGTGCGCTGCTGACCGGCGGTTTTATCATATGGCTGGCGATGCTGTATTGGTTATCGCCACTTCTCGTTGGATAACTGGAAACGCATTATGTCGCACTTAGAGTTGCAACCGGGGTTTGACTTTCAGCAAGCAGGCAAGGAAGTCCTGGCAATTGAACGTGAAGGCCTGGCGGAGCTTGATCAGTACATTAACCAAAATTTTACTCTCGCCTGCGAGAAAATATTCAGTTGCCCGGGCAAAGTTGTAGTGATGGGGATGGGGAAATCTGGACATATCGGGCGGAAAATGGCGGCCACATTTGCCAGCACCGGCACCCCCTCATTTTTCGTGCATCCAGGCGAAGCCGCACATGGCGATCTGGGCATGGTCTCGCCGCAGGATGTAGTCATCGCCATCTCTAACTCCGGTGAATCCAATGAGATAGCGGCGTTAATCCCGGTGTTAAAACGTCTTCATGTACCGCTTATCTGCATGACCGGTCGTCCGGAAAGCAGCATGGCGCGTGCGGCAGATGTGCATCTGTGTGTTAAAGTGCCCAAGGAAGCTTGCCCGTTAGGCCTGGCGCCGACCAGCAGCACGACCGCAACGCTGGTGATGGGCGATGCGCTAGCCGTGGCATTATTAAAAGCGCGTGGCTTTACCGCGGAAGATTTTGCGTTATCTCATCCCGGTGGCGCACTAGGCCGTAAGCTTTTACTGCGCGTTAACGATATTATGCATACGGGCGATGAGATCCCGCATGTGACTAAAAGCGCCAGCCTGCGTGACGCCTTACTTGAGATCACGCGTAAAAATCTCGGCATGACCGTCATTTGCGATGATGACATGAAGATTGACGGTATTTTCACCGATGGCGATTTACGTCGCGTCTTCGATATGGGCGTTGATGTTCGCCAGTTAGGCATTGCCGATGTGATGACCCCTGGCGGCATTCGCGTGCGTCCGGGCATTCTTGCCGTCGATGCCCTGAACTTAATGCAGTCCCGCCATATCACCTCGGTAATGGTTGCTGATGGCGACCGGTTACTTGGTGTGTTACATATGCATGATCTGCTGCGTGCAGGTGTAGTGTAAGAAACTCAAGGATAAAGAAAATGAGTAAAGCAGGTGCGTCGCTTGCGACCTGTTATGGACCCGTCAGCACAGACGTTATCACCCGGGCAGAGAACATCCGTTTGCTGATCCTGGATGTGGATGGCGTACTGTCTGATGGTCTGATTTATATGGGCAACAACGGTGAAGAGCTGAAGGCTTTTAACGTCCGCGATGGTTACGGAATTCGCTGTGCGCTCACTTCCGGTATCGAGGTTGCCATTATTACCGGACGAAAGGCTAAACTTGTAGAAGATCGCTGTGCCACATTGGGGATCACGCATTTGTATCAGGGGCAGTCAGACAAACTGGTCGCCTTTAACGATCTCCTTAGCAAACTGGCGATCGCTCCTGAAAATGTTGCGTACGTTGGCGATGATCTGATCGACTGGCCGGTGATGGCACAAGTGGGATTAAGCGTGGCGGTGGCGGATGCTCATCCTTTGCTGATCCCGCGGGCCGATTATGTCACCCGCATCGATGGGGGACGCGGCGCGGTACGTGAAGTCTGCGATTTATTACTCCTGGCGCAGGGCAAACTGGACGAGGCCAAAGGGCAATCGATATGAGCAAAACCAGACGTTGGGTTATCATTCTACTGTCGCTGGCTGTCCTTGTGATGATTGGTATTAATCTGGCAGACAAAGACGACACCGCTGAGGTCGTCGTAAATAACAACGAGCCAACCTATAAGAGCGAACATACTGATACCGTTGTGTATAGTCCCGAAGGCGCACTGAGCTATCACTTGATCGCGCAAAACGTTGAATATTATTCGGAACAAGCGGTTTCGTGGTTTACTCAACCGGTATTAACCACATTTGATAAGGATAAAGTACCGACCTGGACGATCAAGGCTGATAAAGCCAAATTGACCAACGATCGGATGCTATATCTGTACGGCCATGTTGAGGTCAACGCCCTGGTGCCCGACTCTCAACTACGCAGAATGACGACCGATAACGCACAGATTAACCTGGTGACACAAGACGTCACTTCCGATGATCTCGTCACGTTATATGGCACAACATTTAACTCCAGCGGACTGAAGATGCGCGGCAACTTACGCAGCAAGAACGCCGAGCTGATTGAAAAGGTTAGAACCTCATATGAAATCCAAAACAAACAAACTCAGCCTTAATCTTGTGCTTGCCAGCTCACTTCTGGCCGCCAGCATCCCGGCATTCGCCGTCACCGGCGATACCGAGCAGCCGATTCACATTGAGTCGGACCAGCAGTCTCTTGATATGCAAGGCAACGTGGTGACCTTTACTGGCAATGTGATTGTGACTCAGGGCACCATCAAAATTAACGCCGATAAAGTCGTCGTAACCCGCCCTGGCGGTGAAGACGGTAAAGAAGTCATTGATGGCTACGGTAATCCTGCAACCTTTTACCAGATGCAGGACAACGGTAAACCGGTTAAAGGCCACGCCTCACACATGCATTATGAACTGGCGAAAGACTTCGTCGTTCTCACCGGTAAGGCTTACCTGGAACAGCTCGATAGCAACATCACAGGCGATAAGATCACCTATCTGGTGAAAGAGCAGAAAATGCAGGCCTTCAGCGATAAAGGCAAACGCGTCACCACCGTTCTGGTACCGTCGCAGTTGCAGGACAAAAACAAGGCTCCGGCAGAGAAAAAAGGTAACTGATTCGTTATGGCAACATTAACTGCAAAGAACCTTGCAAAAGCCTATAAGGGCCGCCGTGTGGTGGAAGATGTCAGTCTGACCGTCAACTCCGGGGAGATCGTCGGTCTGCTCGGTCCTAACGGTGCGGGCAAGACAACGACCTTTTACATGGTGGTCGGCATTGTCCCGCGTGATGCGGGCAACATTATCATTGATGACGAAGACATCAGCCTGCTGCCTCTGCATGCGCGCGCGCGTCGCGGCATCGGCTACTTGCCGCAGGAAGCGTCTATTTTCCGTCGCCTGAGCGTGTTTGATAACCTGATGGCGGTGCTGCAAATTCGTGACGATCTTACCAGCGAGCAGCGGGAAGATCGCGCCAACGAGCTGATGGAAGAGTTCCACATCGAACACCTGCGTGACAGCATGGGACAGTCGCTCTCCGGTGGTGAACGACGCCGCGTGGAGATCGCCCGCGCACTGGCCGCGAATCCGAAATTTATCCTGCTGGATGAACCGTTTGCCGGTGTTGACCCGATTTCCGTTATTGATATCAAACGGATCATCGAACACCTGCGCGACAGCGGGCTTGGGGTGCTGATTACCGACCATAACGTTCGCGAAACGCTGGCAGTGTGTGAGCGCGCCTACATCGTGAGTCAGGGCCACCTGATCGCGCATGGCACGCCAACAGAAATACTGCAGGATGAGCACGTTAAACGCGTATACCTTGGGGAAGACTTCAGACTCTGATAGGGTAGAAGACTTCACGTCACCGCAGGAGAGAACAACTCTGAACATGAAGCAAGGTTTGCAACTCAGGCTTAGCCAACAACTGGCGATGACGCCTCAGCTACAACAGGCTATCCGTCTGTTGCAGCTGTCCACGCTGGAACTTCAGCAAGAACTTCAGCAAGCGCTGGAAAGTAACCCACTGCTCGAGCAAACCGATCTTCACGACGAAATTGATACCCAGGAAAAACAGGACAGCGAATCCCTCGACACCGCAGATGCTCTCGAACAAAAAGAGATGCCAGAGGAGCTGCCGCTTGACGCCAGTTGGGATGAAATTTACACCGCCGGTACGCCTTCTGGCACCAGCGGGGATTACATCGACGACGAACTGCCTGTGTATCAGGGTGAGACCACGCAATCGCTGCAGGATTACCTGATGTGGCAAGTGGAGCTGACCCCGTTCTCGGATACCGATCGCGCAATTGCGACATCCATTGTTGATGCGGTAGACGAAACCGGTTATCTCACCGTAACCCTGGACGATATTCTCGAAAGCATGGGCGATGACGACGTCGGCATGGACGAAATCGAAGCCGTGCTTAAACGCATTCAGCGTTTTGATCCCGTGGGCGTGGCGGCCAAAGATCTCCGCGACTGCTTATTGATCCAACTTTCACAGTTTGATAAAGCCACGCCGTGGCTGGAAGAAGCGCGCCTGATCATCAGCGATCACCTCGATCTGTTAGCCAACCATGACTTCCGCACGCTGATGCGCGTAACCCGGCTGAAAGAAGATGTGCTGAAAGAAGCCGTCAATCTTATTCAGTCCCTGGACCCCAGACCTGGGCAGTCTATCCAGACCGGGGAGCCAGAATACGTTATTCCGGATGTACTGGTGCGTAAGCATAACGATCGCTGGGTGGTAGAACTCAACGGCGACAGCATTCCACGGTTGCAGATTAACCAGCACTACGCCGCCATGTGCAACAGCGCGCGCAACGATGCTGACAGCCAGTTTATTCGTAGCAATCTGCAGGATGCGAAGTGGCTGATTAAAAGCCTGGAAAGTCGCAATGATACGCTGCTGCGCGTCAGTCGCTGTATCGTTGAACAGCAGCAAGCCTTCTTTGATCAAGGCGAAGAGTTTATGAAACCGATGGTGCTGGCGGATATCGCCCAGGCCGTCGAGATGCACGAATCGACCATTTCCCGAGTGACCACGCAAAAGTATCTGCACAGTCCGCGCGGCATTTTTGAATTGAAGTATTTCTTTTCCAGTCACGTTAACACTGAAGGCGGAGGCGAAGCCTCATCCACAGCTATACGTGCGCTGGTGAAGAAATTAATTGCTGCGGAAAACCCCGCGAAACCGCTGAGTGACAGCAAGTTAACCTCTATGCTGTCAGAACAGGGTATCATGGTGGCACGCCGCACTGTTGCGAAGTACCGAGAGTCTTTATCCATTCCGCCGTCGAACCAGCGCAAACAGCTGGTCTGACCCAACCGATAAGGAAGACACTATGCAGCTCAACATCACTGGAAACAACGTCGAAATCACTGAAGCCTTACGCGATTTTGTTAATACAAAATTCGCCAAGCTAGAACAATATTTCGACCGGATTAATCAGGTCTATATTGTGTTGAAAGTGGAGAAGGTGACACATATCTCGGATGCAACACTGCATGTGAACGGTGGTGAAATTCATGCCAGCGCGGAAGGTCAGGATATGTACGCCGCCATTGACGGTTTAATTGATAAACTGGCTCGGCAGTTAACAAAACATAAAGATAAACTGAAACAGCACTAACTTGTCCGGGCAGTTAGCGGGTGCAGGACGGCCTGTTGTGTAGCACAACGGGCCATTTGTACAGTTAGCGCTTAGGTGAAATTATGACAAATAACGATACGACTCTACAACTGAGCAATGTTCTTAACCAGGAATGTACACGCGCTGGCGTTCACTGCCAAAGCAAGAAACGCGCGCTGGAAATCATCAGCGAACTGGCGGCAAAACAGCTCAGCTTGCCCTCTCAGGTGGTATTTGAAGCCATTCTGACGCGTGAAAAAATGGGCAGTACCGGCATCGGTAATGGAATTGCTATCCCGCACGGAAAGCTGGAAGAAGACACGATGCGCGCAGTTGGCGTGTTTGTGCAACTTGAAACGCCAATTGCTTTCGACGCCATTGATAATCAACCCGTCGATCTGCTTTTCGCCCTGCTGGTTCCGGCAGACCAAACCAAGACGCATTTGCATACGTTGTCGCTGGTCGCCAAACGTCTGGCCGATAAAACCATCTGCCGCCGCCTGCGCGCAGCACAGAGTGACCAGGAGTTGTATCAAATCATCACGGACACCGAAGGTGGACTGGATGAAGTATAACAACCCAATGGCATCCTTTTTTGTCGTTGTGAGGAGAAACAGTACATGGTACTGATGATCGTCAGCGGTCGTTCGGGGTCAGGAAAATCTGTCGCCCTGCGAGCGCTGGAAGATATGGGTTTTTACTGCGTGGATAACCTTCCCGTAGTGCTGTTGCCCGATCTGGCTCGTACTCTGGCCGATCGCCAGATTTCTGCGGCCGTCAGCATTGATGTGCGCAACATGCCTGAGTCCCCAGAGATTTTCGAGCAGGCAATGAACAATCTGCCTGAAGGCTTCTCACCACAGTTGCTGTTCCTTGACGCCGATCGTAACACCCTGATTCGCCGCTACAGCGACACGCGTCGCCTGCATCCTCTTTCCAGCAAGAACTTATCTCTGGAGAGCGCTATCGATAAGGAAAGCGATTTGCTGGAGCCTCTGCGCTCTCGTGCTGACCTGATCGTGGATACCTCCGAAATGTCCGTGCACGAACTGGCGGAAATGTTGCGTACCCGCCTGCTGGGCAAGCGTGAACGCGAATTGACGATGGTATTCGAATCCTTTGGTTTCAAACACGGTATCCCAATTGACGCGGATTACGTCTTTGACGTGCGCTTCCTGCCTAACCCGCACTGGGATCCGAAGCTGCGCCCGATGACCGGTCTTGACCGCCCCGTTGCCGCCTTCCTTGACAGGCACACAGAAGTACACAATTTTATCTACCAGACTCGCAGCTATCTTGAGCTATGGTTACCCATGCTGGAGACCAACAACCGCAGCTACCTCACCGTAGCTATCGGCTGTACCGGCGGGAAACACCGTTCGGTGTATATTGCAGAGCAGCTGGCAGACTACTTCCGCTCACGCGGTAAAAACGTACAGTCACGCCATCGTACGCTGGAAAAACGTAAATCATGACCGTGAAGCAAACCGTTGAAATCACGAATAAGCTGGGTATGCATGCTCGCCCAGCCATGAAACTGTTTGAATTGATGCAGGGTTTTGAAGCAGAAGTTTTGCTGCGTAATGATGAAGGAACGGAAGCCGAGGCAAACAGTGTTATCGCTCTGCTGATGCTGGATTCCGCCAAAGGGCGTCAGATAGAAGTTGAAGCCACGGGTCCACAGGAAGTGGAAGCCCTGGCAGCGGTGATTGCCCTGTTTAATTCAGGATTTGATGAAGATTAGTCGAGTACCTGAAGCGCTGCGCTCATCAGGCCTACACGGCAACGTCACACTCCCGTAGGCCGGATCCGTATCCGGCAATAAACCCATTAATACAGCTTATTTTCCCGCATAAACGACTCACCGCCTAGCTGGCGCATTTGGCGCATAATCCACGCCTGACGGCTACGTACATAACCAGAAGGCGCATTCGCTTTAAAACGCAAAGGGTTGGGTAATACCGCCGCCAACAAGGCCGCTTCAGACAGACTCAGCCGACTGGCTGGCTTATGGAAATAGCGCTGCGCCGCTGCCTCCACGCCGAAAACCCCATCACCAAACTCAGCAATATTGAGGTAAACGGTCAGAATACGCTTCTTGCTCCAGACGGTTTCCATACCCAGCGTTAGCCCGGCTTCGAGACCTTTACGCACCCAGCTACGTCCATCCCACAGAAAGAGGTTTTTTGCCGTCTGTTGCGATAACGTCGACGCCCCGCGAATACGGTTTTCATTACGTTCGTTGTGCGCCAGCGCTTTCTCTATGGCGGAAACATCGAATCCCCAGTGCTCGGGAAACTTCTGGTCCTCCGCGGCGATCACCGCCAGTCCCATCCACGGTGAGATCTCATCCATGCTCACCCAGTCCGAGTGCGCCACATAACCGAAATCACCGGACAACCATGCGCTCAGTTGCCGCTCGACCATCACGGCAGAGAAAGGGACTGGCATCACGCTGAAAAGTGCGATGCCCCCGCCCCAGAATACGGCGAGGACAACGACCGCCCGCAGAAAGATACGTCGCAGAAAGGCGGTAACTCCTTTTCTCATTCAGCCAGCACCAGCACACGTGATACCAGTTTATCGATACCACTCGCGGCCTGAGCGATGTCCTGCGCCAGCATATAGGCGGGAGTGGTGACGATTTTGTTGTCTTCATCAACGACAATGTCATCAACCGGACAAGGCACATGCTCAGCGCCCATCTCTTCCAGCACCTCTGCCGTATCAATATCAGTACCGATGGTCAGACGCAGCGGAAAGTCAAAAATTTTAGGTAACATGGCAGGCGCAATGCACATAAATCCCAGCGGCTTACCCGCCTGATGCATAGCCACCGCCAGCGCAGCTAAGTCGCTATCAACCCGGCACTCACTGCCCTGGCTGGCAAAATTGCTAAGATTTTTGGCCGCGCCAAACCCGCCTGGCACGATCAACGCATCCAGTTCCGTTGAGACTGCCTGAGCAAGTGGGCGAATATCACCGCGTGTTATACGGGCGGCTTCAATCAGCACATTACGCGTTTCCTGCATCGGTTCGCCGGTCAGATGATTAATCACATCCGCTTGTTGTTTATCCGGTGCAAAACAGACGGCCTGAGCGCCGTTGCGGGCAATCGCCAGAAGCGTGAGAACAGTTTCATGGATCTCTGCGCCGTCATACACGCCGCATCCGCTGAGCACTACACCCACTTTTTTCATCGTGATACTCCTTTCTCAACTGGCTGAAACATATTAGTTATTATGATTTAAATGCTACGCTTCACACATTTAACTGATTCATGTAACAAATTATTTAAGATTTGCTATCTTAACTGCGTGCGGCCTGAAAATTAGGGCTGCGCCCTTGTAAACAATGATAATAATTTACGGCGCAGCCACGATTTCCCTGGTGTTGGCGCAGTATTCGCGCACCCCGGTCAAGCCGGGGTCATTTTTTTTCCACGCTCGCCACCCAGGCCTTCAATACCGCCACGTCGTGCTGCCACTCCTGCTTCATCTCTTCAATCCATTCAGCAACATTATCTTCCCAGGCTGGAAGGTCTGGCGACTGGATTTGCTGACCTAACTGTTGCAGGTGGCGCAGCCCCACGGAACCTGCCGCGCCTTTAATTTTATGGCCTTCCTCAACAACGCCTTTTTTATCCCGTGCGGTCAGATTGGACTCCAGCACGCTCAAATATCCCGGCATCATCTTCTCAAACACCGCCAGCCCGTCGGTTATTAACTTCGGTCCCACCAGCTCGAGGTATTGTTCCAACATAGGAATATCTAACAGCGCTTGCGATTTACTGCTCTCTTCAGATGTCACAGTGCTCTCCTCTTTGTTTCGGGTATCCCAGTATTTTTTGATCATGGCGGTTAACGCCGGAACCGACAGCGGCTTACTCAGCACGTCGTCCATTCCCGCGTCCAGATACTCTTTTTTATCTTTCAGAACGTTGGCGGTAAGCGCAACCAGCGGCGGCAGGTCCTCACGGGCGTATTTTTGCGTCAGCTCGCGCGAGATATCCAGACCGGTCATATCCGGTAGCTGAATATCCAGCAGCACCAGGTCATATTCGCCCGGCGTGAACATTTCCAGCGCGGCTTTCCCGGTCATGGCGACATCCACGCTGTTGCCCAGTTTTTCCAGCACTGAACGCGCGACAATAACGTTCAGTTCGATATCTTCCACCAGCAGTACATTCAGGGCTGGCAGCGGCATGTCGTCGTCTTCAAAGGCGTCTTCAATCTCTTCCGCTACCGCAGGCGCATGCACGGTCAGCGTAAAGATGGAGCCTTTGCCAGCCTGGCTGGAGACCGTAATATCGCCGCCCATGTTTTTCGCCAGACGCTTCGATACGGCCAGTCCAATCCCGGTTCCCGTTGCCGGTTTGCCGCCATTGCTGTCCTTCACCTGATAATACATGGCGAAGATTTTATCTTGCTCATCCTGCGGAATACCGATCCCGGAATCTTCAACTTCGAAATGCAGTATATTCCCCTGGTCATAGCGCGCCCGCACGGTTACCTGCCCCTGCTGGGTAAACTTCACGGCGTTGCTGATCAGATTCCACAGAATCTGGCGCAAACGCGTGCCGTCGGTAATGACCTTATGCGGCAGTGGTAACGTCGGCTCAAGCACAAAACGCAGCCCTTTTTGCTGCGCCTGCAGGCCAGAGAGGTTTTCCAGATCCGCCATAAAGCTGGTGAAATCGATCGGCTGGTTATCGAGCTGAACTTTACGTCGCTCCATTTTATCCATGTCGATAATATCGTTGAAAATATTCCCCAGCGTCACGGCAGAGACGTGGATTGTTTTCAGGTATTTTTCCTGCTCAGCGGTCAGATCCGTATCCAGCAGGATCCGGCTTAAGCCGACAATGCCGTTAAGCGGAGTGCGCAGTTCGTGGCTGATGGTAGAAATGAAGGTGGTCTTATCGCGGCTGGCACGCTCTAACGCGTCCTGATAACGCTTACGCTCGGTAATATCGCGCCCAAAGCCCATTAGACCATGTCGCTTACCTACGCGGTCATAGTAAGGCACTTTGCGAATTTCAAAGCAGGCTTTGCGCCCGTCCGGATAGTCCAGCCACTGTTCGTAGGTGAGTGAGACGTTATGACGGAACACCTTCTCGTCGGTTTCAATGACCTTTTCTGCCGCCTCAGGGGAGTAAACATCAGCCGGTTTTAAATTCACCAACTGCTTTTCGCTCTTGCCGGTCAGCAGTTCCATGGCACGGTTACAGCCGGAAAATTCTTTATCTTCATTACGATAAAAAACCAGATCCGGCGAGGCATCAAGGAAAGAGCGTAAAAAGGAAGACTGCTGCTCAAGCTGAATCTGCGCTTCTTCGCGCTCTTTGATTTCAACCTTCAACTGCTCGAACGTATCCTGGCGCTCCGCTTCGGCTTTTTCGCGCTCAACAATTTCCTGGTTGAGCTGGGCAATATTATCTTTCAATTGCACATTGAGCTTGAGATCGCGCTCGCGCATCTCTTCCAGCTTTTGTACCAGTCGTGACAAGCGTTGCCGGGACTCTTCCAGTTGCTCCACCACCACTGACAGAAAATAGACGGCCCAGGGGGTAATTAACAGACCAAAAAAGATAGAGCGGATAACATCAATGCTTTCTACCTGGCCATGCAGCACCATGGTGACAGCCATCTGCACCACAATCGCCAACACGACCAGCGCCAGCGCCAATAACAGCGAAAAGCGCACCAGACCCAATTTCATCATCAGGTCGACGTAATATTGCGCCAGCATACGGATTTGCTTCATAGAGGGTTCCTTCACGACAACTTGGCACAATAATACTCAATTCTCAGCGTGACGTTGAAGATTGTGCAAGAAATGCGGAGGTTATCGGTGAAATGACCGAGGAGAGATTCAACGTGGGCCTGATAAGCGTAGCGTCATCAGGCAAGCAGGCGCAGATTGCCGGATGGTTAGCTCCCAGGCTGAATCCACGGAGTGCCAAGCGCAGAGCCTTGAACACCATGAGCATTGAGATAGCGATCCAGTTCGACCATCCCGGTCCAGCGGTTTTCACACCATAGCGGAGCCAACAGCATTGGGCGACGCGCGCTGGCAGAGATTCGATGATAAATCACCTCTGGCGGCGTATGGCGGATCATCTCCCCGGCGGTAACCGTGTAGTCGTCCAGTTCAATTCCGTTCAGCCGTCCGGCTTCCCAGGCCTTTGCCATCGTACTGCCTTTCACAATATGCAGCGGATGCAGCTTAATACCGTCAACGCCCGTCTCCACCACTCGTTCCATGGTTTGCAGACAGTCTGCCTGTCCTTCTCCCGGCAGGCCAACAATCAGGTGTGAGCACACTTTCAGCCCGCGCTCGCGCGCCAGCCGCGTGGTGTTCTGATAGCAGGCAAAATCATGGCCGCGGTTAATCCGGTGCAGAGTTTTGTCATGCGCGGTTTGCAGACCGAGCTCCAGCCATACCTCATAGCCGAGGTCTTTATACTCACAAAGCAGATCGAGTACCGCATCCGGCACGCAGTCGGGGCGCGTCCCAACGCATAACCCGACGATGTTGGCCTGGCTGACCGCCTGTTGATACATCGAACGCAGCACCTGTACTTCCGCGAAGGTGCTGGTATAAGCCTGGAAATAGGCCAGATAGCGTCTGGCGCGATTGACCAACTGCGCCTGATGCTCAAGCTGCTCGGCAATTGAATGGTGCTGCTGTGCTTCATCGGCAAACGAGGCGACATTACAGAAAGTACATCCGCCGCGTCCGATGGTGCCATCACGGTTTGGACAGCTAAAGCCGCCGTGCAGCGTGAGTTTATGAACCTTTTGCCCATAACGGCGAGAAAGATCCCCACCAAACATATTGACTAATTTCTGTAACTGCATAATCTGGTAGACCGCGCCTTGAAAAGAGGCCAAAGCCTGCCATTTTTTGCCCCAGTCGGCGATGACCTGGATCAATCGCCCTGGCGAGCCTTTATTTATTGCATAACAAATCAAAATAATCGAAATTCCATTCACTCAAAATATAATTACTTTTCCTTATATCCAGCTGTTTTTTTTATCTTCTTATACTCTCAGCGTAAAAACAGTATCTTTAAGACGCCAAAACTCTAAAAACCAGCATAAAATGCCAAGCATATCGATAAACAAAGGGAGGACGAGAGATATCCGGCCTTTCTTACAGTGAGACAGATCACACTTCCCAGGGCATCCTCCTCAGGTTATATCAATGTATAAAACCCTTTTATTTCAATATTTTCATAAAGTTAATTACCCAATAGCACATTTTTGCATAAATAAGATTGCCATTTGACCTGTGTGTGGATTCCCGATAACTTGGAAATCCGCTGGAAGCTTTCTGGATGAGCAGTCTGCTCATCATATTTATGCAGTAATTGAGATTCCCTCTGAAGCAAGTCCTCAAACTTGTTTGACCTGTGCGAAAAGGATAAAGAGGGCGAATGCGAGGTAAGCGTATGACACGCAAACCCCGTCGCCATGCTCTTGGTGTGCCCGTGCGCAACGGTCCAGATGGGAATCCCGCAGAGCCTGGGGAGGTTCACTGATATGTTGTACGATAAATCCCTTGAGAGGGATAACTGTGGTTTCGGCCTGATCGCCCACATAGAAGGCGAACCTAGCCACAAGGTAGTGCGTACCGCCATACACGCACTGGCCCGCATGCAGCACCGTGGCGCAATTCTTGCCGATGGAAAAACCGGCGATGGTTGCGGCCTGCTGTTACAAAAACCTGACCGCTTTTTCCGCATCGTAGCGCAAGAGCGCGGCTGGCGTTTAGCCAAAAACTACGCCGTCGGCATGATCTTTTTAAATAAAGACGCTGAGCTGGCAGCGGCTTCTCGTCGCATTGTAGAAGAAGAATTACAGCAGGAGACCCTGTCGATTGTCGGCTGGCGCGACGTGCCGACTAACGAAGGGGTTCTCGGTGAAATTGCGCTCTCCTCCCTGCCTCGTATCGAGCAAATTTTTGTTAATGCCCCTGCGGGCTGGCGTCCGCGTGATATGGAGCGTCGCCTGTTCATCGCGCGCCGTCGTATCGAAAAACGCCTCCAGGAAGATAAAGACTTCTACGTCTGTAGCTTGTCGAACCTGGTCAATATCTATAAAGGTCTGTGTATGCCGGCGGATCTGCCGCGCTTTTACCTGGACCTGGCGGACCTGCGTCTGGAATCGGCCATCTGCCTGTTCCACCAGCGCTTCTCCACCAACACCGTACCACGCTGGCCGCTGGCGCAACCGTTTCGCTACCTGGCGCACAATGGTGAAATCAACACCATCACCGGCAACCGCCAGTGGGCGCGCGCTCGTACCTATAAATTCCAGACGCCGCTGATCCCTGATCTGCACGACGCCGCGCCGTTCGTTAACGAAACCGGCTCCGACTCCAGCTCGATGGATAACATGCTGGAACTGCTGCTGGCTGGCGGGATGGATATCATCCGCGCCATGCGTTTACTGGTGCCGCCGGCCTGGCAGAATAACCCGGATATGGACCCGGAGCTGCGCGCGTTCTTCGACTTTAACTCCATGCACATGGAGCCGTGGGATGGTCCGGCGGGTATCGTTATGTCCGACGGTCGCTTTGCCGCCTGTAACCTTGACCGCAACGGCCTGCGTCCGGCGCGCTACGTCATCACCAAAGACAAGCTGATTACCTGCGCTTCTGAAGTCGGGATCTGGGATTATCAGCCGGATGAAGTGGTTGAGAAAGGTCGCGTCGGCCCTGGGGAGTTGATGGTTATCGATACCCGTAGCGGGCGCATTCTGCATTCGGCTGAAACCGATGACGATCTGAAAAGCCGCCACCCCTACAAAGAGTGGATGGAGAAGAACGTCCGCCGTCTGGTGCCTTTCGAAGACCTGGCTGACGATCAGGTCGGCAGCCGTGAACTGGACGATGACACCCTCGCCAGCTACCAGAAACAGTTTAACTACAGCGCTGAAGAGCTGGATTCCGTTATCCGCGTGCTCGGTGAAAATGGTCAGGAAGCGGTCGGTTCAATGGGTGATGATACCCCGTTTGCCGTGCTCTCCAGCCAGCCGCGCATCATTTATGACTACTTCCGCCAGCAGTTTGCCCAGGTCACCAACCCGCCGATCGACCCGCTGCGTGAAGCGCACGTCATGTCGCTGGCCACCAGCATCGGTCGTGAGATGAACGTCTTCTGCGAAGCCGAAGGTCAGGCGCACCGTCTGAGCTTTAAGTCGCCGATCCTGCTGTACTCCGATTTCACCCAGCTCACCACCATGAAAGAGGAGCATTATCGCGCTGACCGACTGGATATCACCTTCGACGTGACTGAAACCACGCTCGAAGAGACCGTCAAAGCATTGTGCGATAAGGCTGAACAGATGGTGCGTAACGGCACGGTGCTGCTGGTGCTTTCTGACCGTAATATCGCAAAAAACCGCTTGCCGGTTCCGGCACCGATGGCCGTTGGCGCAGTACAAACACGTCTGGTAGAACAAAGCCTGCGTTGCGACGCCAACATCATCGTTGAAACCGCCAGCGCCCGTGACCCGCACCATTTTGCCGTTCTGCTCGGTTTTGGCGCGACGGCCATTTATCCGTATCTGGCGTATGAAACGCTGGGGCGTCTGATCGACACTCAGGCGATTGCCAAAGATTACCGGACCGTGATGCTGAACTACCGTAACGGCATCAACAAGGGTCTGTACAAAATCATGTCCAAAATGGGCATCTCGACCATCGCCTCTTACCGCTGCTCGAAGTTGTTTGAAGCCGTTGGTCTGCACGATGATGTTGTGGCTTTATGCTTCCAGGGCGTGGTCAGTCGCATCAGCGGCGCGGGTTTTACCGACTTCCAGCAGGATCTGCTGAACCTCTCCAAACATGCCTGGCTGGCGCGTAAGCCTATCAGCCAAGGCGGTTTGCTGAAGTACGTTCACGGCGGCGAATACCACGCCTACAACCCGGACGTGGTGCGCACGCTGCAACAGGCAGTACAAAGCGGCGAGTACAGCGACTATCAGGAATATGCAAAGCTGGTCAATGAGCGTCCGGCGGCCACGCTGCGCGATCTGCTGGCGATTACACCTGGCGATGAAGCCGTAAGCATTAGCGAAGTAGAACCCGCAACCGAACTGTTTAAACGCTTTGATACCGCAGCGATGTCTATCGGGGCATTAAGCCCGGAAGCACACGAGGCGCTGGCCGAAGCCATGAACAGCATCGGCGGTAACTCGAACTCCGGTGAAGGCGGCGAAGATCCGGCGCGCTACGGCACTAACAAGGTGTCGCGCATTAAGCAGGTGGCTTCCGGTCGCTTTGGCGTAACCCCGGCGTACCTGGTCAATGCTGATGTCATTCAGATTAAAGTCGCTCAAGGCGCGAAGCCGGGCGAAGGCGGTCAGTTACCGGGTGATAAAGTCACCCCGTACATCGCCAAACTGCGTTATTCGGTGCCGGGCGTGACGCTGATCTCCCCGCCGCCGCACCACGATATCTACTCTATCGAGGACTTAGCGCAGCTGATTTTTGACCTCAAACAGGTCAATCCGAAAGCGATGATCTCGGTGAAGCTGGTTTCTGAACCAGGCGTCGGTACCATCGCCACCGGCGTGGCGAAAGCCTATGCGGATCTGATTACCATTGCCGGCTACGATGGCGGTACCGGTGCAAGTCCGCTCTCCTCAGTGAAATATGCGGGCTGCCCGTGGGAACTCGGTCTGGTGGAAACCCAGCAGGCGCTGGTGGCTAACGGTCTGCGTCACAAGATCCGTCTGCAGGTCGATGGCGGTCTGAAAACCGGCGTCGATATCATTAAAGCGGCAATTTTGGGTGCAGAAAGCTTCGGTTTCGGCACCGGCCCCATGGTCGCGCTGGGCTGTAAATACCTGCGTATTTGCCATCTGAACAACTGCGCAACCGGCGTGGCAACTCAGGATGACAAACTGCGTAAGAACCACTATCACGGCCTGCCGTTCAAAGTGACTAACTACTTTGAATTTATCGCCCGCGAAACTCGCGAGCTGATGGCGCAACTGGGCGTGAAACGTCTGGTGGATCTGATTGGTCGTACCGACCTGCTCAAAGAGCTGGATGGGTTTACCGCCAAGCAGCAGAAACTGGAGCTGTCTCGTCTGCTGGAAACCGCTGAACCGCATCCAGGTAAAGCGCTGCATTGCACTGAAAACAATCCGCCGTTTGATAACGGCGTGCTGAACGCCCAGCTGTTACAGCAGGCGAAACCGTTTGTCGACGAGCGCCAGAGCAAAACCTTCTGGTTCGATATCCGCAACACCGACCGTTCCGTCGGCGCATCGCTGTCGGGCTATATCGCTCAGACGCATGGCGATCAGGGGCTGGCATCTGACCCGATTAAAGCGCACTTCAGCGGTACCGCAGGCCAGAGCTTCGGCGTGTGGAACGCGGGCGGCGTGGAGCTGTATCTGACAGGCGATGCCAACGACTATGTCGGTAAAGGCATGGCGGGCGGCCTGCTGGCAGTGCGTCCTCCGGTTGGCTCTGCTTTCCGTAGCCATGAGGCGAGCATCATTGGTAACACCTGCCTGTATGGTGCTACCGGTGGCCGCCTGTTTGCTGCGGGTCGTGCGGGTGAGCGTTTTGCGGTGCGTAACTCCGGCGCTATTACCGTGGTTGAAGGTATTGGCGACAACGGCTGTGAATATATGACCGGCGGCATCGTGTGTATTCTCGGCAAAACCGGCGTCAACTTCGGTGCAGGCATGACCGGCGGATTCGCCTACGTGCTCGACGAAGACGGTGAATTCCGCAAACGCGTGAACCCGGAACTGGTAGAAGTACTGAGCGTGGACTCGCTGGCTATTCATGAGGAACACCTGCGCGGTCTGATTACCGAGCACGTACAACATACCGGTTCTTCACACGGCGAAGAGATCCTGGCGAACTGGCCAGCATTCTCGGCGAAATTCGCGCTGGTAAAACCGAAATCCAGTGATGTGAAAGCACTGTTGGGTCACCGTAGTCGTAGCGCAGCAGAGCTGCGTGTGCAGGCGCAGTAAGGGGTAGCAGCAATGAGTCAGAACGTATACCAATTTATCGACCTGCAGCGCGTTGATCCACCGAAGAAACCGCTGAAGATCCGTAAGATCGAATTTATCGAGATCTACGAGCCGTTTTCCGAAGGCCAGGCCAAAGCACAGGCAGATCGCTGTCTTTCCTGCGGCAACCCGTACTGCGAGTGGAAGTGCCCGGTACATAACTACATCCCGAACTGGCTGAAGCTGGCGAATGAGGGACGTATTTTTGAAGCGGCAGAACTGTCGCACCAGACTAACACTCTGCCGGAAGTCTGTGGCCGAGTGTGCCCGCAGGATCGTCTTTGTGAAGGATCCTGCACGCTAAACGATGAGTTCGGTGCGGTGACTATCGGCAACATAGAGCGCTATATCAACGATAAAGCGTTCGAGATGGGCTGGCGTCCGGATATGACTGGCGTTCGCCAGACGGACAAGCGCGTGGCGATCATCGGTGCAGGTCCGGCGGGCCTGGCCTGTGCTGATGTGCTGACCCGCAACGGCGTGAAGGCGGTGGTATTTGACCGCCACCCGGAAATCGGCGGTCTGCTGACCTTCGGGATCCCGGCATTCAAGCTGGAGAAAGAGGTCATGACCCGTCGCCGTGAAATCTTCACTGGTATGGGCATTGAGTTCAAACTAAACGTGGAAGTGGGCCGCGACGTGCAGCTTAACGATCTGCTGAAGGATTACGATGCCGTGTTCCTTGGTGTAGGTACCTATCAGTCGATGCGCGGTGGGCTGGAAAACGAAGACGCTTCCGGCGTATTTGATGCCCTGCCGTTCCTGATCGCCAATACCAAACAGTTGATGGGATTTGGCGAAAGCAGTGATGAGCCGTACATCAGCATGGAAGGCAAACGCGTCGTTGTTCTCGGCGGTGGCGATACCGCGATGGACTGCGTGCGGACCTCGGTTCGCCAGAACGCGGCACACGTAATCTGCGCCTATCGCCGCGACGAAGAGAACATGCCGGGTTCCAAACGCGAGGTGAAAAACGCGCGTGAAGAAGGCGTCGAGTTCCAGTTCAACGTCCAGCCTTTAGGCGTGGAAGTGAATGCCAACGGTAAAGTGTGCGGCGTGAAAATGGCGCGCACCGAAATGGGCGAACCGGATGCGAAGGGGCGTCGCCGCGCGGAGATCGTCGCCGGTTCTGAGCACGTTGTTCCGGCTGATGCGGTGGTACTGGCGTTTGGCTTCCGCCCGCACAGCATGGAGTGGCTGAAAGAGCACAGCGTCGAGCTGGATTCTCAGGGCCGTATTATTGCTCCGGAACGCAGCGATAACGCCTTCCAGACCAGCAACCCAAAAATCTTCGCTGGTGGCGACATCGTGCGTGGTTCGGATCTTGTAGTCACCGCGATTGCCGAAGGTCGTAAAGCGGCAGACGGTATCCTGAACTACCTGGAAGTGTAAGTAAGCGTCCTCTGGCATCTCATCTTCAAACGCTGATGAGATGCCAGATTCCTCGCAATACCCCTGCCCCCTCCCCTCTATCAACACCGTGAAAGAGAACTAAAAAAACATACGGAAACGTTTGCTTTATTCTGAGAACTGTATATTATGCGGCGGATTTTTTGGGCAAAATTCATGGAGGCGTTGTGTCGCAGGACAACAATTATAGCCAGGGCCCCGTCCCTCTGGCGGCGCGGAAGGGCGTGATTCCACTAACGTTTGTCATGTTGGGACTCACATTTTTTTCCGCCAGTATGTGGACCGGTGGCACACTCGGTACCGGTCTTTCCTATAATGATTTCTTCCTTGCAGTTCTCTTCGGTAATCTTCTCCTCGGTATTTACACTGCATTTCTCGGTTTTATCGGCGCAAAAACAGGGCTCTCAACCCACCTTCTGGCACGTTACTCATTTGGTTTGAAAGGTTCATGGCTTCCCTCACTGCTCTTAGGCGGTACACAGGTAGGCTGGTTTGGCGTTGGTGTGGCCATGTTTGCTATCCCGGTTGGCAAAGCGACGGGGATTGACGTCAATATTCTGATTGCGGTTTCCGGTCTGTTGATGACCCTGACTATCTTTTTTGGCATCTCGGCGCTGACCGTTTTATCTATCATCGCCGTACCTGCCATCGTCGTTCTTGGCAGCTACTCCGTCTGGCTGGCGGTGAGCGATGTCGGCGGTTTAGACCATTTAAAAGCGATAGTGCCGCAGACACCGCTGAATTTCTCCACCGCACTGGCGTTGGTGGTCGGCTCATTTATCAGCGCAGGCACGTTAACCGCCGACTTTGTCCGCTTTGGCCGCAACGCCAAAGGTGCGGTACTGATTGCCATGGTGGCATTTTTCCTTGGCAACTCGTTGATGTTTATCTTCGGCGCTGCGGGTGCCGCCGCTGTTGGACAGGCGGACATCTCTGACGTAATGATTGCTCAGGGCCTGCTGCTGCCCGCAATTGTGGTTCTCGGCCTGAATATCTGGACCACCAACGACAATGCGCTCTACGCTTCAGGTTTGGGATTTGCCAATATTACCGGCCTTTCCAGCCGTTCGCTGTCGGTGGCAAACGGTATTATCGGCACACTGTGCGCGCTGTGGCTTTACAATAACTTTGTCGGTTGGCTGACATTTTTGTCGGCAGCGATTCCTCCAATTGGTGGAGTGATTATCGCCGACTATCTGCTGAACCATCGCCGATATGCCGACTTCAGCAAAGCACAATTTATTTCCGTAAACTGGATAGCTATCCTGTCCGTTGCACTGGGCATTGCCGCCGGTCACTATATTCCCGGTATCGTACCCGTCAACGCCGTACTCGGCGGCGTATTCAGCTATATCCTGCTGAATCCACTTTTCAATCGCAGCCTTGCTAAATCACCAGAGGTCAGCCATGCAGAATAATAACATCACCATTCGTCAGGCGCGTTTACAGGGACGCGAAGGATTGTGGCAGCTCACGATTGAAAACGGGCGCTTCAGCCGAATTGAGGCTCAGGACGCAGCTACGTTGCCGCAGGGGGAAGTGCTTGATGCCGAAGGTGGTCTGGCAATCCCACCGTTCGTAGAGCCACATATCCACCTGGATACCACGCAAACCGCGGGGGAGCCGAGCTGGAACCAGTCTGGTACGTTATTTGAAGGCATTGAGCGCTGGGCCGAACGTAAGGCAATGCTCACTCACGATGACGTGAAAGCGCGCGCCATGCAGACTCTTAAGTGGCAGATGGCCAACGGCATCCAGTATGTCCGCACTCACGTTGACGTTTCCGACCCAACGCTGACCGCGCTGAAAGCCATGCTGGAGGTGAAGCAAGAAGTCGCTCCGTGGGTAGAGCTACAGATTGTCGCGTTCCCGCAAGAGGGCATTCTTTCTTATCCCAACGGTGAAGCGTTATTAGAGGAAGCCGTGCGTTTGGGGGCCGACGTCATTGGCGCTATCCCCCACTTTGAATTTACGCGTGAATATGGCGTGGAGTCGTTGCACAAAATTTTCGCCCTCGCGCAAAAATACGACAGACTTATCGACGTGCACTGTGACGAAATTGACGATGAGCAATCACGCTTTGTTGAAACCGTCGCGGCGCTGGCCCATCGCGACAATATGGGCGAGCGCGTGACCGCCAGCCATACTACGGCAATGCACTCCTATAACGGCGCGTATGCTTCCCGTCTTTTCCGCCTGTTGAAAATGTCCGGCATTAACTTTGTCGCGAATCCACTGGTGAATATTCACCTGCAAGGGCGCTTTGACACGTATCCTAAACGCCGCGGCGTCACACGCGTCAAAGAGATGCTGGAGGCGGAGATCAACGTCTGCTTCGGCCATGATGACGTCTTCGATCCGTGGTATCCGCTGGGCACCGCGAATATGCTGCAAGTACTGCATATGGGGTTACATGTGTGCCAGCTGATGGGATACGGACAAATTAACGATGGCCTGAATCTGATCACCACCCACAGCGCGAAAACCCTGCACCTGCAGGACTACGGTCTGAGCGTGGGGAATTCCGCGAACCTGGTGATTTTACCGGCAGAGAATGGGTTTGACGCGGTTCGTCGCCAGACGCCTGCACGTTATTCCATTCGTCACGGGCGAATCATTGCCGAGACTGTGCCGAGCCAAACGACGCTGCATCTGACGCAGCCGGAAGCGGTGACGTTTAAGCGCTAGGTTGTAATATCCGGTGTCGGATGGCGCAAGCCTTGCCATCCGACACCATCGCTCTCATCGTCAGGTGTGTAATAAACTGGCACGCACCTTGATCACCACCTTTTTGATGTCCATCGGAGCCTTTACTACACAGCCTGGCTTATGCGGCTCGCCCGGCATAAAAATCACAAATCTTCCCGGCTTTAGTACCATCGCCTGCTCATCGGCAATCAGACTACACAGCTGATAATCATCCTCAACGTGCATCTCTTCACACTGACGAGCAGAATCAGTCATCCCGAACAGAATGCGTTCTTCACCGGATAACAGTACTTGAATATCAATGTACTCCCTGTGCAGTTCCGCTTTCTTTTGCTCCGGGCTCTGCGTTGCAAATTGCATAACATTCATAAAAATATTATCGCCCTGCAACTCGTAGCGCCCTGGCGTTTTCTCCTGCGGATTCGCCGCAACAGCCAGCGTTAACGCCTGCTGCAAAACCGGATGTAATCCGGCAGAAGGCAATGAACGCAACTCATCTGACATCATAATCAATCTCCCTGGGCCAACAGCGCGGCCCCCAGTAATCCAGCGTCATGACGGTAATGCGCCGCCCGTAACTCTACGTGGTAAGCCGAAGGCTCTTGTGCCAGATAGTTCTCCACCAGCGCCAGATACCCTTCTGCCAGCCCCACGCTGCCGCCAATCACCACAATCTGGCAATCGATCGTGGCCTTCACATCGGCGACAAGCCTTGCCAAAGTACGTGCCGAACGATGGATCAACCGACTGGCCTGCTCATCACCCTGCCCGGCGCGGCTAAAAATGGTTTTGGCGTCGCATCCAGCAAGCGTGCCTTCGGCAGCCGCCGCGATCCCACGACCGGAAGCGATCGCCTCGACACAACCCACACGCCCGCAACCGCACACCGGCCCATGCGGATCAGCCAGCGTATGTCCCAGATGCCCGGCCAGACCGCCAAGCCCGGTCAGCAACTTCCCATCACTTACCACCCCGCCGCCTACGCCGGTGGAGACGGTGATAAACACCATATCGCGGTACTCGCCGCCAAGCGCATGATACTCAGCCCACGCCGCGGCCTGCGCGTCATTGACTGCCAGCGTCGGCAAAGCGGTGAGATCTTTTAGCGTTTGCACCAGAGGAAAATGCAGCAGCCCGCCGAGGTTGTGCGGGTTCAGCGCCAGTAGAGAACCGTCGCGGATAATCCCCGTTGAGGCGATCGCCACCCGCGTTGCCTGCCCCTGTAGCGGCGTAACCAGTGCTTGTAACGCGGCACGCAGAGCATCCGGTGTTTTGCTGGCGGGCGTCGGCAATTCATGACGCTCTTGAATTTGCAGGCTGCTGTCTACCAGTGCGACAGCCAGTTTGGTGCCGCCAATATCAATCGACAGCGTGGTCATAGCACCGCCTTTTTAAGCGCTGTGTTGTACCACTGGCAAATGTGCTCCAGCCGGGTAATGGCTGAGCCGACTGTCACCGCCCATGCGCCATGACGCATCGCCTCAGCGGCCTGCGCTGGCGTGTTGTAACGCCCTTCAGCAATCACCCGACAACCCGCGTCACTTAAAGACTTCACCAGAGCCAGATCCGGCTCTTCGGGCGTTTCTGGCGTGGTATAACCAGAAAGGGTAGTGCCAATGATTTCGGCACCGAGTTTCTGGCAGGCCATGCCATCCGCCATGGACGAACAGTCAGCCATCGCAAGGCGTTGGTGATGATGAATACGTGCCAGTAAGGTTTCTACAGGTACCGGACGTACGCGATCGGTACCGTCGATGGCGATGATGTCAGCGCCTGCCTGCGCCAGCGCATCAACATCCTCCAGATATGCGGTGATGCGGACCGGAGAGTCATCAAGGTCACGCTTGAGAATGCCGATAATCGGCACCGAAACGACCGCCCTGGTCGCTTTCAGGTTTTCCACCCCTTCAATGCGTAACGCCACCGCGCCAGCCTGTTCTGCGGCCAGCGCCATCGCCGCAACAATTTCCGGTTTATCTAACGGGCTGTCAGGAACAGGCTGGCAGGAGACAATCAGCCCGCCGTTCGCGGCAATCTTGATATCCAGTTGTTCAAGTAACGACATGCTTATTCCCTTATGACTATTGCCCGGTGCAGGACCGGGCAAACGGATTAACTTTTGGATTTCACCATGGTGCTTTTGTCGCCGCCAAACGGCACGGCCCCGCTAAACGGTTTGCCATCAATGGCATCATGCGTACGCAATGCTTCAGGCCGCAGCCAGCGCTGTACGCGAGACGGCATATCGAGACCAATCAGCAGGATCACCACAAATGTCAGGCCAAAAGAGAGCGATCCCAACGCGGTGCCCAGATCCAGTCGTTGGGCAATCAGCGCACCGATGATCGGTGCCAGCGCCCCACCCAGTGCACCCACGTTGTAGGTGAAGCCCAGACCCGCCGCACGCTGGTCGGTATCGAAATAGCCGCCAATCAGTTTTGGTAAGATCCCGGAGATCCCCTGACCGAGCATTTGCTGGAAAAACAGCAGTAAACCCAGTACCCAGACGTTTGAGCCGCCAATCGCAAACACTGGAATAATCAGCAACTGCGAAGCCAGCAGACTGCAGACATAGGCCTTACGCGTGCCCAGCCAGTCGCCAAGAAAACCACCGACGCAACAACCGACCGCCGCGCCAAAGCCGCTAAAGAAGAGCACCCTGGCGACAGTGGAAGGGTCATACAGCAGTTCGGTTTTCAGATAGGTTGGCAGCAGCGCCTGAATCGGCCACGAGTAAAGGAAGGCAAACAGCACAACCACCATCAGCATGACGCCCGTCGGCCAGCGTTTCCCGCTGCTTTGCACCATAAAACTAATGAAGATAAACGCGCATATCAGGCCAAGGACCGCCACGATAGCCGCATTTTGCAGGTTGCCTGCAAAGCAGAACCACAGCGCGGTTGCGGCGGCGAGAGTCATCACAATATTGATAACCCGATGTTCGCCCCGGTAGAGAATGTCCACCATCGTGCGTACCGGCGCTTTGCCTTCGTGTTTCTCTTTCCAGTCTTCCGCTTCCGGAATATTTTTACGCAGCCAGAGGGCGAAGATAATCGGCAAAATGCCGATGAAGAACAGCGCGCGCCATCCCCAGACCGGGACCACCAGGCTGTAGACCTGGGCGGCGATCACTGCGCCTACAGAGAAGCCGGAAATCAGGAAGCCGCTGGCTTTGTTTCGCAGGTGCCTGGGCCAGCTTTCAATAACATAAGTTGCGCTGGAGCCGTACTCACCAGCCATCCCCATACCGATAACCAGGCGGGCGATAAACATGGTGGTGTAGCCCGGCGCGAAGCCGCAGGCCAGCGTCCCCACAGAGAACAGAATGATACTGGTGACCATCGCCAGGCGGCGTCCATAACGATCGCCCATCGCGCCCAGCATTAACCCGCCAAACCAGCGGGAGATAAAAGCGGCCGAGATCAGACTGGCCGCCTGCACCGTCGTCAGTCCGAATTCGCCTTGTACTTCCGTCAGCACAAGGGCGATTAATACAAAATCAAAACCATCAAGCAAATATCCCAGCCAGGCGGCAGAAAATGCCCGCCATTGTGCCCGATTGAGATGGCGATACCACGGGATGCTCTGGGTAGAAGTACTCATTTTACTCTCCCGACGATCTTTATTTTCGTTGTGGTGCCGGATGGCGGATTCGCCTTATCCGGCCTACGAGTCTTGTTTTTGCAGGCCGGATAAGCATTGTGCTATCCGGCGTCCGATCAGTCGCGTTCCAGCATTAATTGCTGGGCCAGCGCTTTCAGTTCCGGCAGATATTGTTCATCTACCGGGGCAAATGGTTTACGGCACAGCGGAACAGAAACCACGTCCATATAGTGCAATACCGTCTTCAGGCCGCGGAACACGCCAACCTTAATGAGCAGATCGATAACCTTATTGCACTCGGTTTGCAGCTTTTGCGCCGTCCGGATGTCGCCTTCTTTGAGCGCTTTCACAATTCCCTGATAACGCCATCCCATAATGTTGTAAGTGCTACCGATACCGCCATCAGCGCCCGCCAGCAGACCAGAAGCGAAGATCTCGTCATAGCCGTTATAAAGCACCAGATCGGGGTGAGCGCGGCGGATCTGTTCCATCTGATAGAGATCGCCTGAGGTTTGCTTCAGCGCGCCAACGCCCGGCAACGTCACCAGCGTGTTGATCTGATCCAGCGTCAGTTTTACGCCGCTCAGCGCCGGGATGTTATAGACCACCATCGGCAAGCCATCAGCGGAATCAATAATTGCGCGGTAGTGATCGCAGTGCTCTTCAAAACTGAACGGATAGTAAAACGGTGTGACGGCCGAAACCGCATCAAAGCCGTAGCGATGCGCGGCACTCGCCAGCTGTTGGCTCTCTTCGGTACTCACTGTGCCAACGTGAGCGATCAGCGTCACCTTGCCTTTCGCTTCTTCGGCAACAATTTCCAGTACCTGCTCTCTCTCAACGCGGTTTTGGACAAATGCCTCACCCGTAGACCCACCGACATAGAGCCCGTCGATCCCTTGCCCAATGTTGAAACGCACCAGGCGGCGCAGGCTCTCAATGTCCAGTCGCTGTTGGCTATCGAATGGGGTTAACAACGCTGGCATTACGCCTTTTAAATCTCTTGCCATAGCTACCTCTGATGATGATTAGTGTTATCTGACTGCATACCTTTATACCTGTTATACCAGATCAAATAAGCAGCAATACAATACAGAACGCTTATAGTGCGATCTGCCTCACTAAACGATCGTCAGGATCGCGATTACTTTCGCAATTTTTTACTTTTGCTGAAGGCGTGCCAGGTAGCGGAAACGCTGTTGAGATGTTCTTGCAGTGCGCGGTCAGCTTCCTCAGGGTCGCGCTGACGAATCGCGTCGACAATAGCGATATGCTGCTGATAACTCACGTTATTGTGCTCATACAACTCTTGGTCGGCTACGGTCGGACGGGCGGCAATCAGCCAGTCTAACAGCGCAACATGGATAGCCATAAAGATGGGATTGCCCGGGATCTCCGCCAGTATGCGGTGAAAATCAACGTCCGAGCGAATGAACAGCGTATTGTCATCGAGCGACTGGCTGTTGATCTCCAGTGCTTTCGCCAGTCTGTCGATTTGCTCATCCGTCGCATGTTCTGCGGCGTATCGTACCAGGCTGGATTCAAAGAACAGTCGCAGCTGTTCGAAGTGGGCAATACCACCGGGATGCGCGAGGAAATCTTTCGCCATACCGGACAGCTCGCTGATAATGGTATCAGCTGAAGGACGCGAAACGCGGGCGCGCTCGCCATTGTTGATTTGCACCAGACCTTTGCGTTTTAACGCTGCCAGCGCTTCTCGTACAGAAGGACGGCCCACGTTAAAGAAGGCCATCAGTTCCCGCTCAGATGGTAACTGTTCGCCCTCGCCAAATTCCCGACGACGAATCATCTGCTCCAGTTCTTCTTCAACCATTTCAGACAGTTTTTTACGCGCCAGCGGGCGATTGCGTAAGCTACGGCCAATGGTGGATGGAGAGTCTTCAGCTTGCGAATCAAATGCGTTCATAGGGCCCATTCAGCTAAGTCGTGGTGACAAATAACAGCGGGTTTATCCTAACACAGGATCGAAAGCAGGGTGAAATGATGGTCAATCAGACTGTCGGGCTTATTGGCGGTCTAACGCATCCGGATATTTTGTTACGCTAAAACATTCAGCTTATCTTTAATTGAAAACAATCATATTCGCTTCGTGAAATTTATGAATATGAACGTGATAAATTATCATAACCATCTATTTTATAACGATAAATAATTTAAACATCGAATTAAAAATAAGATATTCACTCCATAAAAATCGCCCGAAAAAATATAACATCCGTTTGGACAACAGCGTTATTACCGGATTTATCTTCTTCTCTGGCATGGAGTGAAACAATGTTCGGCATCATTATCTCTGTCATCGTTTTATTAACGATGGGTTACCTGATCCTCAAAAACTACAAACCGCAGGTAGTGCTGGCAGCCGCGGGGATCTTCCTGATGATCTGCGGCGTCTGGCTAGGCTACGGCGCGCTGGTCGCTGACGACAAGAGCAGCGGCTATCTCTTGGTCGATATTTACAACGAAATTCTGCGTATGCTTTCCAATCGGGCGGCCGGACTAGGGTTATCAATCATGGCGGTAGGTGGTTATGCCCGTTATATGGACAGGATGGGGGCCAGCAGAGCGATGGTTAGCCTGTTAAGCCGCCCGCTTAAGCTAATCCGCTCACCCTATGTTGTTCTTGCCGCCACCTATGTGATTGGTCAGATCATGGCGCAGTTCATCACCAGCGCTTCCGGGTTAGGCATGCTGCTGATGGTGACGCTGTTCCCGACGCTGGTCAGTCTTGGCGTGAGCCGTTTATCCGCGGTGGCGGTCATTGCCACTTCAATGTCAATTGAATGGGGCATTCTGGAAACCAACTCTATTTTTGCCGCGCAGGTGGCGGGCATGAAAATCGCTACCTACTTCTTTCACTATCAGTTACCCGTCGCATCGTGCGTTATCGTCGCCGTCGCTATTGCACATTTTTTCGTTCAGCGGCAGTTTGATAAAAAAGCATTCCCGGAAAGCTACGGATTCGCTGAACAAAAGACGCTGGAAAACGTGCCACCTCTCTATTACGCCATTCTACCCGTCATGCCGCTGCTTCTGATGTTGGGCTCGCTTGCCCTGGCGCATATGGGGTTAATGAAAACAGAGCTGAATCTGGTGGTGGTCATGCTGATGAGCATGACGCTGACGATGTTTGTCGAGTTCCTGCATAAACATAATCTGCGCGAAACGATGGATGACGTGCAGGCCTTCTTTGATGGCATGGGAACCCAGTTTGCCAACGTTGTCACGCTGGTGGTCGCCGGTGAGATCTTTGCGAAAGGGTTGACGACTATCGGGACTGTCGACGCTGTAATAAAAGGTGCAGAGCATTCCGGCCTTGGCGGTATCGGCGTGATGATCATCATGGCCGTGGTCATTGCCGCCTGTGCGATTGTCATGGGGTCAGGTAACGCGCCGTTTATGTCTTTTGCCAGCCTGATTCCAGATATTGCCGCCGGACTACATATTCCTGCGGTAGTGATGATTATGCCGATGCATTTTGCTACTACGCTGGCCCGGGCGGTATCCCCCATTACAGCGGTCATTGTGGTGACATCAGGTATTGCGGGCGTATCGCCCTTTGAGGTGGTAAAACGTACGGCCATTCCGATGGCGGTGGGATTTGTGGTCAATATGATAGCCACCATCACGCTGTTTTACTGATCCCGAAGGCAGAAAACAGAACAGGCCCCAAAGGGCCTGTTTTTTTATTTCACTACGCGTAGCGCTGGACGCCCACCGCGTGGCGGCGGCGGAGTGTCATCCGGATCGTTGTCGTCGCCATTGTCAGGCTTATCGCCATCAATGACCGACATGACCGTTTCACTCTCAAAACCAGGTGCGTCGTTGTCGTCATCATTTAAGCTGGCGACATCTTCGTCGTAGGCGGCTTCCGGCTCGAACATAGTACCGGCGCCATTTTCACGAGCATAAATTGCCAGAACTGCCGCCAGCGGTACAGAAACCTGACGCGGCACACCACCGAAGCGCGCGTTAAAGCGCACTTCATCGTTAGCCAGTTCCAGGTTACCCACCGCACGCGGTGCGATATTCAGAACAATTTGCCCATCACGCGCATATTCCATAGGAACCTGCACGTCCTGAAGCGTCACATCCACCACCAGGTGCGGCGTAAGCTGGTTGTCTAACAACCACTCATAGAATGCGCGCAGCAGATACGGACGGCGTGGTGTTAGCTGTGGCAAATCCATACAAGTTAACCCCGGCCCAGACGCATTTCACGTTCAGGCTCAGTCAGAGAAGCCAGGAAAGAATCACGTTCAAAGACGCGAGTCATGTACCCTTTCAGTTCTTTCGAACCTGCACCGTTGAATTCAATGCCCAGCTGCGGTAAACGCCACAGCAGCGGCGCCAGGTAGCAGTCTACCAGGCTGAACTCATCGCTCAGGAAGTAAGGTTTCTGGCCAAATACTGGTGCAATTGCCAGCAGTTCTTCGCGCAGACGCTTACGCGCGACTTCGGCTTCAGAAGCAGAACCGTTCACGATGACGTTCATCAGCGTGTACCAGTCTTTTTCAATACGCTGCATGTACAGGCGGCTTTCACCACGCGCAACCGGGTAAACCGGCATCAGCGGCGGATGCGGGAAGCGCTCATCCAGGTATTCCATAATGATGCGAGATTCCCACAGGGTCAGCTCACGATCCACCAGTGTCGGTACGCTCTGATTCGGGTTGAGGTCGATCAGATCCTGCGGTGGATTGTCCTTCTCCACATGCTCAATCTCGAAACTAACACCTTTCTCAGCCAGCACAATGCGGACCTGATGGCTATAGATGTCAGTAGGACCAGAAAACAGCGTCATTACCGAACGTTTGTTGGCAGCGACAGCCATGAAAACCTCCAGGTATATTCAGAATTTTTACTGCTACCAGCCACTAAGTGGCCAGCCAGAAGTGATGTCACCCATATTCGGGAAAGCCATTACTGTTCAAAATACAAACAAAAAATGAACGATACCGGACATTTGGGCAGAAAATTGGATGATAGTTTACCAGATTTTGTGACCTTTGTGGTGAGTCGATTCTTGAAATGGGGAAAAAGAGGTGGCAATCAGCGGATTACCGTGGTTATACGGAGAGCAGTAACGATAAAAAAACCCGCCGAAGCGGGTTTTTTCGCAAATTGTTGTCTGCCGAAGCAGAGTACAATTAACGTTTGGAGAACTGAGGACGACGACGTGCTTTACGCAGACCGACTTTCTTACGTTCAACCTGACGAGCATCACGGGTAACGAAGCCAGCTTTACGCAGTTCGCCACGCAGGGATTCGTCGTACTCCATCAGAGCGCGGGTGATACCGTGACGGATCGCACCAGCCTGACCAGAGATACCACCACCTTTAACAGTGATGTACAGATCCAGTTTCTCAACCATGTCGACCAGTTCCAGCGGCTGACGAACTACCATGCGGGCAGTTTCACGACCGAAGTACTGTTCCAGAGAACGTTGGTTGATTACGATTTTACCACTGCCCGGTTTGATGAAAACGCGAGCTGCGGAACTTTTGCGGCGACCAGTGCCGTAGTATTGATTTTCAGCCATTGCCTATAATCCCGATTAGATGTCAAGAACTTGCGGTTGCTGTGCCGCGTGGTTGTGCTCGTTGCCAGCGTAAACTTTCAGTTTACGGAACATAGCACGACCCAGCGGGCCTTTTGGCAGCATGCCTTTAACCGCGATTTCAAGCACACGCTCAGGACGGCGAGCAATCATCTCTTCAAAGGTCGCTTGTTTGATACCGCCGATGTGACCGGTGTGGTGATAGTACACTTTGTCAGTACGCTTGTTGCCAGTTACAGCAACTTTGTCAGCGTTCAGAACGATGATGTAATCACCGGTATCTACGTGCGGAGTATATTCCGCTTTGTGCTTACCGCGCAGGCGCAGAGCCAGTTCGGAAGCCAGACGGCCCAGAGTTTTACCGGTCGCGTCAACAACATACCAGTCGCGTTTTACGGTTTCTGGTTTAGCTGTAAAAGTTTTCATTAAAAGCTTACCCAAATAAATAAGTTACACGTTGGTGAACACCCAAACGTTTTGTCAGTTGAGGTTCACACGACATTGTCCAGCAAACCTACCCCTTCGAATAGCCTATGCCGGCGCATAGAAAGTTTTGGGAAAAAAACTCTCTCGTAACGTGGGGTCGCAAGATTATAGAGAAGTCAGGGTCAAAGATCGACCCCTTTATGTGATTTGCAGCAGGTTTAACCGGCTAAATGTTCCCGCTTCAGATACTCTTCGCTTTGCATCTCCTGCAAACGCGACAAACAACGCTGAAATTCAAACTTCAGACGCTCGCCCTGATAAATTTCATAAAGTGGTGAGGCCGCACTGACCACCAGCTTAACGTGGCGTTCGTAGAACTCATCCACCAGGGCGATAAAACGCCGCGCTTCGCTCTCCATCAGCGTCGTCATGACCGGCACATCAGACAACAGCACCGTATGAAACAGACGCGATAGCGCAATGTAGTCATGCTGACTACGCGCATCGACACAGAGCGTGGTGAACGACACCGCCAGCGTTTGGTTTTCGACGGCCAGCGTCTGCATCGGACGATGATTGATCTCCAGCGTCGGAGCGTGTTCACCTTTCGTTCCCGCTAATGCCAGCCACAACTTATCCATCTGCTGACGGGTTTCCTCATTCAGTGGTGACAACCACAAATGCGCCTGCGTTAAGGTGCGCAGACGATAATCGACGCCAGCATCGACATTCATGATGTCACAATGCTGTTTGATGGCATCAATGGCAGGAAGAAAACGCGTGCGTTGCAAACCGTTGCGATACAGCTCATCAGGCGGAATATTGGAGGTTGCCACCAGCGTAATACCACGGGCAAACAGCGCCTTCATCAGACCGCCGAGCAGCATGGCGTCGGTGATGTCAGAAACAAAAAATTCGTCAAAGCACAGCACGTCCGTTTCGGCCTTAAAGCGGTCGGCAATGATTTCCAGCGGATCGCTCTGCCCCTGCAGGGCCGTAAGCTCTTCATGGACGCGCAGCATAAAACGGTGAAAGTGCAAACGCTGTTTACGCCCGCCCGGCAGGCTATGGTAGAACAGATCCATCAGCCACGTTTTTCCTCGCCCGACTCCGCCCCACATATACACACCACGCACCGGCGCGTTGGTCGGTGACTCACGCTTTCCCAGCAATTTGCCAAAACGCGCCATCAGTCCGCTCTCCTGCGGCGCAGGACGTGCTGGCGTCGAAAGCGCCTGGAAAATTGTTTCCAGTCGATTCACTGCTTCTTGTTGTACGTTGTCGGGCTGATGACTGCCGTCTTTGAGGGCTTGCTGGTAACGCGATGTCGGGGAAAGGCTTTGCATGATGTTATTGTTATTCCTTGAGAATCGATGTGCCGTCGCTCACGGTTGACGAAAAAAAGGCCGTTCTACATTACGTGATATAAACACGGGATTCCACTTCTACGGGATTAGCGGTTATAGTGGCATAATCAGGCGCAGGCATGGAGCCTAAAGCCAACACCCTACGGAAACACAAGACAACGGGAGATGTTCATGACCTGGGAATATGCGCTAATTGGGTTAGTCGTCGGTATCATTATTGGTGCTGTAGCCATGCGTTTTGGTAATCGTAAATTACGCCAACAGCAGGCATTGCAGTACGAACTGGAAAAAAATAAAGCTGAGTTGGAAGAGTACCGCGAAGAGCTGGTGAGCCACTTTGCCCGCAGCGCTGAACTGCTGGATAACATGGCGGACGATTATCGTCAGATCTACCAGCATATGGCGAAAAGCTCCAGCAACCTGCTGCCGGGTATGTCACCGGAAAATAATCCGTTCCGTAATCGTCTGGCAGAGTCCGAAGCGGGTAACGATCAGGCGCCGGTTCAGATGCCGCGTGACTATTCTGAAGGCGCATCTGGCCTGCTGCGTAGTGGCGCAAAGCGCGACTAACTGCACATCGTTCAGAAATTTATTGGGCGCAGCAATTGCGCCCTCCGCTTCTCTTCCTGTCCCAGCTATTATTTAGTCGTTAGCCTCATTGTGACCAAACCGAAAATTCAATAACATCAAACTGTTTTGAATCATCTTCCGTTTACTCAAGGTACGAGAGCAGGATCCATGAAAAAACAAACCCAGCTGTTGAGTGCATTAGCGTTAAGTGTCGGGTTAACTCTCTCGGCGCCATTCCCAGCCGCAGCGTCGATTCCCGGCCAGGTTCCCGGTCAGGCTGCGCTCCCCAGCCTCGCCCCGATGCTGGAGAAAGTGTTACCTGCCGTGGTGAGCGTAAGGGTCGAAGGCACCGCCGCTCAGGGGCAGAAAGTCCCGGAAGAGTTCAAAAAGTTTTTTGGTGATGAACTTCCCGATCAACCTGCACAACCTTTTGAAGGGCTGGGTTCCGGGGTCATCATTGATGCCGCCAAAGGCTACGTCCTGACCAATAATCACGTCATCAACCAGGCGCAAAAAATCAGCGTCCAGCTTAACGATGGCCGTGAGTTCGACGCTAAGCTTATCGGCAGCGACGACCAGAGCGATATCGCTCTGCTGCAAATTCAACACCCCAGCAACCTGACGCAAATTGCCATTGCCGACTCCGACAAACTCCGCGTCGGTGATTTCGCGGTGGCCGTGGGTAACCCGTTTGGTTTGGGGCAAACGGCCACCTCCGGCATCGTATCGGCTTTGGGTCGCAGCGGGTTGAACCTGGAAGGTCTGGAAAACTTTATTCAGACCGATGCCTCCATCAACCGGGGTAACTCCGGCGGCGCGTTGCTAAACCTCAATGGTGAGCTGATTGGCATTAACACCGCGATTCTGGCCCCCGGCGGCGGTAGCATCGGTATTGGTTTTGCGATCCCGAGCAATATGGCACGCACGCTGGCGCAGCAACTGATGCAGTTTGGTGAAATCAAACGTGGTCTGCTGGGAATTAAAGGCACCGAAATGACCGCCGATATCGCCAAAGCGTTCAAACTGGACGTGCAGCGCGGCGCGTTTGTCAGCGAGGTTCTGCCTAACTCTGGCTCCGCAAAAGCAGGTGTGAAGTCTGGTGATGTCATTACCAGCCTCAACGGCAAACCGCTCAACAGCTTCGCCGAACTGCGTTCACGCATAGCGACAACCGAACCAGGGACCAAAGTCAAACTGGGCCTGCTGCGTAACGGTAAACCGCTGGAGGTTGAAGTAACCCTGGATACCAGTACATCATCGTCCGCCAGCGCGGAGATGATTGCTCCTGCGTTGCAAGGGGCTACGCTCAGTGACGGTCAGCTTAAAGACGGCACCAAAGGCATCAAAATTGATAACGTTGAAAAAAGTAGCCCAGCCGCGCAGGCCGGTCTGCATAAAGATGACGTTATCATTGGCGTTAACCGCGATCGTGTAAACTCGATCGCCGAAATGCGTAAAGTGCTGGAAACGAAACCGTCGATCATTGCTCTGCAGGTAGTGCGTGGTAACGAGAGTATTTACCTGCTCCTGCGTTAACGCATGCAACCGGACATCAGCCCCCCGTGTGATGTCCGGTAAACTCGTGATATGCTGCTGCCGTTCCCTTTATTAATGACGCCGCCATCATGTTTGTGAAGCTTTTACGTTCGGTCGCGATTGGTTTAATCGTCGGCGCTATTCTGCTGGCCGCGATGCCCTCTCTGCGAAAAATAAATACGCTTACCGCGCCACAGTTCGACAGTGCAGATGAAACGCCCGCCAGCTATAACCCGGCGGTTCGCCGTGCAGCGCCTGCCGTCGTTAACGTTTATAACCGTAGTATGAACAGCACAGCACATAACCAGCTTGAGATCCGCACACTCGGCTCAGGCGTTATCATGGATCAGCGCGGCTATATCATTACCAATAAGCACGTCATTAATGATGCCGACCAAATCATCGTCGCGTTGCAGGATGGGCGTGTATTCGAAGCGCTGCTAGTGGGTTCTGATACGTTAACCGATCTTGCGGTGCTGAAAATCAACGCGACTGGCGGACTGCCGACAATTCCAATTAATAACAAACGCGTGCCGCACATCGGCGATGTCGTCCTCGCCATTGGTAACCCGTACAACCTTGGGCAAACCATCACTCAGGGGATTATCAGCGCCACCGGTCGTATTGGCCTGAACCCGACTGGACGGCAAAACTTCCTGCAAACGGATGCCTCCATCAACCACGGCAACTCCGGCGGCGCGCTGGTCAACTCGCTGGGTGAGTTAATGGGTATTAACACGCTGTCATTTGATAAGAGCAACGATGGCGAAACCCCGGAAGGGATCGGCTTTGCTATTCCGTTTCAGTTGGCAACCAAAATCATGGATAAGCTGATTCGTGACGGGCGCGTGATTCGTGGCTACATCGGCATCAGCGGTCGCGAAATTGCGCCACTGCACGCCCAGGGCGGCGGGATGGATCAAATTCAGGGGATTGTGGTTAACGAAGTGGCTCCAGACGGTCCGGCTGCGCAGGCAGGAATTCAGGTTAACGATCTGATTATTTCGGTCAATAACAAACCGGCAGTATCTGCGCTGGAGACCATGGACCAGGTGGCAGAGATTCGCCCTGGTTCGGTTATCTCTGTTGTCGTGATGCGTGATGACAAGCAGTTGACGCTGCAGGTAACGATTCAGGAATACCCGGCTACAAACTAAATCACAAACGAAATGATGTAAAAAAACCGGAGATAGCTCCGGTTTTTTTATGCGTCAAATTCGCGATATTTGTAGGACGGATAAAGTGCTAAACACCGCCATCCGGCCTACATAAAGGCGTTATTTAACGAACTCTTCACCCAGGGTGATATCTTTCTTCAGCGTATCCAGCATACCTTCCAGTGAGCTCTGCTCAAATGCGCTCAGCTTGCCGATAGACTGGCGTTCTTCTACGCCGTTTTTACCCAACAGCAGCGGCTGAGAGAAGAAGCGAGCATACTGGCCGTCGCCTTCAACGTAAGCACATTCAACCACGCCTTTTTCGCCGCTCAGCGCGCGAACCAGTGACAGGCCGAAACGTGCTGCAGCCTGACCCATAGACAGGGTTGCAGATCCGCCACCGGCTTTAGCTTCCACAACTTCAGTACCCGCATTCTGGATACGTTTGGTCAGGTCAGCCGCTTCTTGCTCAGTGAAGCTCACGCCAGGGATTTGTGACAGCAGCGGGAGAATGGTCACGCCAGAGTGGCCGCCAATAACCGGGACTTCAACGTCACCAGGCTGCTTGCCTTTCAGTTCCGCAACAAAGGTGTTGGAGCGGATGATGTCCAGCGTGGTCACGCCAAACAGTTTGTTCTTATCGTATACGCCTGCTTTTTTCAGCACTTCTGCAGCGATAGCAACGGTCGTGTTCACCGGGTTGGTGATGATACCAATACATGCTTTCGGGCAGGTTTTAGCAACCTGCTGCACCAGGTTCTTCACGATACCGGCGTTAACGTTGAACAGGTCGGAACGATCCATACCCGGTTTACGTGCGACACCCGCAGAGATCAGTACCACATCAGCACCTTCCAGTGCAGGGGTAGCGTCTTCGCCGCTGAAGCCTTTGATTTTCACAGCAGTAGGGATATGGCTCAAATCAACGGCCACGCCAGGCGTTACTGGAGCGATGTCGTACAGGGAGAGTTCTGAACCTGAAGGCAGTTGGGTTTTTAACAGTAATGCTAGCGCCTGACCGATACCACCAGCAGCGCCGAGGACTGCAACTTTCATCCTAAACTCCTTATTATATTGATAAGCAAAGTGTCTATTGCTCCGCGGCGGCGACCTTAATTCACAAATCCAACGAATACAACAACCACGCGTCAAGAATGCGTAGTCACGCAAATTTGGCTTTTATGCATTTAACTTACGTAAAATAAAACCTAAGTTACGTAATTCAAAACCACCCGCACAGTAGAGCAACTTTCCAACAGGTGCTGACAATATACCCTACCCACCTCTCAAAACAACATCAATTTGATAACATTTAATTTACTTTTAACCTTATTTGCGAGCCGTGACACAGGCATGTTTCTTGATAACGAAATTTGATAAAATTCCGCTCTTTCATAACATTATTTCAGCCTTGAACAAGGCAGACTGTTTGCATAAAAATTCATCTGTATGCACAATAATGTTGTTTCTACCGCCATATTACGGGTGACTTATGCGAAGCTCGGCAAAACAAGAAGAATTAGTAAAGGCGTTTAAAGCGCTGCTTAAAGAAGAAAAGTTCAGCTCTCAGGGCGAAATCGTCCTCGCGTTGCAGGATCAGGGCTTTGATAATATCAATCAGTCCAAGGTTTCTCGCATGCTGACCAAGTTCGGCGCCGTGCGTACCCGCAATGCGAAAATGGAAATGGTGTACTGCCTGCCGGCAGAGTTAGGGGTACCTACAACATCCAGTCCACTGAAAAATCTGGTATTGGATATCGATTACAACGATGCAGTTGTGGTTATTCATACCAGCCCTGGCGCTGCTCAGTTGATTGCACGTCTGCTGGACTCATTAGGTAAAGCGGAAGGTATTCTGGGTACAATTGCCGGTGACGATACCATCTTCACCACCCCAGCTAAGGGTTTTACGGTAAAAGATTTGTACGAAGCCATTCTGGAACTGTTTGAACAAGAGCTGTAATACTTCCTCCCCGTCGCCTCGCGGCGGGGGAAAAACCTCTGTTTCCACCCTCCTCCCTCTATTATCCACTGTCATTGATTTAACAAATGGTGCGTTTAACCGTCAAAAGTCATTCACATAGCGAATATGAAGAGTTAAAAACGCACATTTTGCAAAAATTCATATCTCAATGATTTAATTGAATTTATTATAAAACCGATGTTTAAAATCCTATTTTTAATTCTGTTTGGTTATAAAAAATATTTTTCTTAACACTTAATCCGCATGGAAACAATTAGCGTGGTATTAATTTATCGAGTGATTAGTGTATACTTGATTTTGTGATGAGGGTCACGAAACGCAGACCCCAATAAAAGAATTCGACGAGGTAAATATCATGAAAATCAAAACAACTATTGCAACCTTAAGCCTTCTTTCTGTTCTCTCTTTCGGTGCAAGCGCCGCAGTGACTCAGGTGAACTCACAAGAAGCACAGAACCTGCAATCCATGGGCAGCATCTCCGTATCTCAGATCGGTAGCTCACCAATGGACATGCGTCAGGCTATCGCCGCTAAAGCTGAAAAAGCGGGTGCCAGCAGCTATCGCGTCACCGAACTCCGTGAAGGCGCTCACTGGCACGCGACTGCAGAACTCTACAAATAAACCCTCGTCGTCTAGTCCGACGACTTGCCCCCGCCTGCCGGGGGCTTTTTTATGCCTTACATTGAGTGACGAACGTTAAAGCGCAGCTGTCCTTCCAGCTCTTCTTCCGCTTCATCGAACAGTAAAATCAGCGCGCCGTATCGCCTGCGTAACTTGTCCGGCAAATGAACAAATTCAATCTCCAGCGGCAGCGGTAAAACGTCCCCGATAACCACCTCCCACAGAGAATCTAAATCAACCACCTTTTCCCGGGCGAGACCGAACGCGCGCGTAAACTCACGGTAGAAATCCCCCTGGTCTTCTATCTCGTCAAAATCAAATGTATAGATGTTCATCTATAGCCACCATCCCGACGCCAGTCACTCTACAGACCATCAATATGCAGGAACCTCCTGCATTTTCAGGTAAGTATAGCCATAAAAAAACCGACGCTTTTAGCGTCGGTTTCCAACTCTTAATTACTGGTCAGCGCATGCTGGTATTTGTGCAGCATCCCGCTAAGTCGTTTTACCGGCTCGGTCACCTGCGGTGGCGCTTGCCAGATGATTAATTTCTCCTGATAGATCTCAAGCTCTTCCAGCAGCTGGCTAAAGTAGCGTCGGCGCTTGTCGTCGTTTCCTGCGGAAATCACGTGATCCGCAGTGCGACGAAGCTGGCGATGGAACGCGGATAGATCCTCGTTTACCGGTATCGGCGCATCGCGCAGGCGCTGATGCGCAATGATCATCGTCAGCGCCAGGCGAAACTTCGCCAGGTCGCCGGGAAATTTGTTCATCAGCAAAAACAGCTGCTGATAAAGCGCCGGGAGATGGTTTTCTTTACGACGTACCACGTTGGTGGTCATCGCTGAAACCGCCGCCGAGACAAACTGGTTGAGCAACACGCGACCCGTTCTGTCACGAGAGTTATCGCGCACCAACAGAATGACGATAAATGCCAGCACGCAGCCAACAATTTGCCCCAGCGCACTGTCAAGGAACTGGCTAAAGTGGAAGGTCATCGGGTTATCCAGCACGATGATATTAATAGTGCTGGCCAGCGCCCCCATTGATCCCAGCCGTCGTTTCTGTACCTCTATACCCAGAAAGAACCCCAGCACCGCCAGGCTAAGGCACAGTAGCAACATGCTTTGTTGCGTATTGGGGATAATCACCAGGAAATAGAGCGCCCCGAGCGGTAACGCCGCCAACGTACCGTAAATAAAGTCTATCGCCACCATGCGCGGGTTGGGCAAACGCATTGCCAGCGAAGTGACAACCGCAATCATCACCATTGCGCCGCTGCCGGAGGTCCATCCGGTCCACAGCCAGAATAAAGTTCCCAGCACACAAGAAAGCGTGGTGCGCCAGAAGTTGACCATCGCATGATGGCGCTCGGCAGACTCCACCTTCACTACTGGTTCACCTTGCAGGATCTCTTCTTCCAAGGCGCTAATTTTGGTATTACTCAGTACACCGCGTTTGAGCAACAGGTAGCGCGTCGCGGCGCCTGCCCAACTATATATCGTGATCGGCGTTTCGCGTTCGCCGGTCCAGGCAATCACCCGCCGCATCCGCTTCAACTGTTTATGAACATCCTGCACCGTTTCAACCGGCATATTGAACAACTCGCGGAAGGTATCAGTGATCAGTTCGGGTCGAGTGTTCTGAATAAGATAGGTTTCGCAGGACTGCGTGATGAGCGTGAGTGACAGCGTGTTCAATGCTTTGAGCCTGCGGTTAGCCCGCCCCCAGCGTGAGGACTCCATATTCAGGTTACTTCGCATGCCTTCCATTGCCGCCGTACGCCGGACTAAATCGCCCCAGGCTTTGTCCACTTCTTCACTGTCACCATGCTTAATGCACAGTTGCATAAGCTGATACTGCGCCACCAGCAGGCTATCCAGTTCGACATCAATCTCCTGTTTCACCGAACGGGGCGAAAAGAGCAGATCGGCCACAATAGCACAGACAATCCCCATCACTATTTCACTACAGCGTTCGAGCGCAAATTGCGGCGTCAGCAGCGGTTCAGCCTGAATGGTAATGACGATGATCAGCGCCGTATAGCCCGAAAGTCCCCAGGCATAGGAGTTTTCGATCTTCACAAGCGACGAGATCCAGGTACAAAAACCGGCCCAGATACAACACACCAGGATCATCAATAACGGGGCGCGGATCATGCTGATGATAATGATCAGTGCAGCAATACAGCCGATAAATGTCCCAACAATACGCAGCATGCCGCGATAGCGTATAGCACCAGAATAGGGCTCTCCGCCAGCGGCAAAGGCCGGGCCAGCCGCCACAATGGCGGCGGTCAGCACTGCCCAGCGCGGGGTCTCAAGTTGGAAGTGAAAGCCAACGAACAGCGCCAGTACAATCGCGCACGCCAGTTTTACCGCAAAGCGGATATGCTGGTTGGCAATAGAGAAAATGCCCATCACGATTAGCCAAACTCGCGCAGGCGATGCGCCATTTTACGGAAGAAGGATTCCCGGCTTGCATCGCGATCCTGCTTGCCGGTAATGACGACGGTAGCCGTAGTCCCCGCAGGCCACAGGGTTCCCTGCTGCTCATCAAGACGAATTCGCACCGGTACACGCTGCGCCAGACGCACCCATTCAAGATTGGAATCAATGGTCGCCATACCCTTTGCGTCCCGCGTGCTGCTGGCATTCGTTACACCAGCCGCCACGCTATCAACGGTGCCCTTCAGCACATGATTACTGCCCAGCGGGGTGATCTCTGCGCGATACCCAGGGCGGACGCCTTCCAGCTTGGTTTCTTCCATATAGGCCAGCACATAAAAAGAATGCTGTTTGACCAATGCCACCGCCGTAGAGCCGCGAGTAATAAATTCGCCGCTGTAGACGTTCAGGTTAGTCACCCAGCCATCTGCTGGCGCGCGAATGACGGTACGTTCCAGATCTAATTTCGCCAGGTCGCGGGTCGCCTGCGCCTTCGCAAGCTGGTGTAATACGGTTTGCAGGACATTGTTTGACTGGTCGATCTCTTCACGAGACATAGCCTGCACGCCCAGCCGATTACGACGGCTGGCCTCCTGGCGTTTTTCCTGTGATAACACCTGATAGTAGGCGACGTCTGCTTCCGCTTCTTCGAGCGCTTTTTTATAGCGCGGCTGATCGATGGTAAACAGAACCTGGTCTTTCTTCACCAGTTGATTATCATGAACGTTGACGTTAGTGATAAGCCCGGCGACATCCGGGGCTATTGCCACAACGTCGGCGCTGAAGCGCGCATCACGCGTCCACGGCGACTCGGTGTAGAACACCCATGCGCGGAAAATGGCGATGAAGGCCAGAATGACCAGTACGAGAGTCGTGGCCGTACGGGAGAGTTTTCTTGTTAGTGTTTTCACTTCAACCTCAAACGAACAGGCGCGTTATTAAATAGAACAGGCAGCAATACAGCGCGGTGTTAAACAGAGCCGGGTGCCAGACAAAATCATAGATGCCAGTTGGAACCAGTACCCGGCGCACCAGCCAGAAAATCGCCAGTGACAAAAGTAATTCGAAAAAAATCGGTGGGAAGGACAGACCAAACACCACGATAACGGGAAACAGACTCATGTTGACCTTGGTAGCTTAAGAGAGTGCAGGTGATAGATTTTCTAGCGTATGTCACCGCAGAGAAGGGCAAGGATGAGCCAGGCGAGAGCGACATAGCTGTTATTTGAATAATAATATATTAACGTAACTGTTATGCTGTTATCTATATTATGTGATCTAAATCACTTTTAAGTCAGAGTGAACAATGGAACGATTAAAACGTATGTCGGTGTTTGCCAAAGTTGTCGAACTGGGCTCCTTCACCGCCGCCGCAAGACAGTTACAAATGAGCGTTTCATCGATAAGCCAGACGGTCTCTAAACTGGAAGATGAGCTACAGGTCAAGCTGCTAAACCGCAGCACACGCAGCATTGGGCTAACTGAAGCCGGTAAAATTTATTATCAGGGTTGCCGCCGGATGCTGCACGAAGCACAGGATGTTCACGAACAGCTTTATGCCTTTAACAACACGCCCATCGGCACCTTGCGCATTGGTTGTTCTTCAACCATGGCACAAAATGTCCTCGCTGGGTTGACCGCAACGATGCTGAAAGAGTATCCAGGATTGACGGTAAATCTGGTAACAGGCATCCCGGCACCGGATTTAATCGCCGACGGTCTGGACGTGGTTATTCGCGTCGGCGCGTTGCAGGACTCCAGCCTGTTTTCACGTCGCCTGGGAACCATGCCGATGGTGGTCTGCGCCGCTAAAAGCTATCTCGCGCAATTTGGCGTGCCGGAAAAACCCGCCGATCTCAGCAACCACTCGTGGCTGGAATACAGCGTGCGCCCGGATAATGAATTCGAACTTATCGCTCCGGAGGGGATCTCTACCCGCCTGATCCCAGAAGGGCGCTTCGTGACTAACGATCCGATGACGCTGGTGCGCTGGCTGGCCGCAGGCGCGGGTATTGCCTATGTGCCGCTGATGTGGGTGATCAATGAGATCAATCGTGGCGAAGTGGAGATCCTGCTGCCCCGCTACCAGTCGGATCCACGTCCGGTCTATGCGCTGTATACCGAAAAAGACAAACTACCGCTCAAGGTCCAGGTGGTGATTAACTATCTGACGGATTATTTTGTCGATGTGGCGCAGCTGTTTCAGGGGATGTACGGCCGGGGCAAAGAGAAATAAAAAAGCCCGGTAGCGCTTTGCTTACCGGGCCTACATTCAGTGCCAGCGCACATTCCAGGCCGGATACGCTGAGCGTTATCCGGCGACCGGGTCGTTACGCGGTACCACCTACGGTCAAGTTATCCACCTTCAGCGTCGGCTGGCCCACGCCCACCGGCAAGCTTTGTCCTTCTTTGCCGCAAACGCCAACCCCGTTATCCAGTTTCAGGTCGTTACCCACCATCGAAATCTGCTGCATCGCTTCGATACCGGAGCCAATCAGCGTTGCGCCTTTCACCGGTTTGGTCACTTTACCGTTTTCAATCAGGTACGCTTCGGATGTCGAGAATACAAATTTCCCGGAGGTGATATCCACCTGACCGCCGCCAAAGTTAGGCGCATAAATACCGTATTCAACGGATTCGATGATTTCCTGCGGCGTGGATTTCCCCGGCAGCATATAGGTGTTGGTCATACGCGGCATCGGCAGGTGCGCGTAAGATTCACGGCGACCGTTACCCGTTGGCGCTACGCCCATCAGGCGCGCATTCAGTTTGTCCTGCATGTAGCCTTTCAGAATGCCGTTTTCGATCAGCACGTTGTACTGACCCGGTGTCCCTTCGTCATCGATAGCCACGGAACCGCGACGGTCCGCCATTGTGCCATCATCCACAACGGTACACAGTTCTGACGCCACCAGCTCACCCATGTGACCGCTGAATACCGAGGTGCCACGGCGGTTAAAATCACCTTCCAGACCATGACCGACCGCTTCATGCAGCAGAACGCCAGGCCAGCCAGCGCCGAGTACTACCGGCAGCGTACCAGCAGGCGCTGCTACCGCGGACAGATTGACTAACGCCATGCGTACGGCCTCTTTCGCCCACGCGTCGGCACGGACTTCACCATCGAGGTCGCCAAGGAAATAGTCATAGCCAAAACGACCGCCGCCACCGCTGGCGCCGCGCTCACGCTTACCGTCCTCTTCGACCTGTACGCTTACGGACAAACGTACCAGCGGGCGGACGTCAGCGGCCAGCGTACCGTCAGTCGCGGCCACCAGGATCAGTTCATAAACACCGGTCAGGCTGGCGGTCACTTCCTGGACGCGTTTGTCGGCGGCACGGGCCACGTTGTCTACGCGGCGCAGGATATCGAGTTTTTCTTCACGGCTCATGCTCTGCAACGGATCAACCGAGGTGTAAAGCGCCTGATGCTCCACGGCCCCCAGCGTTTTTACTTTGCCGTCACCGTTGTCACGCACGATAGTACGCGCGGCATGAGCGCTTTGTTCCAGCGCCAACAGGCTAATCTGGTCTGCATAGGCAAACCCTGTTTTCTCGCCGCTGATGGCGCGCACGCCAACGCCCTGATCGATATTGTAAGAACCATCTTTAATGATGCGGTCTTCTAAAACCCAGGATTCGTGATAGCTCGACTGAAAATAGAGATCGCCGTAATCAAGACGGCGTTCGGCCAGTTGGCCCAGGATGGCAAACAGATCCTGATGTTTCAGGCCATTTGCCGCTAGCAATTGTTCACTTACCAGGTTCAGACTCATCGTTTTGATTACTCATTTAATTCTGCCGGATAGCGGAAAAAAAACGCCTTATCCGGCCTACGTTGTTAGGCTGCTGTAGGCCGGATAAGCGCTGCGCCATCCGGCAATACTATGTACTGAGATTGGGGCAATTACTCGCCCCCGTCAAATCATTGCTGGCTTTCTTTGCGCGGCTGACGCAGAACTTCGTTAATTTGCGGCTTATCGACCGGACCAGTGATGCGATAGCGCAGAATTGAGACTTTGCTCCACAGCGGCCCCAGCACCTTACTGGCGGCAAACACCGCCGCACCAACAATCGGGTTGACGGCAAACGCGGCGGCAACCCCTACGGTGGCAGAAATTTCTGGTGCGACGATGGCTTCCATGTCCAGATCCCGGCGTACCAGGTTCACTGAACCTTTCATCGCAATGTCGGCTTCCAGACCGTCCACCAGCGTGTCGTCGGTATGCATCACGCCATCTTTGATCCACGCCGTGCTGCGAATCGAGTCGAAATAGAAGCCTTCGCTGAAGGTGTCGCTAAAATCAAAGCGCAGTTTACGCAGTAACGCATCGAAGCTTAGCAGACGTAACAGTTGCCCCGCATGTCCGGTACTGAGTTCGGTAAGTTCGCCTTTGCCCAGCCGGGTACGCAAAATACCATTCAGCGAGGCTACATCAGGATCCCACGGCGGATTACGCCAATGCAGATCATACTCCACGTTGAATGAAGAATTGCGAATCGGCGTTGATACGCCAAAGAAACCGGCTGCGGAGTCAATTTTATTGCCGCTCAGTTTACCCTTCAGCGACGTTCGCTCCTTGCCCGGCGCATTCACCCACACGCCGTCGGTGGTCAGTCTGGCAAAACCCGTATCCAACAGACCGTTACTCAAGGTCAGCGTGTCGCCTTTAATCGCTACATCGGCGTCAATGCGCCCGTATTTCTGTCCCCACATCCAGCACTCGGCACAGCGCAGCTGAAGGTCCGGCCAGCCACGGAAGCTGACGTTGTCGATGGCTGAGAACGGCGAGGCTGGCGTACTATTTTGTGACGGTTTTGCCGCGCTTGGGTTGTAATAAAGATACTTAATATTGGCCAGCCACGGCGCATTATTGCGCATAGCCAGCGTGGCGTTAATTTCACGGCCCTGCGCCTGCACGGTGGAGCCATTGCTCGCAGGCTCAGAAACGATACTCAAATTATTCCACTGTTGACCGCCCAGGGATAACGATGGCGTACGCACCGTGATGCGCTGCGGGAAGTTAGCGTTGCTGCCCACGTTATCCACAGCGCCTTTCTGGAATAACGCCAGCCATTGCGCGCCATCCATAGGGGGAAGATTAAGCTCTATGCCTTGTTGATCGGGTAACGCTGGCACGGTGCGGCTTTCCGACGCCCAGATTGCGCGGTCAAGCGTCAGTTTCTGATTCAGCAGCCAGCGGCTATTAAAATGATTTTTACTGCCAGCGTTGCCGGTCAGATCAAAGCTGCGCAGATTGCCGTTGGCCTTAACGTTCACCGGCAACGCCTCACCGGCCGCCTTATTCAGCGGAGAAGGTAAGTGACTACTTACATTCTTGAGGTCGCCCTTTAACTCAACGTTGTAGGTCGGCCCGGTATGATACGGAAGATCGATTCCTACCTTGCCATTCCACGCTATGCTGCCATTCAACGCGTCGTTGACCTGCGTCGGTAAAATCCCCATGCGGCTTGGCTGCCAGTCACCTTGAAGATTCACGGCTACCTGATAGGCTTTCGCCCCTTCGGTCGTGGAAAAGTCGACGTTCAGCGGCTGATTAAACCAGTTCGCGGTCATCGGCTCGCTCTTCAGATCGCCGTTGATAAAGCTGAATTTACCATTCAAATTCTTCAGCGTGCTGTCGAGCGGTTTAATAAACAGGCTGTTATCACGCAGGTTGACGTCACCTTTGGCGGTAACCAGCGAGCCGTCTAGCGGAATATCAAGATGTAAGCGAGCATTCACATCGCCGTCAATCTGCAACTGCTCAAGCGTAGCGCCGAGTGAATCCTTCAATGGCGTCTCATCAAAATAAGGTCCAACCGCCTTGCCCGGCCCGTTGATGTCGGCATCAATCAGCAGTTTTTCTTTTGCATAGTCGGGGATGTTAGCCGTCAGATTACTGGCCTTCACACCGCCCAGATTAACGCTATCGGTCTTCATCCACAGGCCGTCGTTAATGAAGTTCAGTTCAATATTAAGGTCAGTCAGCACGGGCCAGTCGGGCTGGAAAGCAAACTTCGCATTGCGAAGCGGCACCAGTACCTGGAACTGCCCTTCATTGTGTAGATACGGGAACAGATGCGGGTCGCCGCCATACACCAACGTGGCGTTATCCGCTTCGCCGCCCTGAATAGCGCCGCTGAGGTAATCAACAAGCTCTTTGCCCATCAGGTTTTCCGGGAAGTAACGCCAGGCCTGAGAGCCATCGTCGGTGCTGATACCTGCCAGAATGCCCAACCATGGCTCATCATTGGCGGGCTGCAGATAGCGAAAACCACCGCGTGCGTGTACCGCTTTCGCTTTAACATCAATATTGCGCCCATCTAACTGGAAACCTTTATCATTCTTCAGCCAGCTTAGCGTCGCTACGCCGTCCTCTATTTCCAGCGGTGCGCGAAAGACGGTTTCATACGGCATTTTAGCTTGCTTCATGGAAGCAGTGAGCGCCCCGTTTTCAACGCTGCCCGCGAGCGTACCGGAGAAATGTTCTGCCCCTGGCAGCAGCTTCCACTGTTTCCAGGCCAGATTGGTCCACGAGGACTGGAAGCGAGTTTTTTCTGTTGCCTGTAACGGGATATCCAGCGCCAGCACATCTATTTTGCCGCTCGGCTGCGTGGCCCGCCAGATATCACCCAGCGCAGGCGATAACTTGGCCGCCATCGGACGCAGCCCTTCTAACCCGGCCAGCTCCAGATTGCTGGCGCGGATGCGTAGCTCGTCGCTGCGTTTGTTATTCTCGCCGCCGACTTCCTGTTCAGGGATCCAGGCCAGCGCTAACGCCCCGCTTGGCCAGGGTTTATCATCCATCGTGATACGGGTATCGGGAATGGAGAATTGCCAGCCCGACTGCTCGCGGCTGATGTGCGCCGTCAGGTTATCGACGGAGAGCGTGTGCGTACGACTCTCTCCCAGCCAACTTGCCCCACCTTTTTTCAGCCAGACATCGCCGCCGGAAACGACACCTTTTCTGATCGTCATCCATGCTTCCAGGCTAAAACGCGCGGTTTGCAACGCGACATTATCCTGCATCCATTTACCCAGCCACGGCTTGACGTCGATATCGTCAGCCTGCAGCCAGACCCGACCGTTATTCAACAGCCCGTTGTCATCACGCAGATCCATTCGCACCTGCATAACACCGTGCTGCCCGGTCAAACTGGAGAGACTGACCTGGCCTTCAGCGCGATGTCGGTTTTTACCGTTAAGCCAGGTAAGTTGCGGGATCGCCAGTTCTGCACGCTGGCCTGAGAGGGTTAAAAAGCTAATCTGGCTGTCGCGTAGATCGAAATGATCAAACTGACGCAGGAAGAGATCGCTCAGGTGGCCGGCTTCAATTCCATCACCGCTTTCACTGCGCTGGATGGGGGTATTGGTACGCAGCTGCAACTGCCAGAAGGTGAGATCGCGAAACTGCCAGCGCATGTGCAGCAAGCTTTGCCAGACATCCAGCGCTAATGTGACGCGCTTTACCGAAAATTCACCGCCATCTTTAAGCTGCGCGTGGATATCGCGCGCTTCAAGAGTAGGCCCGAAATTTTGCCAGCTAGCGGAAAGTTGGCTGGCGGAGACGGGCAGACCGGTGGCGGATTCAATCTTGCCAAGGATGGCCGGACGCCAGCTATCAAGATGAGGTAGCGCAAGGCGCAGCCCACTGACCAGCAGCGCTGCGATGACAACGAATGCGGCTCCAGTGAGCAGTAATATCCCCGGCAATCGCCTCACGCGCCTCTCCTTGTCTACCAAAAAATGTGACTCACAAAACCGTCTTGCCGGATGGCGGCGTGAACGCCTTCTCCGGCCTGCAAGGTATCGCCATTGGGCGTTTACCAGGCCAGATTACATCATGACAACGTCGAACTGCTCCTGGTTATACAGCGGTTCGACTTGTACTTTAACCTGTTTGCCGACAAAGATTTCCACTTCCGCCAACGCATGTGACTCTTCCCCCTTCAGGGTTTCAGCCACTGCCGGAGATGCATAAACCAGGAAACGATCGGAGTCATATGCATGGTGTACCCGCACGATTTCGCGCATGATTTCATAGCATACTGTTTCCACGGTTTTCACCGTACCGCGCCCATGACAGGTCGGACACTCGTTGCACAACACATGCTCCACGCTTTCACGCGTGCGTTTGCGCGTCATCTCCACCAGGCCCAACTGTGAAAAACCGTTGATGCTGGTTTTTACGCGATCCTTGCTCAGCGCCTGTTCCAGAGAGTGCAGTACCCGTCGACGGTGGTCTTCATTATTCATGTCGATAAAATCGATAATGATAATGCCGCCGAGGTTACGCAGACGCAGCTGACGAGCAATGGCCTGCGTTGCTTCAATATTAGTATTAAAGATAGTGTCGTCGAGATTACGATGCCCAACAAACGCTCCGGTATTGATATCGACGGTGGTCATTGCTTCAGTTTGATCGATGATCAGATAGCCGCCGGATTTCAGTTCAACCTTGCGTTCCAGCGCGCGCTGGATTTCATTCTCAACGTCAAAGAGATCAAAAATGGGCTGGCGCCCGCTGTAATGTTCCAGCTTGCTGGTCATTTCGGGGATATATTCCGCTGTGAACTCCAGCAACGCTTCATAAGTCAGACGAGAGTCAACGCGGATCCGGTCAAGCTGGGCATCAGCAAAATCACGCAACACGCGCTGCGCCAGCGCCAGTTCACCGTACATCTGGTAGCGCGTTTGCGGGCGTTTTTTACGCTCCATGACTTTAGTCCAGACGCGCTTCAGGTAGGCAGCATCCGAGGCCAGATCCTCCTCGCAGACGCCTTCCGCCGCTGTGCGAATGATGAATCCGCCCTGTTCATCGCAGTAATCCGCCACCACTTTTTTCAGGCGTTCGCGTTCGGTTTCGCTTTCGATACGTTGGGAAACGCCAACGTGCGAAGCACCCGGCATAAAGACGAGGTAACGGGAAGGAAGCGTGATGTCCGTCGTCAGGCGTGCGCCCTTCGTACCCAACGGATCTTTTACCACCTGCACCATCAGATCCTGGCCCTGGCGAACCAGTTCAGAAATGTCGCGCACGGTGAACTGTTTTTGTTCTTCACCCGCCACGCATTCGGTGTGCGGCATGATGTCTGAAGCGTGAAGAAATGCGGCTTTATCCAGTCCAATATCTACAAAAGCCGCCTGCATACCCGGAAGTACACGACTTACACGACCTTTGTAGATATTGCCTACGATTCCGCGTCGCGCCTCACGTTCAATATGAATTTCCTGCAGAATACCGCCATCAATGTAAGCCACCCGAGTTTCCGATGGCGTTACGTTTACCAACAATTCAGCCGTCATGTTTATCCCTTTTCTCACGCAGTGCGTTAAAATTGGTCAGCAACTCATACGTTTCTACCAGCGGTAAGCCGACTACGGCGTGATAGCTGCCATTGATCTTCCTGACAAAACAGCCACCCAACCCTTGAATACCGTATGCACCTGCTTTATCCATTGGTTCACCGCTGGCAACATAGCCCGCGATGTCCTCATCGGTTAGTGCTCTGAACGTCACTTCCGTCACCACCAGACAGTCCAGACTGTGCCGGCGGTCGGCCAATGCCACGGCGGTCATGACCTGATGCGTTTTACCCGACAGTTTGCGCAGCATTGCTGCGGCATGGGCGGCGTCGTGTGGTTTTTCCAGCACTTCGCCATTAAGGATAACAATGGTATCTGCACCCAATACCGGCAAATCGCGCTGCGCCAGCGCCACGCCAGCCTGCGCTTTTTCGCGTGCGAGACGCGAAACATACTGCTGCGCGCTCTCCTGCGGGTGTCGCTGTTCTTCAATCCCAGGCACCAGCCGTTCAAAGGTAACACCAAGCTGAGCGAGCAGCTCCTGACGACGTGGAGAACCTGAAGCAAGATACAGAGTATTCATATCAACCTTATTGCACCGCAAACTGCTGACGGACTTTACGCATCAGTAAGAATAGCCATGGCCAAAGCACACCATTCACTACACTACTCCAGAACACTTCGGGTCTGAAAGAGACATTGATCACTAAAAACTCGGCCCAGAAAACAATAATATCCACGACCAGTGATAACAACATGACCACCAGCGCCTGTTGCCAGAGCGCGAGGTTACGGAATAGCTGGAATTTCAGCGCGACCAGATAAGCAATGATACTCATCGACAATGCGCGCACGCCAAGCGTGGAGCCGCTGATGAGATCCAGTATGGCACCCACCACAAACCCCGTGCCCACATTTACGCGATGCGGCAGCGCCAGGATCCAGTACAACAAGATGAGCAGTACCCAGTTTGGCCGGAAAACCAGAATATCGTCCGGCCAGGGCATGATTTGCAGCAACAGTGCAATAAGGAACGAGAGCCAAATCACCCAACGTCCCTGGCTACGATAGCTTGCCACTTACTGTCCTCCCGGCTTACGCGGAGCAGGTTGTGGCGGCGTGGTGTCTGCAGACGCTGGAGTCACGCCTGTTGCGGGAGCTGGCACTGGCGCAGGCGGCCCCATGGCATCTGGTGCAGGCAGAACTTGCGGCATCATTTGCATCAGACGTTCATTGGCAACGCGGTGCACTTCTTCGGGCGTCATCGGATTTGCGCCGTTACGATCGGCGCCCCACAACAGCAGCAGATAACGCAGACGCTGCAGACCTGCGGTCGGGCGTGCCTGAATCACGGTATAAGCGCGCTGAGTGTCCAGCTTAACGGAAGAAACAACACCAACCGGATAGCCTTCAGGGAAACGTCCCCCCAGACCCGAGGTAACCAGCACATCGCCAACGCGAATGTCGGTGTTGGCCGGCAGGTGTTCGAGCTGAAGATCGTCGGTGCAGCCGTTACCGGCAGCGATCACGCGGATATCGTTACGCAGTACCTGAATGGGCAGAGCATGCGTCGCATCGCAAATCAGCAGCACGCGGCTGGTCAGTTTAGCCACCGCTACGACCTGACCCACAACGCCTTTGTCGCTAATAACCGGCTGACCTTCGTAGACCCCGTTAACGCTCCCTTTGTCGATCACCACCTGATCGCTGTAAGGGTCATTAACCGTCGAGATGACCTGCGTCACCATCTTTTGTTCGTCCTGACGCAGCGGCGATCCCAGCAGCTCACGCAAACGCGCGTTCTCCTGTTTATATTGCCCCAGCATCAGCAGCTCGCTGTTTTTCAGCAGCAGTTCCTGACGCAACGCCCGATTTTCAAGTTCGAGTTGGTCACGCGAAGCCAGCGTTTGCGAAACGCCGTCGAGTAATTCACGAGGACCATTTGAGATAAAGTAGAAAGGACTGACGGCGGTATCCATGTACGTTCGGATTTGACTAAACGTACCCAGGCGGCTGTCGGCAATAATAACGCCGAGCGCCACCAGCACCGCCAGAATAAGGCGAATCTGTAGCGACGGGCCACGGCTAAAAATTGGCTTCATAGTCTATGCGTATTCTCGTATCAGAGCGGAAGGGCAACCCGCGGGCTACCCTACCTGCATCCGATTACTCTTCGCTGAACAGGTCGCCGCCGTGCATATCGATCATTTCCAGCGCCTTGCCGCCACCGCGCGCCACGCAGGTCAGCGGATCTTCAGCAACAACAACTGGAATACCGGTTTCTTCCATTAACAGACGGTCAAGGTTACGCAGCAGAGCACCGCCACCGGTCAGTACCATGCCGCGTTCGGAGATGTCAGACGCCAGTTCTGGCGGACACTGTTCCAGTGCAACCATCACCGCGCTCACGATACCGGTCAGCGGTTCCTGCAGGGCTTCCAGAATCTCGTTGGAGTTCAGGGTAAAGCCGCGTGGAACACCTTCTGCCAGGTTACGGCCGCGAACTTCGATCTCGCGCACTTCGTCGCCCGGATAAGCGGAACCGATTTCGTGTTTAATACGTTCTGCGGTGGCTTCACCGATCAGAGAACCGTAGTTACGACGAACATAATTAATGATGGCTTCGTCGAAGCGGTCACCGCCAATACGTACAGAAGAGGAGTAAACCACGCCGTTCAGGGAGATAACGGCAACTTCAGTTGTACCACCACCGATATCCACAACCATAGAACCGGTTGCTTCAGAAACTGGCAGACCCGCCCCGATCGCAGCCGCCATCGGCTCTTCGATCAGGAATACTTCACGGGCGCCTGCGCCCTGAGCGGATTCACGGATCGCGCGGCGTTCAACCTGAGTTGCTCCAACCGGTACACATACCAGTACGCGCGGGCTTGGGCGCATGAAGCTATTGCTGTGCACTTGTTTGATAAAGTGCTGGAGCATTTTTTCAGTCACGAAGAAGTCAGCGATAACGCCGTCTTTCATTGGGCGAATGGCGGCGATATTGCCCGGTGTACGACCCAGCATCTGCTTCGCGTCATGGCCCACTGCGGCTACGCTTTTTGGCGAGCCGGCACGATCCTGACGAATGGCCACAACAGAAGGCTCATTCAATACGATGCCTTGTCCTTTTACATAAATAAGGGTATTCGCGGTACCCAGGTCAATGGACAGGTCATTGGAAAACATGCCACGAAATTTTTTCAACATACTAAGGGATAATCCTGAAAGCTGGGGCGGAAAACAAAATCCGCTTACTTTACCAACCACACGCAGCAGCGACAAGGCGCAAAAATCATCTGCTACGGTGAAAATTAGTGCAGTTCGTTTCCTTTGTTACAAAATCGGCCTGAGTCCATCAGGGCTGAATAAATCAGCAGCACTCCTCGCTTTTGTTTGCAACCTGTCAAAGGTCATTCACCTGCATGTTTGCTGTTACAACCTGGCGAGCAGACAAGCACACCCCCAGAAGGCACAGCGCGCGTTATTCTACGTGAAAACGAATTAAACGGCAGGTTAAACCGAGTATCTTTGCGAATATTTTTTCACGTTAGTGTCAAGTGGCTGTGATGCGGCAAAAAAATCCCCTTGCCCACCCGCAACTCCGCGTTCCGTCAGCGTATGCCACTCGCTACGCGAACGAACGCCCGTGGCGTAAACCTGCGTTGGTGTTCCAGAACAAGCCTCCACCAGGCTTTGCACCAGGAGCTGGTTTTCGGTTCGCTTATCAATATTCCTCACCAGGCTTGGATGCAGCTTCAATAACTCAACGTTAAGCTCTTTGATCCAACTGGTGCTCACCAGCGTTAAACCCGCCTGCGTAACGGCAATTCGCACACCCAGCGCATTCATCAATCTGATGACGGGCTGTAACCGGCTGATGTGTTGACAGACATCTGCCTCAGCAAGTTCAATAATTATGCGTTTGCGTAATGATTTTTCGCACTGCATCAGCGTATCACGTAGCCAGCGCTGAAAACGTGGGCGAATTAGCGATTCAACCGTTGTCTGCATCGCCAGGTTTTCCTGCGGCCAGTAGCCCAACAGTAAGATCAGACGGCTGATTTGCAGACGGTCATATTCTTCAGCCAGGCCAAACTGCAGGACCATCGGCATATATTCCGCCGAAATAACCTCTTCGCTGCCATCAAAAATACGGCACATCAGCTCTCGGTGGTGCACCCGTCCTTCACGGGTTACCGCAGGCTTTTGATAAATTCTGGGTCCACCCCGGCTGAGCATCTGTTCGATCAGCGTTCGCCAGCGTACGTTACCCCGACCTTTTTCCGGTAGTGAGTCATCATAGACCGACCAACTGTTCCCACCCTGCAATACCGAGTTCCGCGTGGCGGCTTCGGCGTGATCCATCACTTGTTCCGTCGACTGACCGCTGCGGCAAACACAAATGCCAATATGAACCATATCGGCACGGTCGATCATTTTATTAGCCGGAAGCGCATCTACCGCTTTTAATAATTGCCCGGCAATACTTTCCGCCTCTTTCAGCGTGCGGTGTGGCAACAGGATGGCAAAATCGCTACGGTGGTAGCGCGCCAGCAACGCGCCCGGATAGCGCGTCATAAAAGTCGACAACAAATTGATTAGCGTTGAAATTTGTTCTTCCGCAAGGGTAATTCCCCAGCTATCGCGCAGCAGTGTAAAGTCCGGCAGGCGTACCATCATCACGACGCCATGCGATCCCACTTTTTCCTGATCTTCCAGCAGCGTTGCCAGTTGGTTATCAAAAAACAGGCGGTTGCTTAGCCCGGTTTTTGTATCCTGCGCCACATAGGAACGAATCAGCGTATCCAGTCGGCTACGTTGCTCGCGGGCACTTTGAATTTCGGTCAGCAGCATATCGAGCGCGCTACTGGTACGCGCAGGCCATTCATAGACCGTCCCCCGCACGTTCGGTCCACGTTCGCCGTTAAGAATGCGCGTTGAACGAATCTCCAGCAACTCTTGACCTGAAAGCTGACGCTGAAGCCAGCGCACAGACAAAAAGAGCATCAGTATAATGAAAGCAATCGCCAACGTGAGCGGCGCGGTAGTCATCAGCGAATGGAAATAGTTGCCCATTGGATCCTGATAAACCAGACGCAGCGACATGCCCGGGTGTTTGACCAACGGGACGGTGACATCACGATACAGATTGTTCGTCCCCGCCGGGCGGTAGCTGCTGGTTCGGGAGTGGTCATACACCACGTGTTCGCCCTGAAGCAGTTCGACGCGCACGATATCAACCGAAACCATCAGTTCATCGATTTGCGGGGTTAGCGCAACGACATCGCGGGAGACAAGGTGCGTATCAATCGCCGTCGCCACCGCCTGAACACGGGTGGTGAACTTATATTGAATCGCGTTATAGAAACTCAGCGAGCAGCCGATCAGAGTTACGAAGATCGTTAACCCTGTAAGCAGCGTCACAAAAGCTGAAAATTTCGTCGTTAATCGCATCCTTGTGTTAACTCCGACAGTTATGAAACAGGCATGAAAGTGATAAAGCGGCGCGAAAATGCAAAACTGAACGCAAAATCCGTCCATTTATACAAACAGTGTGGGCATACTACCAAATTAGGTATATCTGGCAATTTATTGCGCGGAATCGGCATCATGTTTTGATTAGCGAGTATAGTCTTCATTAATAATTTTCCAATCCACTATACGAATTGAGGACAGGTTATGCAGGCTTTGATCTTAGAACAGCAGGACGGAAAAACCCTCGCATCCGTTCAACCCCTCGACGAAAATCAGCTACCGGAAGGCGATGTGACGGTGGATGTCCACTGGTCAAGCCTGAACTATAAAGACGCCCTGGCTATCACCGGCAAGGGTAAAATCATTCGTAATTTTCCGATGATTCCTGGTATCGATTTCGCCGGTACCGTGCGCGCAAGCGAAGATCCCCGTTTTCATGCAGGTCAGGAAGTTTTACTGACCGGCTGGGGCGTGGGTGAAAATCATTGGGGTGGACTGGCCGAACGCGCACGCGTGAAAGGCGACTGGCTGGTTGCGCTGCCACAAGGGCTGGACGGACGTAAAGCCATGGTCATCGGTACCGCTGGCTTTACCGCCATGCTGTGCGTCATGGCGCTTGAAGATGCAGGTATTCGCCCGCAAGACGGTGAGATTGTCGTCACCGGCGCCAGCGGCGGCGTGGGTAGCACGGCCGTGGCGTTACTGCATAAGCTGGGTTATCAGGTTGCGGCGGTTTCGGGTCGCGAAAGTACTCACGACTACCTGAAGAGCCTGGGCGCTAACCGTATCCTTAGCCGCGATGAATTTGCTGAATCTCGCCCATTGGAAAAACAGCTGTGGGCTGGTGCGGTTGATACCGTTGGCGACAAAGTTCTGGCAAAAGTCCTGGCACAGATGAACTACGGTGGCTGCGTTGCCGCCTGCGGCCTGGCTGGCGGTTTCGCTCTGCCGACGACGGTGATGCCATTTATTCTGCGTAACGTTCGTTTGCAAGGGGTGGACTCGGTGATGACCCCGCCGGCACGCCGGGCAGAAGCCTGGGCGCGTCTGGTTAAGGATCTGCCGGACTCTTTCTATGCTCAGGCCGCCACGGAGATTACGCTGGCGGATGCGCCGAAGTTTGCCGATGCCATCATCAATAACCAGGTGCAAGGTCGTACGCTGGTGAAGGTGAAGTAACAAGCTCTGGCGCAGAAATTTACACTTAATTAACGAAATTTCGCGGCATATCTACAGACTCCCTGCCATATTAACTACGCGTCCCCTGTCAGTTATGACGCGTAAGCCGGGAGTCTGTTATGAAGAAATTACGTCCATTTACAGAAGCCGACGTCACTGACGAGTCGGCTTTTTTTATGCAACGCCGCCAGGTACTGAAAGCATTAGGAATCAGCGCCGCCGCGTTGTCTTTCCCCCTCTCTGCGCAGGCTGACCTTCTTAGCTGGTTTAAGGGGAATGACCGCCCGCCCGCGCCCGCGGGTAAGCCGCTTGATTTCAGTAAACCCGCCGCCTGGCAAAATTCGCTTCCTTTAACGCCGGCGGATAAAGTTTCTGGCTACAACAACTTCTATGAGTTCGGTCTCGATAAAGCGGATCCGGCAGCCAATGCTGGCAGTCTGAAAACCGATCCGTGGACGTTAAAAATCAGTGGTGAGGTGGCAAAACCACTCACCCTCGATCACGATGCGCTGACCGCCCGTTTCCCACTGGAAGAACGGATTTACCGGATGCGCTGTGTGGAAGCCTGGTCAATGGTCGTGCCGTGGATTGGTTTTCCGTTACATAAACTGCTGGCGCAGGTTGAACCCACCAGCAACGCAAAATATGTCGCCTTCGAAACGATCTACGCGCCGGATGAGATGCCAGGACAAAAAGATCGCTTTATTGGCGGCGGGCTGAAGTATCCCTATGTTGAAGGACTGCGTCTGGATGAAGCTATGCATCCACTCACTCTGCTTACCGTGGGGGTTTATGGAAAAGCTCTTCCCCCACAAAATGGCGCGCCCATTCGCTTAATTGTGCCGTGGAAATACGGATTTAAAGGCATTAAGTCGATCGTGAGTATTAAACTAACCCGCGAACGCCCCCCGACAACCTGGAATCTGGCCGCCCCCAATGAATATGGATTTTATGCCAACGTGAATCCGCATGTCGATCACCCGCGCTGGTCCCAGGCCACTGAGCGTTTTATTGGCGCAGGCGGTATTCTGGACGTTCAGCGCCAACCCACGCTGCTGTTTAACGGTTACGCCGACGAGGTCGCTTCGCTGTACCGTGGTCTTAACCTGCAGGAGAATTTTTGAGTGCGCCTGACTGCAAAGCACATTACCGGGCTGAAAGTTTGCCTGCACCTTGCCGGCTTTTTACCGTTTGTCTGGCTATTTTGGGCGGTGAATCACGGTGGTCTGAGCGCAGACCCGGTCAAAGATATCCAGCACTTTACCGGTAGGACAGCTCTGAAATTCTTGCTGGCGACCTTGCTGGTCTCTCCCCTCGCGCGCTACGCTAAACAGCCATTATTGATACGCACACGGCGCCTGTTAGGGCTATGGTGTTTCGCCTGGGCAACGTTGCATTTAACCAGCTACGCACTCCTGGAACTGGGCATTCATAATCTGGCGCTGTTAGGACGGGAATTAATCACGCGACCTTATTTGATGCTGGGCATTGCCAGTTGGGGCATATTATTCGCCCTCACGTTAACCTCCACCCAGTCGGCTCAGCGAAAACTGGGCAAAAATTGGCAGTATTTGCACAACTTCGTCTATCTTGTGGCGATCCTGGCACCCATACATTATCTGTGGTCGGTAAAAATTATCTCCCCTCAACCGATTATTTATGCAGCACTCGCTGTGGTGTTGTTAGCCTGCCGTTACAAGAAGTTTCGCCAGTGGTGGCGGTAGTTTCACGTTATGTGCAGTGCGTTACAAAATGTGGACGATCCGATTTTCTTTACATGTTAACGGTTGATTATCTTCCCTGATAAGACCAGTATTTAGCTGCCAATTGCTACGAAATAGTTATAATGTGCGACTTTGCTATCCCCGGTAGCGTTTTTAGAGCGCTGAAAGGGTGACATTCGCATGTTGAAGGTATATTTTGTCTTTTACCCGAAAATGGCAGAAGATAGCCGCACAATGACTAACAAGTCTGGCAATCTCACTTAATGGCAACCGCACCCAGTGCAATGCCTGAGATGCGTGGCATCTTGTCACTCACTGTTATAAAAATGCTATACAGACGGCGGTAAAACGCTTGTCACAATCTCACTAAACAAAGAGTACGGAACCCACTCATGGATATTCGTAAGATTAAAAAACTGATCGAGCTGGTTGAAGAATCAGGCATCTCCGAACTGGAAATTTCTGAAGGCGAAGAGTCTGTACGCATCAGCCGTGCGGCGCCAGCTGCAAGTTTTCCAATGATGCAACAGGCTTATGCTGCACCAGTGATGCAGCAGCCAGCTCTGTCTAACGCTGTCGCACAAACTGCCTCTCCAAGTATGGAAGCTCCGGCAGCAGCGGAAATCAGTGGTCACATCGTACGCTCCCCAATGGTTGGTACGTTCTACCGCACCCCGAGCCCAGATGCGAAAGCGTTCATCGAAATCGGCCAGAAAGTGAATGCGGGCGATACCCTGTGCATCGTTGAAGCCATGAAAATGATGAACCAGATCGAAGCCGACAAATCCGGCGTAGTGAAAGCGATTCTGGTAGAAAGCGGTCAACCGGTAGAATTTGACGAGCCGCTGGTCGTCATCGAATAACGAGGCGAACATGTTGGATAAAATTGTTATCGCCAACCGCGGTGAGATCGCCCTGCGTATTCTGCGTGCCTGTAAAGAGCTGGGCATCAAGACTGTCGCTGTGCATTCAAGCGCGGATCGCGATTTAAAACACGTATTGCTGGCGGATGAGACGGTCTGTATTGGCCCGGCTCCGTCCGTAAAAAGCTATCTGAACATCCCGGCTATCATTAGCGCTGCTGAAATCACCGGCGCAGTGGCAATTCACCCGGGCTATGGCTTCCTCTCTGAGAATGCCAACTTTGCTGAACAGGTAGAACGTTCCGGCTTTATCTTCATCGGCCCGAAAGCCGACACCATCCGCCTGATGGGCGATAAAGTGTCCGCAATTACCGCGATGAAAAAAGCTGGCGTACCGACAGTCCCAGGCTCTGACGGCCCTCTGGGCGACGACATGGACGCTAACCGCGCTCATGCGAAGCGCATCGGTTATCCAGTTATTATCAAAGCCTCCGGCGGCGGCGGCGGTCGCGGTATGCGCGTCGTGCGCAGCGATGCCGAACTGGCACAATCCATCTCCATGACCAAAGCGGAAGCGAAAGCGGCTTTCAACAACGACATGGTTTACATGGAGAAGTACCTGGAAAACCCACGCCACATCGAAATTCAGGTGCTGGCGGACGGTCAGGGTAACGCGATTTATCTGGCAGAACGTGACTGCTCCATGCAGCGTCGTCACCAGAAAGTCGTCGAAGAAGCACCAGCACCGGGCATTACTCCGGAACTGCGTCGCTACATCGGCGAGCGTTGCGCCAAAGCGTGTGTTGATATCGGCTATCGCGGGGCAGGTACTTTCGAGTTCCTGTTCGAAAACGGCGAGTTCTACTTCATTGAAATGAACACCCGTATTCAGGTTGAACACCCGGTAACCGAAATGATCACCGGCGTTGACCTGATCAAAGAGCAGCTGCGCATCGCTGCGGGACAACCGCTGTCCATCAAGCAGGATGAAGTTGTGGTTAAAGGCCATGCGGTAGAATGCCGTATCAACGCCGAAGACCCGAACACCTTCCTGCCAAGCCCGGGTAAAATCACGCGTTTCCACGCGCCGGGTGGCTTTGGTGTGCGCTGGGAGTCTCATATTTACGCAGGCTACACCGTACCTCCGTACTATGACTCAATGATCGGTAAGCTGATCTGCTATGGCGAAAACCGCGACGTAGCAATCGCCCGTATGAAAAACGCATTGCAGGAACTGATCATCGACGGTATCAAAACCAACGTTGATCTGCAGATCCGCATCATGAATGACGAGCATTTCCAGCACGGTGGAACCAATATCCACTATCTGGAGAAAAAACTCGGACTTCAGGAAAAGTAAGCGTGCGTTAACTGAAAAGGCCGGAAATTTCGGCCTTTTGTTTTTCTCCCCTCCCGCACGTGCCATAAGGTACAATCCCCGCTTTCTTTATCCACAAGGGACAAAAAATGGACGCTCGTTTTGTTCAGGCCCATAAAGAGGCGCGCTGGGCGCTGTGGCTGACCCTTTTATATCTTGCCACATGGTTAGTGGCCGCTTACTTACCAGATTCCACGCTCGGTTTTACCGGCTTACCACACTGGTTCGAAATGGCCTGCCTGCTAACGCCGCTGGTTTTCATCGTGCTGTGCTGGGCGATGGTGAAGTTTATCTATCGCGACATTCCGTTGGAGGATGACGATGCAGCTTGAAGTTATTTTGCCGCTGGTCGCCTATCTGTTGGTGGTCTTCGGTCTTTCCGTTTACGCCATGCGTAAGAGATCGACCGGCACTTTCCTGAATGAATATTTCCTCGGCAGCCGCTCGATGGGCGGGGTCGTATTAGCCATGACGCTAACGGCAACCTACATTAGCGCCAGTTCGTTTATTGGCGGTCCTGGCGCCGCTTACAAATACGGGCTGGGATGGGTGCTGCTCGCGATGATCCAGTTGCCCGCCGTTTGGCTTTCTCTGGGGATTCTTGGTAAGAAATTCGCGATTCTGGCGCGCCGTTATAATGCCGTTACCCTCAACGATATGCTGTTTGCCCGCTACCAGAGTCGCCTGCTTGTGTGGCTGGCAAGCCTTAGCCTGCTGGTCGCGTTTGTCGGAGCAATGACCGTACAGTTTATTGGCGGCGCACGTTTGCTTGAAACCGCTGCAGGTATACCTTACGAAACCGGTTTGCTTATTTTTGGCGTCAGTATCGCATTGTATACGGCGTTCGGCGGTTTTCGCGCCAGCGTACTGAACGACACCATGCAGGGTATGGTGATGCTGATTGGTACTATTGTTCTGCTGGTCGGCGTCGTTCATGCTGCCGGTGGCCTCAGCAATGCGGTGGTAACCCTGCAAACTATCGACCCTAAACTGGTCTCGCCGCAAGGCGCGGATGACATTCTGTCACCCACGTTCATGACCTCATTCTGGGTACTGGTGTGCTTTGGCGTAATTGGGCTGCCGCATACAGCAGTACGCTGCATCTCTTATAAAGACAGCAAAGCTGTACACCGCGGCATTATCATCGGCACCATCGTAGTGGCAATCCTGATGTTTGGTATGCATCTGGCGGGTGCGTTGGGGCGTGCGGTGATCCCTGATCTGACAGTGCCGGATCTGGTTATCCCTACGCTAATGGTCAAAGTATTGCCGCCGGTAGCTGCTGGGATCTTCCTCGCGGCCCCCATGGCCGCGATCATGTCGACGATCAATGCCCAATTGCTGCAAAGTTCCGCTACGATCATTAAGGATCTGTACCTGAACCTGCGTCCGGAACAGCTGAAAAACGAAACCCGGCTGAAGCGCATGTCGGCAGTGATTACCCTGTTGCTCGGCGCGTTACTGCTACTGGCTGCCTGGAAACCACCAGAAATGATTATCTGGCTTAATCTGCTGGCGTTTGGCGGGCTGGAAGCCGTCTTCCTGTGGCCGCTGGTACTGGGCCTGTACTGGGAGCGGGCAAACGCGGCGGGCGCTTTGAGCGCGATGATTATCGGCGGCGTTCTTTATGCCGTACTCGCTACATTTAACATTCAGTACCTGGGTTTCCACCCGATTGTGCCCTCGTTACTGATAAGCTTGCTGGCTTTCCTGATCGGCAACCGTTTCGGTTCTGCCGTCCCGCAAGCCGCCATATTGACTACTGATAAATAAAAGAGTTTTGCCATGCCATGGATCCAACTGAAACTGAACACGACCGGTGCCAACGCTGAAGAGTTGAGCGATGCGCTGATGGAAGCGGGCTCCGTTTCCATTACTTTCCAGGACACGCATGATACGCCGGTATTTGAGCCTCTGCCGGGCGAGACTCGCCTGTGGGGAGATACCGACGTTATCGGCTTGTTCGATGCAGAAACCGACATGAAAGAAGTGGTTGCCATCCTGGAGCAGCATCCGCTGCTGGGTACAGGCTTCGCGCATAAAATCGAACAGCTCGAAGACAAAGACTGGGAACGCGAATGGATGGATAACTTCCACCCGATGCGCTTTGGTGAACGTTTGTGGATTTGCCCAAGCTGGCGCGATGTCCCGGATGAGAATGCCGTCAACGTGATGCTGGACCCGGGTCTGGCGTTTGGTACCGGCACTCACCCCACCACCTCCCTATGCCTGCAATGGCTGGACGGTCTCGATCTTAACGGCAAAACGGTTATCGACTTCGGCTGCGGCTCCGGCATTCTTGCCATTGCGGCACTGAAGCTGGGTGCGGCAAAAGCCATCGGCGTAGACATCGATCCGCAAGCAATTCAGGCCAGCCGTGATAACGCCCAGCGTAATGGCGTTTCTGAGCGTCTGGAGCTTTATCTGCCGAAAGACCAGCCAGAGGCGATGAAAGCCGACGTGGTGGTCGCAAACATCCTCGCAGGCCCATTACGTGAACTGGCACCGTTAATCAGCGTACTGCCCGTTGAGGGCGGTTTACTGGGGCTTTCTGGCATTCTTGCCAGCCAGGCGGAAAGCGTCTGTGAGGCCTATGCCGAACTCTTTACACTCGATCCGGTTATCGAGAAAGAAGAGTGGTGCCGCATTACCGGTCAGAAAAAATAATCCCTTCCGGCGTGGTTGCCTGACCACGCCATTTTCAGACAATTGACCAGCATACTGAGACGTTCTCCAGCGATATAATAATTTATTGATTTTGTTAATCTTTATATTGATTTTCGTTGAGTAAACGTATGCGCTTCAACCTATTTATCACAACATTACTGACAGCATGCCTGATGCCACTGACCGCGCTGGCCGCGCCATGGGGTTATAGCGGAGAATCTGGTCCCGCACAGTGGGGAGAAATCAGCAAAGAGTATGCAACATGCCAGACCGGAATAAATCAATCACCCATTGATATCCAGACCGCCACAACTCGTAAACTTGGACTTCCTTCACTCAGCATGCAATATGTCGATGGTCCGACAAGATTTCGAAGCATTAACCATACTCTGCGGGCAACAATGAGTAGCTATACCTCAAACTCCATTGAAGTTGATGGAAAGATTTATTATCTAAAACACTTAGATTTTCACGCCCCGAGCGAACATACCTTCAACGGTAAAACCTATCCGCTGGAGTTGCAGTTAGTCCACAAAAATCAAAGCGGAGACATCACTATCGTGGCGGTCATGTTTGACGTCGGCGAACCTAACCAGGCGATTCAAAATCTGTGGGAGTCATTTCCAACCATGGAGGACAACAGTATGCCCATCTTCTCGCCAGTCGATATCAACCAACTTTTACCCGACGATAAAACCTATTGGCGCTATAGCGGTTCGCTAACTACACCTCCCTGTACTGAAGGCGTCAGCTGGACTGTCCTGAAAACGCCTGTTGCCCTTTCAGCCGAACAACTGGATAAATTTCACTACATTGTTGGGCCTGCGAACAATCGTCCACCGCAGCCAGTTAATGAGCGCAAGATCATCGACAGCCATTCAGGAGATACCGAGATCCTGTACTAAAATGAGGTAGAGATCACACAATGGCGAGACAATTTGCTGATTAATTCAGCAGAATATCTTGCCAGCACCTTCTGCGGCTGAAGAAAAAATGAGAAGTTACGCAAAATTATATGTGTATATAAAATCGACACATCTTTATAATGCAATGATTTATATGATTAAATATTTTCATGCGTTCATATTTACGGCAATTCATTGATCCACCTCAGTGGATTGGTCAAAGTTTGGCCTTTCATCTCGTGCGAAAAATGCGTAATATACGCCGCCTTGCAGTCACAGTATGGTCATTTCTTAACTCATGCGCATCGGACAATACCAGCTCAGAAATCGCCTGATCGCAGCACCTATGGCTGGCATCACTGACAGACCATTCAGGACGCTGTGCTATGAGATGGGAGCAGGATTGACGGTATCCGAGATGATGTCTTCTAACCCGCAGGTTTGGGAAAGTGACAAGTCTCGTTTACGGATGGTGCACGTTGATGAGCCAGGAATTCGCACGGTGCAAATTGCCGGTAGCGACCCTGTTGAGATGGCCGATGCCGCACGTATTAACGTGGAAAGCGGCGCCCAGATTATTGATATCAATATGGGGTGTCCGGCTAAAAAAGTGAATCGCAAGCTCGCAGGTTCAGCCCTCTTGCAGTACCCGGATCTAGTGAAATCAATACTAACCGAGGTCGTCAATGCAGTGGACGTTCCTGTCACACTCAAGATTCGCACCGGCTGGGCTCCGGAACACCGTAACTGCGTAGAGATTGCCCAACTGGCTGAAGACTGTGGCATTCAGGCTCTGACCATTCATGGACGCACCCGCGCCTGTTTGTTCAATGGAGATGCTGAGTACGACAGTATTCGGGCAGTTAAGCAGAAAGTTTCCATTCCGATTATCGCGAATGGCGACATTACTGACCCGCATAAAGCCAGAGCTGTACTCGACTATACGGGGGCGGATGCCCTGATGATAGGACGTGCAGCTCAGGGAAGACCCTGGATCTTTCGGGAAATCCAGCATTATCTGGACACTGGGGAGCTGCTGCCCCCGCTGCCTCTGGCAGAGGTGAAGCGCTTGCTTTGTGCGCACGTTCGGGAACTGCACGACTTTTATGGTCAGGCAAAAGGGTACCGAATTGCGCGTAAACACGTATCCTGGTATCTCCAGGAACACGCTCCGGATGACCAGTTTCGGCGCACATTCAACGCCATTGAAGATTCCAGCGAACAGCTGGCGGCGTTGGAGGCATACTTCGAAAATTTTGCGTAAACAGAAATAAAGAGCTGACAGAACTATGTTCGAACAACGCGTAAATTCTGACGTACTGACCGTTTCTACCGTTAACTCTCAGGATCAGGTAACTCAAAAGCCCCTGCGTGACTCGGTTAAACAGGCACTGAAGAACTATTTTGCTCAATTGAATGGTCAGGATGTTAACGATCTCTATGAGCTGGTACTGGCTGAAGTAGAACAGCCCCTGTTGGACATGGTGATGCAATACACCCGCGGTAACCAGACCCGTGCTGCCCTGATGATGGGCATCAACCGTGGTACGCTGCGTAAAAAACTGAAAAAATACGGCATGAACTGATACTAATCAGCGAAATGTTTGTTTTAAAAGGCGCTACTCGGCATGGGGAAGCGCCTTTTTTATTAACGTCACACGGGAGGCTTTGGCGATGAACGCAAGATGTGAACCTGTCTATTTTGGCGATGAATCTAAAAAGATAATCCTGGGTGATGCACTGACCGAACTGAAAAAGCTGCCGTCTGAAAGCGTCGATCTCATTTTCGCCGACCCACCTTATAACATCGGTAAAGACTTTGACGGGATGGTGGAATCCTGGGACGAAGAGGCCTTTTTGGCATGGCTGTTTGAGTGCATTGACGAGTGCCATCGCATTCTCAAATCACACGGCACCATGTACATCATGAACAGTACGGAGAACATGCCGTACATCGATCTCAAATGCCGCCAGCTCTTTACCATCAAGAGCCGTATCGTGTGGTCATACGATAGCTCCGGGGTGCAGGCCAAAAATTACTTTGGTTCGATGTATGAACCGCTTCTGATGATGGTAAAAGATCAGAAAAACTACACGTTTAATCGTGATGATATTTTGGTTGAAGCCAAAACGGGCGCTAAACGTGCACTGATAGACTACAGAAAGAACCCGCCCCAACCTTACAACCAGAAAAAAGTACCAGGCAATGTCTGGGAGTTTCCACGCGTTCGTTATCTGATGGACGAATACGAAAATCACCCCACTCAAAAACCCAAAGCCCTCCTTGAACGCATCATTCTGGCTTCCTCCAGTCCAGATGACAGCGTGCTGGATCCGTTTGCCGGTAGCTTCACGACCGGTGCCACTGCCGTGGAATTAGGTCGCAAGTTTGTCGGGATTGAAATCAATGCCGAGTACGTAAAAATGGGGCTCAGAAGAATGAGCATTGGTTCGCATTTTTCAGAGAATGAACTTGCAAAGGTGAAAAAGCGGAAGACAAAAAATCTGTCTAAAAAGAGTCGATTAACAGCAAAGAGCGGCGATCTTTCAGCAAAGTAAAGGCATTGTAAGTCTGCTTTTCAGCTTGCAGATTTCGTGTATATTCCCTGCACGCTTGGGCATGAATACACAGGGTTTGGTAATGATTCGCAAGTATTGGTGGCTGGTTGTTTTTGCGGTCTTCGTTTTTCTCTTTGATGCGCTGCTCATTCAGTGGATAGAGCTGGTGACAACGGAGCACGATAAGTGCCGGAATATGAATTCAGTGAACCCCCTCAAGCTGGTCAACTGCGTCGACCTCGAATAGCACGACGAAAAATACATCGACAGCCGTCAGGCCCTGGCGGCTAAAACTATCCTGGCTGATTTTCACTCTGCATTAATTGCATTACACAGCCGTCTGGGCTTAACATTTTTAATACGTTATCAACTAATACTGGCGCTTGCCCATACAAATCATAACTCACTGGATTCATTAACCAGTTTTTTATTATTCCGCTAAAGCTACCGTGCAGAATAATGATGATGACATCTAAATCCAGACTGGTGGCAATCAGATTTTCATCCACGCACTTTTGCAGTGAATCACGAATACTTTGATGACTGAGACCTATTTTATCGCGAATGGTCTGTTCTGATATCATATCGTTATGAAATTCACATTTATGATATAAAATTTGCATTAATGCCTGCTGGCGAGGATTCTGTGCAATATATTGCAATCCCACCACAAACTTTTCACGCAGTCGCTGTAAAGGATTATCACCCCAACGACCAATAAGCTTATCCTGAATAAGATCGCGTAATGAAGGTTGTTGTAACCATAGCGCATTGAACAATTGCGTCTTATTTTCAAAATGCCAATAGAGCGCCCCCCGCGTCACGCTGGCGGCATCCGCAATGTCGTTTAACGTCGTATTGCTAACACCACGCACGGCAAACTGCATAATCGCTGTTTCTATCAGGTGCTGTCGTGTTTTGAGGGCATCAGCTTTCGTTTTTCTGGCCATGGTTTCGACTGTCTGAGGTAAGGTAGAGAATGATTAACTTTCTTATGTAATATTTGCTAAACGGAACAAATGTATCACTTAGCGTTTATTTAGACGAGTTCTAAAACAGTTAATTATGGACATTGCACACGAATAAACAAAACAAATAACAACCACCAATATATTCACCAACCAAATACTTATTTCAATATGTGTTTATGCGCATCATAGCATTACTATTAAAACCATAATGAAACAACCGAAGATTAATCCTTTTTTGTTTTTACGTGCCGTGTATCGCGCCCATAAATAAGTATTGCTTACATCGCAAGCTAATAATTTGTAGGATAGCCAACCATTATTTTCACTTGTGCGCGTTATCGCCTCTGCGTTACCCGGTTAATAACGAGCGTTCGGTTTTTTAAGGAATAGAAATGACGAAAAATGCCAGGTTTTCACTCCTGCCCTCATTCATCATCATGTCCGCTGTATTACTCGCCGGTTGTAACGAGCAGGGAGAAACACAAGCTCACCCCGCAGAGCCGCAGGTGACTGTCCATGTCGTCGAAAAGGCGCCTTTAGCCGTGACGACCGAATTACCAGGGCGCACAACAGCATTTCGTATTGCTGAAGTCCGTCCTCAGGTCAGCGGGATTGTACTTAAACGGAATTTCACCGAGGGAAGCGATGTTGAAGCCGGTCAGTCGCTTTATCAGATCGATCCCGCGACTTACCAGGCCGACTACGACAGCGCCAAAGGCGAACTGGCAAAGAGTGAAGCGGCAGCAGCTATCGCACATTTAACGGTAAAACGTTATGTCCCGCTGGTTGGCACTAAGTACATCAGCCAGCAAGAGTACGATCAGGCCATTGCTGATGCTCGCCAGGCCAATGCCTCCGTTATCGCGGCAAAAGCGGCGGTCGAAAGCGCTCGTATCAACCTGGCCTACACCAAAGTGACATCGCCCATTAGCGGACGTATCGGTAAATCTAACGTCACCGAAGGCGCATTAGTCACGAATGGCCAGGCAACTGAGCTTGCTACCGTGCAACAACTTGATCCTATTTACGTCGACGTAACACAGTCCAGTAATGACTTTATGCGCCTCAAACAGTCCGTTGAGCAAGGGAGCCTGCATAAAGACAGCGCCAGCAGTACCGTCGAACTGGTGATGGAAAATGGTCAGTCGTACCCGCTGAAAGGTGCGTTGCAGTTCTCTGATGTCACCGTTGATGAAAGTACCGGATCCATCACCCTCAGGGCCGTATTCCCTAACCCACAGCACACGCTGCTGCCGGGCATGTTTGTGCGTGCTCGTATTGATGAAGGCGTCCAGCCGAATGCCATTCTCGTTCCCCAACAAGGGGTAACGCGTACGCCACGCGGCGATGCAACGGTGATGGTTGTCAATGACAAGAGTCAGGTCGAGGCTCGCACCGTCGTTGCTACACAGGCGATAGGTGATAAGTGGTTAATCAGCGAGGGCTTACAGCCTGGCGATAAGGTTATCGTCAGCGGATTGCAGAAAGCGCGTCCCGGCGTAAAGGTTAAAGCAACCACCGATACCGAAACTCCAGCCGCAAAAACTGCGCAATAAGGTAACCGGACATGGCTAACTTTTTTATCAATCGCCCTATTTTTGCCTGGGTTCTGGCCATCATTCTGATGATGGCAGGGGCTCTGGCAATCATGCAACTGCCCGTTGCACAGTATCCGACCATTGCACCTCCTGCGGTCGCTATTTCTGCCACCTACCCAGGTGCGGATGCGCAGACAGTACAAGACACGGTTACGCAGGTTATCGAACAGAATATGAACGGTATCGATAACCTGATGTATATGTCCTCCACCAGCGATTCCTCCGGGAGCGTCACCATTACTCTGACTTTCGAGTCGGGTACTGACCCGGATATCGCACAGGTCCAGGTGCAAAACAAATTACAGTTAGCGATGCCCTTACTGCCTCAGGAAGTACAGCAGCAGGGGATCAGCGTCGAGAAATCCAGCAGCGGTTTCCTGATGGTGGCGGGTTTTGTCTCCGATAATAACAATCTGACGCAGGATGATATTTCCGACTATGTGGCGTCTAACGTTAAAGACGCAATAAGCCGAACAGCCGGTGTCGGCGATGTCCAGATGTTTGGTGCACAGTACGCAATGCGCATCTGGCTCGACAGCAACGCAATGAACAAATATCAGTTGACTCCGCTGGACGTTATCAATCAACTGAGAACGCAAAATAATCAAATTGCCGCAGGCCAACTGGGAGGCGCGCCATCCGTCCAGGGTCAACAACTTAATGCCTCCATTATTGCTCAGACACGCCTGAAAACGCCGGAAGAGTTTGGTCGCATAACGCTGAAGGTGGGCCAGGATGGCTCAATGGTTCACCTCAGAGATGTAGCCCGCATCGAACTCGGCGGCGAAAACTATAACATGGTGACGAAAATTAATGGTCAGCCTGCAACAGGCCTGGGCATTAAGCTGGCGACCGGTGCAAACGCGCTGGATACTGCCGCAGGCGTCAAAGCAAAGCTGGCTGAGTTACAACCTTTCTTCCCGCAAGGTTTGCAAGTGGTTTACCCCTATGACACTACACCATTTGTAAAAATCTCGATTAACGAGGTGGTGAAAACGCTGTTTGAAGCCATCATCCTCGTCTTCCTGGTGATGTACCTGTTCCTGCAAAATCTGCGCGCCACGCTGATTCCAACTATCGCAGTGCCTGTCGTGCTGTTGGGAACATTCGCGATCCTCGCCGCATTCGGATTCTCCATCAACACGCTAACGATGTTCGGAATGGTGCTGGCCATCGGCCTGCTGGTCGATGACGCCATCGTGGTAGTAGAAAACGTCGAACGCGTCATGGCGGAAGAGAAACTGCCGCCCAAAGAGGCGACGCAGAAATCCATGGTCCAGATCCAGGGCGCACTGGTCGGGATCGCGATGGTGCTCTCGGCGGTATTTATCCCCATGGCGTTCTTTGGCGGCTCGACCGGCGCCATTTACCGCCAGTTCTCTCTGACCATTGTTTCAGCGATGGCGCTTTCTGTTCTGGTCGCCCTCATTCTTACGCCAGCGCTTTGCGCAACGCTGCTAAAACCCGTTTCCGCCGGACATGTTGAAAAGAAAGGCGGTTTTTTCGGATGGTTTAACGCCCTGTTCGATAAAAGCGTCGGGCATTACAGCAATAGTATCAGCGGTATTCTGCGCAAAACCGGACGCTACTTGTTGCTATATGTTCTTATCGTCGGCGGAATGGCTGTTCTGTTTTTACGCCTCCCTACCTCCTTCTTGCCCGAAGAGGATCAGGGGGTCTTTATGACAATGGTGCAACTTCCTGCTGGTGCGACACAGACGCGCACACAGCAGGTGCTGGATCAGATTCAGAATTACTACCTGAACCAGGAAAAAGCGAACGTAAAATCGGTGTTCACCGTTAATGGCTTCAGCTTTAGCGGCCAGGGACAGAACTCCGGTATCGTCTTTATTAGCCTCAAACCATGGGAAGAGCGTTCGGGCGATGAAAACGGCGTGACGGCTATCGTCGAACGTGCGACCAGGGCGTTCAGCCAGATTAAAGATGGACTGGTGTTCCCGTTCAACATGCCTGCCATTCTTGAACTGGGTACCGCGACCGGCTTTGATTTTCAGTTAATTGATCAGGCTAACCTCGGTCATACAGAACTGACGAAAGCCCGGAACCAGTTGCTGGGTATGGTGAGAGAACATCCAGATTTGCTGGTGCGCGTGCGCCCTAACGGTCTGGAAGATACCCCGCAATTTAAGCTGGATATTGATCAGGAAAAAGCCCAGGCGTTAGGCGTAAGTCTGTCGGATATAAACCAAACGATTTCCACGGCCCTTGGCGGCACCTATGTGAACGATTTTATCGATCATGGCCGAGTGAAAAAGGTATACGTTCAGGCTGACGCGCCGTTCCGTATGTTACCCAACGACATCAACAATCTCTACGTACGTAGTGGGAATGGTGAAATGGTGCCATTCTCTGCGTTCAGTTCGTCGCATTGGATATATGGTTCACCCCGCCTGGAGCGTTACAACGGTATGCCATCAATGGAAATACTGGGAGAGGCCGCGCCGGGTCGAAGCACCGGTGAAGCCATGGCGCTCATGGAAAACCTGGCAGCACAGTTGCCAACCGGTATCGGCTATGACTGGACGGGGATGTCATATCAGGAACGGCTCTCCGGCAATCAGGCACCTGCGTTATACGCTATTTCGTTAATCGTCGTCTTCCTGTGTCTCGCCGCATTGTATGAGAGCTGGTCTATTCCATTTTCAGTCATGTTGGTTGTACCGCTTGGCGTGGTCGGTGCGCTTCTGGCGGCGTCCATACGCGGTCTGAATAACGACGTTTACTTCCAGGTAGGTCTGCTGACTACCATCGGTCTTTCCGCCAAAAACGCTATCCTTATCGTGGAGTTTGCCAAAGACCTGATGGATAAAGAAGGTAAAGGGTTGATTGAAGCCACACTGGAGGCGTCACGCATGCGTCTTCGTCCAATCCTGATGACATCCCTGGCGTTTATTCTGGGGGTTATGCCTCTGGTTATCAGCCGCGGAGCAGGTAGCGGGGCGCAGAATGCGGTCGGAACAGGCGTAATGGGAGGCATGCTGACCGCGACATTGTTGGCAATCTTCTTCGTCCCCGTCTTCTTCGTTGTCGTCAGACGGCGTTTTAGTCGGCGCAACAATTAATTTGTAAAATTAAGGCGTCTTCGGACGCCTTTTTCACCTAAGATGGCCCTCTTTATTTATTAATAAGATAGCCATTTATTTCTAATAAACCCTTCCTGAAAAACTCGCCAGTCACCTTTCTTTTTATCCATTATTTTTACAATCCACATGAATTGAGATTATTCCTCATGTCAGTCTTTTTTTAAGAAGTGGTAAAATAATCGCCGAGTTCGCAGATGGCTTAGCGTTTGTCTTTGCTCAATTAGCGAAACGCTTATTTTTGAGGTAACACCATGAAAAGATTAATATCCGTTGCATTGCTTACCGCATTCCTGGCCGGCTGTGCACACGATTCTCCTTGCGTACCTGTATACGACGATCAGGGACGCCTGGTTCATACCAATACCTGTATGAAAGGCACCACGCAGGATAACTGGGAAACAGCCGGTGCCATCGCCGGTGGCGCAGCAGCCGTTGCCGGGCTGACGCTTGGGATAGTCGCCCTGACCAAATAAATCTTCTTAAAAGCGCGGTGGGTACCGCGCTTTTTGCAATAAGAATTAAATCTTCATATAAGACAAAACGTTGGTATATAGCACTCAACGTATAATAAAATTATTATAGATTTTCCTCACATATCCACGATTTGAAATTAGCATTTTTTCAGTTCTTCGTAACAGCGCGCTTTCTTTTCATTATTCTCACGTCATCAATATTAACGTACGAAATCGTTATCACGCGTCCGGTTTGATTTTTAAATTTTTTGCGCCGAAATGTGGCTTACGTTTCAATTTTGCACCACTTCAGGGCGCTGCATTTATTTTTTCCTGTCTACACTCTGGATATTGCGTCGAATAATCGTGCGCAAAAACCTGGCACTACCTTTGCTTAAAAGAGTATGGCCATAGCCACAGACAGGTAAAAGACGTTTTCAGAACGTTTCCATAACAATAATTCCTCCACACAGGATGCTCTATGAAAAAGATGATAATAGCCAGCCTGGCTGCGGCCGGCGTGCTGCTTGCGGTTGCAAATCAGGCACATGCCGGCGCAACTCTTGATGCTGTAAAGAAAAAAGGTTTTGTGCAGTGTGGGATCAGTGACGGGTTGCCTGGCTTTTCTTATGCCGATGCAAGCGGTAAGTTCTCAGGTATTGATGTCGACGTATGTCGTGGCGTTGCCTCCGCCGTATTTGGCGATGATAGCAAAGTAAAATATACCCCGCTCACCGCCAAGGAACGCTTTACCGCACTACAATCAGGTGAAGTCGACATGCTCTCTCGTAATACCACCTGGACCTCCTCTCGTGACGCAGGAATGGGAATGTCTTTCACTGGCGTAACGTATTACGACGGCATTGGTTTTCTTACCCACAATAAAGCGGGTCTTAAGAGTGCTAAAGAGCTGGATGGCGCAACGGTTTGTATCCAGGCAGGAACAGATACCGAACTGAACGTGGCTGACTACTTTAAAGCCAACAACATGAAGTACACCCCTGTCACCTTTGACCGCTCGGATGAATCAGCTAAAGCTCTGGAATCTGGGCGCTGCGACACGCTGGCTTCCGACCAGTCTCAGTTGTACGCCCTGCGAATCAAGCTGAGTAATCCCGCGGAGTGGATTGTCCTGCCAGAAGTTATTTCTAAAGAACCGCTGGGACCTGTTGTACGTCGTGGGGACGATGAGTGGTTCTCCATTGTTCGCTGGACGCTGTTCGCCATGCTGAATGCGGAAGAAATGGGCGTTAACTCGAAAAACGTCGATGAAAAAGCGGCTAATCCTGCAACGCCGGATATGGCACACCTGTTAGGCAAAGAAGGGGATTATGGCAAGGATCTGAAGCTTGATAACAAATGGGCTTACAACATTATCAAGCAGGTAGGTAACTACTCGGAGATCTTTGAGCGTAACGTGGGATCGGAAAGCCCACTGAAGATCAAACGTGGACAGAACAACCTCTGGAATAACGGTGGCATTCAATATGCGCCACCGGTGCGCTAATACGTAGTGATGTAACGGGCGCCGCGACTGCGGCGCTCAGTCCAGAGTCATAGTTACCGAGGTTTTCTTATGTTCCATCGCCGCTCAATCGTAAAAGGATCGTTATCCTTTTCTAACCCTGCGGTCCGCGCCTGGTTATTTCAAATACTTGCCGTCATTGCGGTCATCTGCATTGCGGTCTATCTCATCCATAACACGATAAATAACCTGAACAATAGCGGTATTACCTCGGGATTCTCTTTTCTCGATCGCAGCGCCGGATTTGGTATTGTCCAGCATCTGATCGATTACGAGCAAGGCGATACGTATGGCCGTGTCTTTATCGTTGGCCTGCTCAATACGCTATTAGTTTCTGCACTGTGCATTGTTTTCGCATCAATTCTCGGTTTCTTTCTCGGACTGGCACGCCTGTCAGATAACTGGTTATTACGAAAGCTCTCGACGATCTACATCGAAACGTTCCGCAATATACCGCCGCTGCTGCAGATCTTCTTTTGGTATTTCGCCGTATTACGTAACCTGCCCGGCCCACGTCAGGCCGTTAACGCGCTGGACTTGATGTTTCTGAGTAACCGGGGTCTCTATATTCCGGCACCGCAAATGGGAGAAGGATTTTTTGCCTTTTGCGGCGCTGTAATTATCACTATCGTCGTCACTATCGGGCTATTTCGCTACAACAGAATGCACCAGACTAAAACCGGTCAGCTACGCCGGACCTGGCCCACGGCTCTGGCGCTGATCGTGCTTTTACCGATGATCTCACAGTGGCTGTTTGGCGCAGCGCTTCACTGGGATATCCCCGCCCTTCGCGGTTTTAACTTCCGTGGCGGTATGGTGCTTATTCCCGAACTGGCTGCCCTGACGCTGGCGCTTTCAGTGTATACCTCGGCGTTTATAGCAGAAATTATTCGAGCGGGAATACAGGCCGTTCCTTATGGCCAACATGAAGCAGCACGCTCGCTGGGTCTGCCAAATCCGGTGACACTGCGCCAGGTGATCATCCCACAGGCGCTGCGCGTCATCATTCCCCCATTAACCAGCCAGTATCTGAATATCGTCAAAAACTCCTCACTTGCGGCTGCCATTGGCTATCCGGATATGGTTTCACTGTTTGCCGGCACGGTACTCAATCAAACAGGGCAAGCCATTGAAACTATTGCTATCACGATGTCGGTGTACCTGATCATCAGCCTGAGCATTTCTCTGTTGATGAATATTTATAACCGCCGTATTGCACTGATTGAGCGCTAAGGAGCCATGATGACAAAAGCACTGCTGTCTCACCCCTCGCGTCAGAACAGTAACCCGGCAAGCCGCAGTCTACTCTGGGTGCGTAAAAACCTGTTCTCCAGTTGGTCAAATAGCCTGCTCACGCTGCTGTGCATTTGGCTGATTTGGTCATTTCTTCCGCCACTGCTGAACTGGGTATTCTTTCAGGCCAACTGGGTCGGTTCAACCCGCGCAGACTGCACCAAAGCAGGGGCTTGCTGGGTGTTCATTCATGAACGCTTTGGGCAATTCATGTATGGACTTTATCCCCACGATCAGCGCTGGCGCGTAAATCTGGCCCTGATCATTGGCCTGGCCTCTATCGTCCCTATGTTCTGGAAATCTATTCCTCACCGTGGCCGCTATATCGCCGTCTGGGCCGTCGTTTATCCCGTGGTGGTCTGGTGGTTGATGTACGGTGGTTTTTTCGGACTTGAGCGCGTAGAAACCCGACAGTGGGGCGGATTAACACTGACGCTTATCATTGCATCCGTGGGGATTGCGGGCGCGCTTCCGTGGGGTATTTTACTGGCGCTTGGACGTCGGTCTCATATGCCAGTCGTGCGGATTTTATCCGTCATTTTCATTGAGTTCTGGCGCGGTGTACCGTTGATTACCGTCCTTTTTATGTCCTCGGTCATGCTTCCTCTGTTTATGTCCGAAGGGACCAGTATCGACAAACTTATCCGGGCGCTGGTCGGCGTGATTCTTTTCCAGTCGGCGTATGTCGCAGAAGTGGTTCGCGGAGGGTTACAGGCCCTACCAAAAGGTCAGTATGAAGCCGCTGAATCACTGGCGTTAGGGTACTGGAAAACGCAAGGGCTGGTCATTCTTCCGCAAGCCCTCAAGCTGGTTATTCCGGGTCTGGTTAACACGATTATCGCCCTGTTTAAGGATACCAGTCTGGTCATCATCATCGGCCTGTTTGATCTCTTCAGTAGCGTGCAGCAGGCAACTGTGGACCCTGCATGGTTGGGGATGTCGACGGAAGGATATGTTTTCGCTGCACTGATTTACTGGATCTTCTGTTTTAGCATGTCGCGTTACAGCCAACATCTGGAAAAACGTTTTAACACCGGGCGTACACTGCACTGAGGAATTTATGAGCCAATTATTAATGCCGTCTACCGACGCGATGATTACGCTGGAAAACGTCAACAAATGGTACGGACAGTTTCACGTCCTGAAAAACATCAACCTGAAGGTAAAGCAGGGAGAACGCATCGTATTATGCGGACCTTCCGGTTCGGGTAAATCGACAACTATCCGCTGTATCAACCATCTTGAAGAGCATCAGCAAGGACGTATTGTGGTGGATGGGATCGAACTCAATGAAGATATCCGCAATATTGAGCGCGTCAGACAAGAAGTTGGCATGGTTTTTCAGCACTTTAATCTCTTTCCTCATTTGACGGTCCTGCAAAACTGCACGCTGGCACCGATCTGGGTGCAAAAGATGCCAAAAAAAGAGGCTGAAGCTCTGGCAATGCACTACCTTGAGCGAGTTCGCATTGCTGAACATGCGCATAAATATCCTGGGCAAATCTCTGGTGGGCAGCAACAGCGCGTGGCCATTGCACGCTCGCTGTGCATGAAACCTAAAATTATGTTATTCGATGAACCCACATCAGCGTTGGATCCTGAAATGGTAAAAGAAGTGCTTGATACCATGATAGGTCTGGCGCAATCAGGCATGACTATGCTGTGTGTTACCCATGAAATGGGCTTTGCCCGCACAGTGGCCGACCGGGTGATCTTTATGGATCTTGGCGAGATTGTTGAACAGGCAGCACCGGATGAGTTTTTTGCTCACCCCAAATCTGAACGCACTCGTGCGTTTTTGTCACAGGTTATCCATTAAAGCCATGCGCCGAATACAGCACTGGCGTTTAACAGATAAAACAAAAGGCCCAGTCGAAAGACTGGGCCTTTTGTTTTTATTTGATGTCTGGCAGTTCCCTACTCTCGCATGGGGAGACCCCACACTACCATCGGCGCTACGGCGTTTCACTTCTGAGTTCGGCATGG